>MTML01000047.1 GCA_002011215.1 Archaeoglobus sp. JdFR-24
GGGGGGGATGCGATAACAATAAAGGTTAAGATAACGACATATCCGTTAAAAAGGGACAAAGTCATCACCGCAGGAAAGAAATTGATTTTGGAAGGTATTAAGTAAGAATTAAGTGATAAAATGGATTTTAACAATCTATATCCTGATGTTGTGAGATTCAAGCCTGATGAGGGCTTTCTTAAGCATCTTGGTTTTAATTCGTGCCTGTACTTCACATCGGATGTTGAACTGATGGACACTTTAGAAGAAGAGGTTGAGGGAGTATTCCCTGGGTATCTGGTTTGTGCGAAAGATACGAAGGAGCTTAAACAAAAGCTAAGATCTGCAAAAAAGGACTGGATAGTTGGTGTAGTCGCTAAGAACGAATCTGTTTTGAGAAACGCAATCTCGAGAAAGAAGGTTGATATTTTGCTTGATTTTACTGGGAACAGAATAGATTACATTTCGTTGAAGATGTGTGAGGAGAAAGATGTTGCAATAGAGATATCGTTTAGAAAATTTTTGGAAACAAAGGGAGTAAAAAGGATGAGGGAGATAGAACACACTGTGGATATAATAAGATTCTCAAAAAAGCTCTCGACACCAGTAATATTTTCATCATCAGCAAAATCACCTGTTGAGATGCGATCAGTGAGGCAGTTGAAGGAATTTTTTGAGTTTCTCGGTGGAGATTTTGAGAAGGGGATTTTGAGCTTAAGAAAAATTTTGAAAAGATATTTTGATGATACTTACATCCTCGATGGACTTGAAATCATCCAAGAAGATGTATGAGGATTCCTGCAGCGGTCGCTGAACCTATAACCCCTGCAACATTCGGACCCATGGCATGCATGAGGAGATGGTTTTCGGGATCTTCTGCAAGAGCTAATTTCTGAACAACTCTTGCCGACATTGGAACCGCAGAAACTCCAGCGGCACCTATCATCGGGTTTATTTTCTCTTTTACAAATAGGTTCATAACCTTTGCAAGCAGAACACCACCCGCGGTTGCGGTTGCAAATGCAAATACACCGAGGATAAGTATGAGTAAAGTCTTAGGATTTAGGAAGCTCTCAGCCCTCATAGTACTTCCTACGGTAAGTCCGAGGATTATCGTCATTATGTTTAGAAGCTCCTCGCTTGCACCTTTCGCAAGTCTCTCCGTAACACCACTCTCTCTGAATAGGTTGCCTGCCATTAACATTCCTATTAGTGGCAGGGCTTTTGGGACGAGTATTCCAGATATTATTATTGTCGCAATAGGGAAAATGATCTTCTCCTTTCTTGAAACCGTTCTAAGCGTCCGCATTCTTATTCTTCTTTCCTCCTTGGTCGTAAGGGCTTTTATTACCGGTGGCTGTATTATCGGAACCAGCGACATGTAGCTGTACGCAGCAACAGCGGTTGCAGCGAGAATGTGTGGTGCGAGAATGGTGGTGGTGTATATTGTTGTGGGACCATCCGCCCCCCCGATAATTCCTATGGATGCGGACTCCTGAAAGCTGAAACCGAATAATATCGCCAGCAAAAATGCGAGAAAAATACCGATCTGTGCAGCCGCACCGAGTAAGAATGTTTTCGGATTTGCAATAAGAGGTGAAAAATCTGTCAAAGCACCAATCCCCAGGAAGATGAGTAGTGGCACAATCTCAGTTTTTATCATGTATTCGTAGAAAATTCCGAGCAAACCCTCTCCATCAAGACCGCCCTTGGGTATGTTGACGAGTATTGCTCCGAGTCCAATTGGAACAAGTAGTAAAGGCTCCATTTTCTTTTCTATGCCCAAGTATATCAAAAGTGATCCGATGAGAATCATTATCACATTCTTGTAGCTAAGCTCCAGAATTGAGGTTACCGAAAGGTCAATCAAAGTATCACCTCACTCTATTATTGCAATAACATCTCCTGTATCGACTTTTTCACCTTTTCGAACTCTAATCTCTTTGACTGTACCATCATAGGGGCTTATTATCTCATTCTCCATCTTCATCGCTTCTATTACTACTATCACATCTCCTGTTTTTACTCTGTCTCCTTTGCCTACATTTATTCTTGTAACGGTTCCAGGAATCATTGCAGTGATCGTTTTTTCTGAATAATCTTTTTTCTCGGCTTTTTTCTCTATTTTCTCCTTCTTGCTTTCCAATATGGGCTCTGGAGTGAGAGGTGTTGCACTCACCGCATCAATTTCAGGAATCTCCTCAACCGCGACGAGAGCCTCCTTCTCTCCGATAGTTACCTTGTACCTTTCATTATCTATTTTCTCAACTTCAACCTCGAACCTCTCACCATCAATAGCGATTTTAAACTTCATTATCTCACCTGCTCTATTCTGGCGTATTTCCTCCAATTCTCTGATGTTTTAACCTCCCTCACACCGGTTTCATAAAAAGCTTTAAAGTGCTGAATGGCTGAGATAATTGCTATTATCTCTTTTTCACTAAATATTCTCTCTGTATCCTCTTCTCTAACTTCGTAGCCTTGAATTTGCTCTTTTTTAGATATAACACCCAATAGCCACATAAAAAAGGCAAGAATCCCGAGAACTATGAAAACACCGAATATTCCGTTAATGGTTATTATGAAGCCTTGAAAGATGTTGGCGGTCATCCAGCAAAGCTTTTTTCGACTGATAATAAATCTTTCGAAAAAGTATGAAATTCTAATGAAATTTTCAGACGAAATAAGAAATTTTTAAAGATTACAAATCTTGGGGAGTTAAGGAAGTTACGCTCTCCTCAATTCCTCGAGAACCTCCTTGGCTCTATCCACTTTTACTCTTCTCTCTTTGACGAGTATTTCCACGACTTTATCTACCTCTTCTCCTTTGGCTCCAACTGAGATTGCTATATTTCTTGCGTGGAGTGACATGTGTCCTCTCTGAATTCCCTCGGTGGCTAAGGCTCTTAGTGCTGCGAAATTTTGAGCTAAACCAACTGCGGATATAATCCGTGACAGCTCATCAGCGGACTTAACACCGAGAATCTTCAGATTGACTTTTGCCATCGGGTTAACGGATGTTGAACCCCCTACTATACCTACCGCTATCGGGATCTCTATTGTTCCAACCAAGTCTCCCTTTTTGTTTTTCTCGTAGGTTGTTAATGGCTTGTATCCGTTTAGTGATGCGTAGGCATGAGCACCTGCTTCGATTGCTCTGAAGTCATTTCCTGTAGCAACTACAACCGCAGAAACTCCATTCATTATTCCTTTGTTGTGGGTTGCACATCTGAAGGGATCTGCTACCGCGAATGCGTATGCGTTGAGGATTCCATCTACGACCTCTTCTCCTCCAATGGTGTCCCTGTCAAAAATGGCATGGGCTCTTGCGATCCTGTAAACTGCGAGATTTGATATAATTCTCAGGTATACCTTTCCTCCTGTTATTCGCTCAATCATCGGTGCTACCGCTTCAGCCATGGTGTTTACCGCATTAGCACCCATTGCATCCCTAACATCGACTATCAGGTGAACAATGAGCATCTTGCCTCTGGGAGTGTCTATGACTCGTGCCTCGACATCCTTGCACCCTCCACCCAAGGACATCAAGATACTATCCTCCAAGTTTGCCTTCTCTATGATCTCCTCTTTGTGTTGTAAGACTTGTAATCTTGCAAAATTAGGATCTGGTAGATTTGTAACCTGAATTTGACCGATCATAAGCGGTCCTGTTGATGATGTCGTGAAACCACCTTTAACCCGTGCCATTTTCGCAGCATTACTTGCTGCGGCAACAACACTCGGCTCCTCAATAACCATTGGAATTAGGTAATCCTTACCGTCAATTAGGAAGTTGGTCGCTATGCCGATGGGAAGTTCGAATGTGCCAATCACATTCTCTATCATCCTGTCTGCGATATCCATCTTTAGACTTCCTGTGCTTGATAGGATGTTTCTCTCTTCTTCTGTCAATTCTGCAAAATCAGAAACTATCTTAAGTCTCTCTTCGGGAGAAAGTTTGTAAAAGCCCTCTATTCTCGAAGACTTCATGAAGTGAATTAGTAATTCGTTGATTTAAATTTTTCCCAAGTCAACTAACGAACTCCTTGGTGATCTTGTCGATTTCCATTCTCCTGATGTATCTGCTTGCAGGGATAAGGGAAATTGCTAAGATAATGAAAACAAGGGCTATGGAGATGAAGTAGGTTCTCGGGTAGATCACCGGGGGAAGATAGTACAGTTCGCTCTCGAAGGATTTGAAGAATAGATTTGCCAGAAGTAGACTCATCGGAATGCCTATCAAAATCCCGACAACGCCTATGACAAAGCTCTCCACTGCAATCGTGACTAAGAGCTCTCTTGCTGTGTAGCCAATCATCCTCAGGGTCGCAATTTCCCTGCTCCTTTCGAGAAGGTTAATTGTTGTTGTGTTGAAGATGGATGCAAATCCGAGAGAACCACCGAATAACAGAGAAAAGAATATGAAAACATAGAAGAAGCTCATAAGACTCTTCATGTCTTCCTCGAGACCCTCAACAGAGTCCACCCTTAAAACATTGTCGTAGCTCTCAATCAGGTTTTTGACCCTGTCTATCTGTCTATCTTCAACCTTCAGGATTATCTGGTTGAAGCCTTCTATCTGTAGAATTCTTTGAAGCTCATCGAGGTCTGCAAATCCGTAGGGGGAGAGGATTATCTCCACAACATCGTACACCTTAGCCTTCCTAACTCCGTATTGAGTTAGGATATTCACATTCTCTCCGCTCGAGATGCTGAGGTTCTTAGCAATCATTTCGGGCAGTATTATTCCTTCTGGAGGCATCAGGTGTATTCTGCCTTTGCCGTCAAATATTCGGTATAGATCTTGGTTTTCCATGCCTATTATACCCAATGCTTTGGTCTCTCCATCTTTTCGAATCAAAAGGTATGTATTCAGAATGGGGTATGCAGATTCAACTCCCTTAATTCTTTTTATTTCCTTCAGGAACTCGTTGTCTGCATAACCTATCAGTTTTACATCGAGATCGTAGTTCATGGACTTTTTGAACATAAGATCCATAGAGAAATCGACGGAATCCACAAAAATCATGGATGTCATGATAAGCATCATACTCGCGACGACACTGAAGATGGAGTATAATGTTCTCTTCGTATTTCTGAAAAGGTTTCTTATGGAGAATTTTACGAGGATCTTAGCTCTTAAAAACCTTTCTATGTATTTTTCAATGATCGACTCCTTTTTTGTCTCTATTATGCCCCTCATTACTGTGGAAATCTCTATCTTTGAGATGCCTCGCATGGCAAAGTATCCTGAGACAACCGGTGTTAGAGATGCAAGAAATCCAACAAACATCACTTCTAAATGGATTTTGGATATGTAGTAAGGCAGATTTAGTATGGAGGTGTACTCTTTTGTTACTAAAACAGATACTAAGTAACCCGCTATTAAGCCGGAGACTCCTCCCGCAATGGAGATCATCACAGGATGTTTGATGTAGTGCGATAGTAGCTCTCTCCTCGTCATGCCAAGAGCCATCATCACAGCCATGTTCCTCAACTGCTCGTTAACCAATCTCGTTTGAAGCACATAAACTGCGAATACAGATATCAGGAGGAAGAAAACAGGGAAAAGGATTGCAAGTTGTCTGAAACCGTCTAAATCGAGTTGAAGTATCTTCTTACTCGGTTGGTTCTCCCCTGTGTAGTAGTTCGTAACATTGTACTCTTTTAAAGCATCCAGAAATCTCGTTAGCACCTCATCGCTGTCTCTGAAGGTTATAGCTTTTATCTCGTTTATCTTGTTTCCGTAGATTTTCTGAAGAATTTTTTCCGGGACATAGGCTATTCCAAGAGTTCTCGGTGTTGTAAAATATTCCCCTTCCTCTACAATCCATATGAATTCGGGACTATAAACAAGACCGCCGACCTTGAGATTTAGGGTCTCTCCATTGATTTTTACTCTGACTCGATCTCCCACGGAGATATCGTGGTAGTCTGCAAACTTCTTAAGTAATAGGATCGAGTTTGCGTCACTACTGCCCTCAACGAAATAAATCCTGTTTATCGCTTGTTTTTCTGGAAGAGAGATGAAGTACATCTCCACATCTTTGTCCTGAATCTCTACTGAGCCCTTAACCTTCAGTCTACCTTCGACACACAAAACACCATCAATTTTTCTGACCTCTTTCACGACATCTCTGGGTGATAGAGAGAATGAAACCGATACATCTTCGAAGTTAGATTCTTCGTAGAATTTTTCGTAGGTCTCCTTTATGTTCAGATATGCCATGTAGAAAGAGGAGAATAGCATGATGCCGATGAATACCAAGAATGTTATCGCGATGAACATGCCTTTTTTATCTTTTATGTCTCGTATGACCTTCAGATCAAGTAGCTTTGGCATGTCAATCCCTCGTTTTTAAAACCAAATTACTGATCGGCTTACCATTCGAGTTCATCAGCTTCCTTGGGTTCGGGGTTTTCCACGATTCTCTCTATCTCCCCATCTTTCAGGTAGATTATTTTGTCAGCCATCTCGGAAATTACGCTGTTGTGGGTTACAAGAATGATTGTGATGCTCTCTTTTCGGTTTATCTCTCTCATAACTCCCAGAATCATCTTGCCCGTTTTGAAGTCAAGGCTTCCGGTCGGCTCATCTGCTAAGATCAAAGGTGGGTTTTTAACGAGGGCTCTTGCAATTGCAACTCTCTGCTGCTCTCCACCGCTCAACTCTGACGGGAAGTGGTCAGCTCTCTCAAGCAATCCTACTGTGTTCAATACCTCGTCAACATCTCTTGGGTTTTCAACGAGTTCAGCGGAGAGCATCACATTCTCCTTAGCTGTTAAGGTGGGGATTAGATTGAAAAATTGGAAGATGTAGCCGATGTTCTTCCTTCTGTGCATGGTCATTTCGTATTCGCTCAGATTTGACACATCTCTTCCGTTAAAAATGATTCTACCTTTGGTTGGGTTATCTATTCCGCCTATGATGTTCAGCAGTGTTGTTTTTCCGCACCCGGAAGGTCCGAGAACTACAATAAAATCTCCTCTGTCGATTTCGAGGTTTATGCCTCTGAGGGCGGTAACATCTACCTTTCCCATTCTGTAGATTTTCCACACATCTGTTAGCCTCAGGATTTTTTCCCTATTCATGCTATTCTACTTGTCTTTTTACACTTTTACACTTTTAAGTCAGGTTTCCTTTTCTCACTATTTTTTACTCATCCTTCTTTTAACGAAATATACGATTGTGAGTGCTATTAGGACTCCAAAACCGATTAGAATCTCTGGATTGCCTTTCTGGAATACATAAATGCTGAATTCCTTTTCTTCTTCGTATTTATCGAATTTCTCATCCATGTATGTTATAATAGCCTTCATCGTCATCTCTCCGTTCTTGTTTGCTATCAGATCGAAAGAAGCTGTAGCGGAATCTCCACTTTCGAGAGTGCCGATGAAGTAGGAGTTCCTTCCTTCAATACCTTCTGGCAAGATTAATTTCACTGAAACAGCTTTTGCGGATTGTTTACCACTGTTTTCAAGCTGTAGTGATAGTTTGAAAGTATCCCCGGAGTACACGGTTTGAGGTGAGGTGTATACACCTGCTAAATCTATGCTTACTCTCCCTCTCTCACTAACAAAGAGGTTAAAACTCTTTTTAATCTCTTTACCGTTGTATTTCACGATTATCTCGAATGGAAAACTTCCGTATGAGCTTCCACTTTTCATAGCGAATGAAATCTTCCTGCTTTCTCCTTTTCTCAAGTTTCCGAGTATCTTCTCCCCCTCTCCGTCGAATCCCTCGGGGTGTTTCAGGAACACCTTCAGGTTTTTAGCGGTATCATATCCTGTGTTCTCGAGGGAAAAATGCATAGTGAACTCCGAATCCGGATATATCCTCTCCGGATCAACTCTGTCTATTGATATCGATAATTCCGGTTCTCCGAGAACCTGAACCGGAATCGGAATTGATTCGGAGTAAGAATTGCCGAACTCATCGTAGAATGTTATTTGCAGGTTAAGCTCGTACAGCCCTTTTTCCAAATCTTTATCAGCCTTCATTGTGAAAGAAATCACTTTCTCGTCTTTCTCCATCCATTCGCTGTAAAATTGTTTAGCTTTATCTACTGAGAACCCTTTCGGGGTTTGAACAGAGATTGAAACATCCTTAGCTGTTCCACCGTTGTTCTTAACCTTCACAACCACATCTTTGGAGGAAGATGGCATCAAGGTTATATTGCTTTGAACAGTGAAGGATGGCCTCTCTACAACCCTTATGACGATGGAGTTTCTGATAACTTCGGACAGATCACCTTTTATCTCGACTTTCAGCTCATATAGCCCCGAATTTTTTGCTCTGAGCTTAAGTTCTGCAATTGCAGTACCCTGTGGAACTTTCCCGAGGTTTATGTATTTCTGGGAAACCTCGCTTTTACCATCCACAATCGAGAGGTCCTTCTCGCTCTCCGAGATGTACATATCGACCTTCGTGATATCGGTTCCTGCGTTCTGCACGTACAATCTCAAAACAAAATCTCCCACTGTTGGATTCTCAGGGATTGTTTGGTAGGATATGTTTAAGGGCAATGCTTTTGAGGGACAGATCAACAGCAAAATACCCAAAAGAATGAGGTATTTTCTCATATCTCTACCTCCTTTAGTTTCTTACATTCGACTATTTCAAGAATTAATTTCTTGTACGATTCTAAGTCTTCGAAATTGTAGAAATAGTGATAAAGGGATAATCCATCGAGCATGGCGCAAATGACGATTGCAACCTTCTCACTATCTTTAAAACCCTCCTTTACGAAGAGAGGTGCTATGAGGTCATTCATGATGTCAACGAAAAGCTCTCTGAATCTGTCGAACCTCTTGCTCCTGACGATCTTCTCCATCGTGTATATGAAGAATCCTATTTCCGACTTCCTTTCATCGAGAATTTGAAAGCTTAGGTCTATCAATTCTTCAACGCTTCTTATCTCTCCTCCGAACATCTTTTTAAATCCGTAATATGCGGTCTCCTCGATTAGAGAATCCTTGTTTTTAAAATAGTAGAATATCAGGCTTTTTGAAACTCCCGCCTCTTTTGCTATCTCTTCAACCGTTACATCGTAGGGTGGCTTAGTAGTGTATAGTTTGAATGCGGACTCGAGAATCCTCTCTCTCATTATGACTGACTGGTCAGTCAAAGTATTTAAGGTTTGTGTAGGTCTTGGCAGAGTTATTATAACCTTCATTTAGGCTCGTGGTATGTGTGGTGATGCCAGTCCATTTCAGAGAAATACAACAAGTGGTTTTTGAGAAAAGCTTTTATTTGAGAATTTCACCTTTTCCATCAATGGTGGTTAAGGTAATTAGATGTCCATCATGTGGGGAAGTTCTCGAGCTAACAGATATGTTTGAGGGCATGGAAATTCATTGTGAGCTATGTGGATTGGTTCTCATAGTTAAGGATGATGAGCTTCTCGCTCTTGATACGAATGAGGTTTACTCTATCGACAGCCTTGCATTTGAGGAGGAAGAAGAGGAGGAAGAGTTGGAGGAATTTGAGGAGGACTACTACGATTACGACTACGATTATGAGGAGTAATTAAAAAATTATTTCAGTCTGTTGTACCAATCTACCAAGATTTGGAATTGCTCGTGTGTGTTTACGACATCCGTGTCCATTGGACTTTTGAAGAAGAATCCAAGCTCTTTTACCACACCGTACTCTCCTTTCTCCTTTGCAAACAGCAAAAATCTTGCTATGTCCAATATCAGGGGAGATGCGACAATCGCATCGATTGCATCCCAGATGAAATAGAACTTCATCGGAGTGCCGAGGAATCCTCTGAAGTGTATGAAGTCGAACGCCATTTTGTTGTCAACGAGGCTTGGGAAGTACTCTATCTCCGTTATGCTGTAAGGTGACTCCCCCACTATTTTCTCCAGAACCTTGTCCTTGCTCATAACTTTGCTCTCTTTGTTGTCTCTGTGGCTCAGCACCTTTCCGTCGAAGTCACCGAGTATGTTGTAGCCCATCCATCCGAGTATCTTGAGATTCCGGTAGGCGAACATTGGAGCTAAGGTGGTTTTAACCAAAGTCTCACCGGTTTTACCGTCGTTTCCTGCATGAGGAACTCTGTTCTTTAAAGCAAGCTCCTTCAGTGCCGGTATATTTGAGCCAGCACTTGGTGTGAAGTTTGCATACGGCAAACCGAGCTTTAGAGCACTGTATGCGTAGAGCATGCTTGCGGAGATATACTCCCTCTTGTCCTCGTCTATGGCTCTTTCGAATCCGTCGAGGGAACCGTGCACATCGTTGCTGTAGTTCGGAATCGGCTCTGTAGAGGCTATGTTTATGACTACTGTACTATCATCCGCGAACTCCTTCATGTCCGAAGCTATTCTGTCTGCTATCTCCCTCAGGGTTAATCCCTCGTCTTCCAAGGTTTTTATCTTTCCAAGTTCTGCAAGACCGCTTCCACAGTTAATGGCGGTTCCGGGTTTTGCAACTATCTTCTCGAGTTCCTCCTTTACATTTTCAAGAAAATACCTGTCAAAGTGTCTATTCAGCTCCCAGTGTTCGAGAGCTGCATCATAGGCATTTTCCTTCATTCTGATCTCATGTCCTCCAAATTCGAACTTTTTCGTGAAGTTTTTACCTGAATCAAAGTGAGGAAGTTCTGAAACAAGCCCGGTAAAATCATCGTAACCTTTTTCAATGTTCTTTGCACCCACCATTGCAGTGGTGGATACAATACCGTATGAACCGATAATCCAGACCCTCATAAGTCACACACCCCGTCAATCTTAATTTCCAACAGATAATCAATCATTTTATCATCTCAGCATTCTGAATAAATAACTTGCTGTTCCCGAGAGTAGTTTGAGATAGTTGATTGACGAAATTGATTTCGATGATTTTCGATAAATTTATAAATTAGGAATCAATCTTTCATCCATGGATGATGCGTCAAGAATGCTCATTGATAAGATTTCAGGTGATATAATCTTTTCCAACAACCCGGGGAAAACGATTAAAAAGTGGAGAAACATTTTTGAAATCTCACAAAAGGATCTTTCGGAGAAGCTTGGGGTCTCACCATCCGTTATAAGTGATTATGAAAGTGACAGAAGGAAATCTCCGGGTATAGCGTTTATCAGGAGGTTGATTGAGGCATTGCTTGAGCTTGATGCGGAGAGGGATTACAAAACCCTGTCCAAATTCAGAGACTTTCTTTACGGATTCAACATTGATGTGATAATTGATATGATGGAGTACGAAAAGCCCGTACAGTTCAGGGAGTTCATTGATGTGATAGATGGCATTCCCGTGAATGGCTTTGAGAAGGATGTTAATGGTCATACCGTTATCGACAGCATAGATGCAATTCTCAAGCTAAACGCCTACGACTTCTACAAACTTTACGGATTTACATCTGAGAGGGCAATGATCTTCACAAAGGTGTCTTCTGGTAGATCTCCTCTTGTTGCTGTGAGAGTTGCGACATTTAAGCCGTCTCTCATTGTTTTGCACGGCTTAAAACCGGAAAGTGTGGATAAGATCGCCATCAAGATATCTGAAGTTGAAAAAATCCCGTTAGTTGTATCTGAGAAGCCTGTAGATGAGATGATAAGAAGCCTGAGGAGGTTTTTAAGATGAGTTCTGTCGGGATTGTATCTTACGGAACTTACATACCAAAATTCAGGATAAAGGCTGAGGAAATAGCCAAGGTGTGGGGAGAAGATGCAGACAGCATCAAAAGCGGACTTGGAGTTCTGCAAAAGAGCGTTCCGGATCTTGATGAAGATACCGCAACGATTTCAGTTGAAGCATCGAGAGAGGCTATTAAAAGAGCTAAAATCGATCCCAAGAAAATAGGTGCGATTTTTGTCGGTTCTGAGAGCCATCCTTATGCTGTAAAGCCAACAGCAACAATTGTAGGAGATGCCATAGGATGTGGTAACTTTTTCCACGCAGCGGACTATGAATTTGCATGTAAAGCAGGGACTGCTGGAATTCAAACATGTATTGCGATGGTAAAGTCTGGGATGATTGAATACGGGCTTGCAATAGGGGCGGACACGAGCCAGAGTGCTCCGGGAGATCCGCTGGAGTATTCTGCTTCTGCTGGTGGAACCGCGTTCATCATAGGAAAATCACCCATCGCGGAGGTGGAAGCGACATTATCCTTCACATCAGACACACCTGATTTCTGGAGAAGAGAAGGACAACCGTACCCGAGTCATGGAGGTAGATTCACAGGTACTCCAGCCTACTTCAGACATGTTTATACCGCAGGTGAGAAGATAATGAGGGAGAATGGCTATAAGCCGGAAGATTTCGATTATGCGGTTTTTCATCAGCCGAACGGTAAGTTTCCCGTTAGAGTTGCAAGGATGCTCGGCTTCAGGAGTGAACAGATTGAACAAGGGCTTGTTGTGAGAAAGGTTGGGAACACGTATTCTGGATCATCTGTTCTCGGTTTCTCCGCGATTCTTGATGTAGCTAAGCCCGGGGACAAAATATTGCTCGTATCTTTTGGATCGGGAGCGGGAAGTGATGCATTCATCTTTGACATTACTGATAGAATAGAAGAGTTTGAAAGAGAGCCAAAAGTTTGGGATAAGATAAATCGGGGAGTTGAGGTTGATTACAGCGTGTATCTGAAGCTTAGAAGAAAGATAAAGATGAAGTAGGGAAAAGGTGATTGCTGTGGAGAAGGTTGCGATTATTGGTGTTGGTCAGAGCGAATTCGGTGAGCTTTGGGACAAGGGGTTTAGGGAAATTGTGCTTAAGGCTGGGATAGAAGCAATAGAAGATGCGGGGCTGGAGGGTAAGGAAATAGAGGCAATGTACATCGGGAACATGAGTGGTGGCAGATATCTCGCTCAGGAACACATATCCGCATTGATTGCAGACTACTCTGGACTTGCAGAGCTCGGAACCCCATCAACAAGGATTGAAGGAGCTGATGCAAGTGGTGGTCTCGCTTTGAGGCAGGCATACTTGGCTGTAGCTTCGGGAATTCATGACATTGTGATTGCTGCAGGAGCGGAGAAGGTTACGGATGTTGCGAGTGAGATGACAACAGACATAATGGCATCCTCTGCGGACAGGGAGTGGGAGGGGTTTGTAGGTGCAACCATTCCCGCTCTGTTTGCCTTGATGGCTAAGCTACATTTCGAGAGGTACGGCACCACTTCTGAGGATTTGGCTATGGTTAGCGTTAAGAATCATAAAAATGGAGTTTTAAATCCTAAAGCACAGTTTAGAAGGGAGATAAGGGTGGAAGATGTCCTCAACTCTCCTCTCGTTGCGGAACCTTTGCACCTCCTTGACTGTGCACCCCTAAGTGATGGAGCATCAGCGGTAATTCTTGCCAATGAGAAAATCGCAAGGGAGTACACCGATAACCCTGTTTTCATCAGAGCATGCACTCAGGCAAGCGACTATCTTGCGGTTCAGAACAGGAGGGACATAACAACGATGGAGTCCGTTAGGAAGGCAAGCTCCCTTGCATACAGGATGGCAAAAATCTCTCCTGAGGATGTGGATGTTGTGGAAATACATGATTCGTTCACAATAGCGGAGATCATGGCTTATGAGGACCTTGGATTTGTTGAAAAGGGAAAAGGAGCGGAGCTGATAAGGGAAGGCATCACCGAGCTTACAGGCCCCCTTCCTGTAAACCCAAGTGGTGGATTAAAAGCATGTGGTCATGCAATAGGTGCAACCGGGATAAGGCAGGCGGTGGAGATAACACTTCAGCTTAGAGGTATGGCTGGAAAAAGACAGGTTGATTGCGAAACAGGTTTATCCCTTAATATTGGTGGAACGGGAGCAACCGCGGTTGTAACAGTGTATGGGGTGAGATGATGCTTCCAAGGTTTTGGAGAAAGATAAAGTACAGATACGATATTGTTGGGACTGTCTGTGAGACGTGTGGTTCAAAGTACTACCCGCCGAGGAACTTCTGCCCCATCTGCAGAAGAAAAAGCAAGATGAAAGAGGTAAATTTCGGGGACAAAGGAGAGGTCGTGAGCTACACGGTGGTGCATGATACGCCTGAAGAGTATAGGATGATGAAACCATACATAGTCGCACTGATAAAGCTTGATGGTGGACCAACAATAACTTCTCAGGTTGTATGTGATGAGAGCGAGATTCACATAGGCATGAGGGTCAAAAAAGCCTTCAGAAAATACTTTGAGGATGGAGAAGATGGAATAATTTACTACGGAACAAAGTTTGTACCGGAGTCGTGAGAATTCCAATTTTTTATCAATTTGTTTTGAGAAAAACTTCAAAATCATCAGAAAAAATTGGGAAAATTAAAAATATTTTAAAGTCCTTAGCTTCCTTATGGGTGAAAAGTTGGATGAACTTGATATTAAGATTCTTGTCGAACTGCAGAATGATGCTAGGAAAAGTTTGAGAGAGATTGCGGAAAAACTTGGTGTTGCTGAGGGAACTGTTTACAACAGAATCAACAAAATGAGAAGGATTGGTGTTATTGAAAGGTTCATTCCGGTCATCAATCATCAAAAACTCGGTTTTAATCTGATTGCGGTCATTGGTGTAACCGCTGAGGGAGGATACTTGGTGGAGATCGAGAAGGAGATAGCGAAGGAACCGAATGTAACCGCTCTCTATGATGTTACCGGTGAGTTCGATATGATGCTCGTCGCAAAGTTCAGAGATAGGGAAACTCTCAATGCATTCGTTAAGAAAGTTGCGGGAATGGAACATGTTGTGAAAACATACACCATGATTGTGTTGAATGTTGTGAAGGAAACGCATGGTGTAGATATAGAGAGAATATTTCTTGGTTCGGAGGACATAAAGACTCTAAGGCTGGAGGATTAACACTTTTTTAAAGTTTTGAGATTAAGACTGAATGGGGCGGATGGAAGGCTACGAAACCGCACGAATAAAATTAAAAACGCAATTTCATTTCATCCAACAAATCATTAACCGCTTTTTTAACCGCCGATTCGGAGTTGTATTTTGCTCTCCACCCGAGTTTTTTCAGTTTATCGCTTGAAAGTAGCATTACTGGCACATCACCTCTCCATCCTCGTTTGCCCCCTGTGAACTCAAACTTGGGTGTTAAACCCATTGCGTTTGCGACGATTTCTGCAATTCTTTTCACTTTTATCTGGTCATCACTTCCTATGTTGAAAATGTTTACCCTCTCTTCACTTTTAAGTCCATAAAACATCGCTGAGATGCAGTCGTCGATGTAAACATAGGATTTGTTCTGCTCTCCGTCGCCGAGGATCTCCAATCTCTTTGGATCTTTTTTTAGTTTCATGATAAAGTCGTATATCACTCCATGCGTGCTTCTCCTGCCTATGACATTTGCGAATCTATAAATCCAGCAATTCATGTCGAATGTATGGCAGTAGGATGAAATCAAAGCTTCACAGGCGAGTTTTGAAGCACCGTAGATGGATATCGGGTTGGTAGGGTGGGATTCAGGGGTTGGTATAACCTCAGCCTCACCGTAAACCGTTGATGTTGAGGTGAAGATTATTTTGCTCACCTTGGCCTTTCTCATCGCATTCAGAACATTGAATGTCGCTTGGATGTTATTGTGGTATATCTTTTCGGGAGATACCGAACCGACCCTGACATCGGGGTTTGCTGCGATATGCCAGACCTCCTCAACCCCCGAAAAATCGAGTTTTTCGGCATTTAGGAGATCAAGCTTGATAAACTCTGCAGAGCTGTTTATGTAGTCTTCTCTACCTGATGAGAGGTTATCGATAACCGTAACCTCTTTTCCTTCCTCAACCAACCTATCAACAACATGACTGCCTATGAATCCTGCTCCTCCGGTTACAACAACCCTCATATGGGTTGGTTATTTGCCTTGTATATACATCTTTTGTTTTGGTTTGCTTTTGCATTTGGTTTGACTCTGGGTTTGTCTCAGCACTACGAAAACGAAAAATTAAAGTTTCTGTTCAATGTTCTGCACAAACACCACAATACTAAAATATTTGGTAAACTAAACTCAAAATGTAGGAAAAATTTGAAGAAAAAGATTTGATAAATCATGGAAAAATGGGGTGATCAAAAATGCTTCCAAACCAAATGGTGAGAACTTTGATTGGAAAAATGATCAGGGTTGAAATGAAGGGAGAGGAAAGCGACCTTGTGGGGCGATTGGAGAGTGTGGATGACTACATGAACCTCCATTTGAGCAATGCGGTGGAATACAGAGACAATGAGAAGGTTAGAAATCTCGGACATATTGTTCTCAGAGGAAACAATGTCATCTTGATCCAGCCATACGAATAAGGTGTAATAGAGAATGGATACCAGAGATGAGATAATTCAAATTCTCGAAAAAAAAGGATCTATTCTTCAAAAAGATTTGTGGAAGGAGTTAAAAATAGATAGCAGTAAATGTTCAAGAATTTTGAGGAAACTCGAGAAAGAGGACATTATCAGGAGGATTGAGGTTGTTGTTGATGGAGTAAAAACATTCAAGATAGTCCCTGCAGATGCTGAAATAGAGGAAGAAAAGGAGGAAGACCTGAGTTTACAGGAAATAATGGAAAGAATGGAAGATTTGACGGGTCTTCCACCTTGTTTCGGTTGCAGAGAATTCGAGTGTGAGGCACAGAGCTGTATTAAAATGGAGGTATGGTTCCTGAGAAGGGTTCTGGAGTAAGTTAACTTCAGTCTTAAAATTAAAATCAGCTATAAAATTAGAAGATTTTAAAGGTCTTGAAGTTATTTTCTAAGGGCGATTCTCAGCTTTTCTGGGTCGTACTTCCAGTCTGGTGGAAGGATACCTTTTTCCTTGTAGTACTTCGAGAGTCTCCAGATTTTGGCTTCAATCAACTGTAAACCTCTCTTGTTGTGTAAATCCTTCTTGTGACTCTCCAGATGCTTTCTAAGGTTCAATGCCTTGTTTATCAGGGCTTTTAGGTCTTCAGGGTATTCTATTTTGACACCCTTCTCTTTGAGAAGTTGCACAAGTTTCTTGCCGGTAACCTGTCTTACGGATGGTATGCCGTATCTATCTCGCAGGATCATACCGATCATGCTTGGCTCGTATCCATCTTTGTATAACTCGATTATCTTCTTTTCAACTTCTTCTGGAGTGAGATCTATCCATTCGGGAGGAGAATCACGGTAAACCCTTTTTGATCCTGAGCTACCTCTTCTTCTTGCATGCATTCTTGCCATGAACATCACCTTTCAAAAACCAAGTTGATTGCAACTTAAAAACTTTTTGCAGTGCCTTAGCTTATGGTGGTGTCTCGCAAGGGCGGTATCGGAATCCGATGAAGATCTTGAACGGACGAGTTTTTGAACTCCGACGAGAGCGGTGTGGGGTGAAGAGTCAAGGAGCAAAAAGACAAATCAAATTAATAGTCGGCCTTATTATCTCTTCATGCAACCCTCCAAGCAAGCCAACATTTCAGAAATCTTCACATCGATACAGGGAGAGGGAATCCTTGCAGGGGTTAGGCAGTTGTTCGTGAGATTCAGGGAGTGTAATTTGAACTGCTACTATTGTGATACGAAACCAAGAGAGCAATGCACGGATTACACAGCCAAGATCATAATAAAAAACCCGGTATCTTTAAGCTATGTTAGGGGCAGGGTAGAGTCCACGGATAGAATACATTCCGTGTGTTTTACGGGTGGAGAGCCTTTGTTGTATGCAGACTTCATCAGGGCGTTGAATGTTGAAAAGCCGATATACCTCGAGACGAACATGTCACTACCTGAAAAAGCAAAGAAGTTGAGGTTTGTTGACTATGTCGCGGGTGATTTGAAGGTTAGAGAGAGTGGAATCTCAAATTACGATGATGTTTTGGAGAAAACGATAAAAACATTCAGAATTTTGAGGAACACATCTAAAAGAGTGACATTTTGCAAGATAATTCTTCCGGATGACTTCGATTTTGAGGAGATTATTAGTTCCGTAAGCGAAATTGATAAGTATGTGAGGTGCTTTGTTTTACAGCCAGTATATGGATGCGGGATTGAAAATATATTAAGATTACAGAAGGAGATGATGGATATAAAGGATACGAGGGTCATACCACAGATTCATAAATACCTAAAGGTGAGGTAGTAGAAGGTGTGTGGATATGAGGATGAGGATAGGTGTATCGGAAACATTTAGTTCCGCCCATTTCATACCGGGTCACTGGAAGTGTGGCAAAGTTCACGGACATAACTTTAGGGTGGAAGTGGAGGTAGAGGGGGAGCTGAAGGATGGGATGGTCATGGACTTCTACGATTTGAAAAAAATGCTGAAAGAAGTTCTGGATGAATACGACCACAGGCTGTTGAATGATATTATGGAGATTCCGACATCCGAGCACATATGCATGAATGTATTCGGGAGGTTAAATAAGAAGCTTGAGAGCAGGGGTTTAACGCTTGTGAAGGTTAGAGTTTTTGAGAACGAAGATAAGTGGGCTGAACTGTCCGGGCTGTGAGACGCTTGTTCATCAACCTATGGATGAGAAGAAAACCTCTAAAGCTCTTCTTCTGTGGGATACAAGGTTCTTTTCATCTCCCATCTCGGCAAATGTTCTGCCATTGTACAGGAAAATTGGATCATAGCCGAATCCGTGCTCACCTCTCATCTCGGTAGCTATCTCTCCCTCCACTTCTCCTTTGAATGTTTTCACATCTTTGCCATCAAAA
This sequence comes from Archaeoglobus sp. JdFR-24, assembly GCA_002011215.1. The sequence continues at coordinate 18,590 of MTML01000047.1, forward strand.
TATGCTATTACCGCAATAAATTTGGCTCGTCTGTTCTCGACACCATCCATGAGTTTGATTATTCCTTTATTGCCGATTGTTTTGAAAACATACGATGAGTAGGGTCCGGGAAAACCGTTCAGAGCATGTATGACGAGTCCACTGTCTTCAAGGAAGAAGGGCTTTTTCACTTCTTTGGATAGCAGGTCTGCACTTTTTTTTGCGATCTCTTCGATAGTATTTCCCTGTAGTTCCTCATACTCTATTCTCAGCCACTCGATCTCGTGTCCGTATCCTTTTCCTATCTCTTTAACCTCCCTGAACTTCCCCTCATTGGATGTAATGAACAGAAGCCTCATTTTTGCACCTCAACACTATCTTTTCTCTCTCGGCATGCAGATTATCTCCTTTATCTGCATGTCGAAGAAGTTGTTCATGTGAGCGGGGCGAAGAACAACCGCGGTATCCGCACCCCTCCCTCTGCCTCCTATGGATACGACCTCCTCTATCGGTATTGCTCCGCTATCCGATGCCATTATCGCTATCTCAACACAAACCTTTAGACCGTGTCCGAAAAGAGATCGAAGAGCCTCTGCAATAGCTTCAGTTCTTGAGACACCTCCAAGCTTTCTTGAAATACTCCTCTCAAGACCTGAGAGAATATGGGATTGCTTGACAAGGGTTGCACGCTCTCTTATATATTCTTCGGTCTTCTCATCCATGGAATCCTCTCCTTCTCTGTAGAATCCCCTGTGATATGTCACAACAACTGCATGGATGTCTTTGTTCTCGAGCATATCTATGAGTTTTTTGGCAGTATCTCCGGTAGAGGATGCAACCACGATATATCTCAACCCAAGTTCTTCCGCTCTTCTTATTGCGAGCCTTAGGGTCTCGTCGGTGTTCTGCTTGCCGGGTTTCTCAAAATAAAAGATATCCTTCCTCATTAAACAACCACCTCTACAGTATCATGAACAGAAATCCGAAGATCATTAAAACTACTGCGAGGATTGCGAGATAGAATGTGAGCTTAGCATCCCCGAATATGATGGGTATGGGACCGATCATGATTATGCCTCCCGCTTTAACTCTGGATTCCCTCTTCTCGGTTTGATCGTACTCTTCTTGTGTGTATTTCATTTTGTATCTGTCGTATTCTCTCATTTCGTATTTTCTTTCATATCCTTCGTAAGGTTCCTTTCCGTACTGTTCGTATCTCGTGGGATAGATCAGTCCAATAAAAACAAGGATCATCCCTATGAATATTAGCAGGTATCCGATTTCCATCATATCACCTTCTACATTACTTTCTGAGGAGGATGAAGGAAATGAGGTATATGATTATCCCGAATATCAATGCGTATTGAACGAACTCGGGTGACGATCCAAATCCGATCGGTATCGGTCCTATGAATATCACCCCACCCACTCCCACTCCAGCAGACTCAGAAGCAATTAATGTGGCTCCCACCATTATCATCGCGACTCCCAAGAATATCAATTCAATTCGCATGTTATATAGTAGGTGGGTTAGTTTATAAAACTGTTTCAGGTTTCATCAGCATTGACTCTGGTTACCTCCTCCCTCTATTTTTCTATTCTTCTGACCTCTTCTTCCTTTTAACTTCAATTGCGATACCTTTGGAAGATAAGACCATCTCTTCTCCAGACATGAATGCTCTGCCAACACCTATAACGAAGTCGTTCTTGAACACAACAACATCATTTGGTCTGATCCTACGGTCAGCATTCAGAACTCCTCCGGAGAAAATCGTACCAGATGGTTCGAAGTCGTCTATTTCAACACAGTATATTCTCTGCTCTGCAAGATATTCCGCGAGTGGGATATCTACTTCGAGCAGTCCGTAGTTTGTGTCAACTCTTGCGATTCTCACACCGTCTCTGTGGAACTCGAGTTTGGGATACTTCCCCCTAACTTTCACCCCCTCTAAATCGATCCTGACATCGTATTGGTACTTAAGCATGCTCTCCAGAATACGGAGATTTAAAAGGCTCAACGGGGTGGATAAATCCTCTGGTAGACCTTCAAGCTCTTTTCGTAGGTTTCTGAGCGAATCTTTTGATGTAATGCTTCCTGAGGCGGTGAATATTACCTCTTTGTCCTCGTCCTCTTCAACCGCCCTCTTCACAACCTCTTTGTAGCCACCCTCTACATGGGCTATTATCACTTCGAAGCCTCCTAAAAGCTTGGAGAGGTGTTTTGCAACAAAGTCAATCTCCTCATCACTCCAAACTCCAGTAACGGGGGTGTCGTAGTTGATAGCAGGATACAGAAGCTCAAACTCTCTCGGAACAACCAAGGGAGAGGATACGATTATCTCGTTCACCCTTGATATCAGTTTTCCCAAGCTGTTTCTGATAATTCTGTGAGTTTTTGATAGCAAGTAGGGTTTTCTCGCGGAGCACGGTAGAATTAGGGCGTATTTACTTTTGTGAGTGTAGACATTGCTCACCCTATTCAGAAAGTAACGAATTTCGTATCTGTCGAATGATTCCATCGTTGTGGGGAGCAACTTACTTTTTTTGAACTTGGGCTGAAGCCTCTGGTTGAACTCCTCAAATCTGTCAGCTACTCTCAGCATCACGGTAAGATCTGGGTTGAATTTTGCCTTAGCTTCAACAAAGTTCCGAAGTCTTTCCTCTCTGATCAGCTCTTTAATAAGCTCTGCCTGTTCGAATAGTTTGTTCGTGTTGTGCTCTCTCAGAAGACTTACAACATCATCATCTCCAGATTTGAGCTTATTGCATGCATTACACGAACAAGGGATGTACTTCATCTTATCATAGCTTAGAAACCCGTTTTCGTGGAAGTAGACCCTCTTGTGGGCAAGCATTATCGCCATCGAGTTATCGAACAAATCAGCACCTATGTAGACGAGGAATGGTAGATTTTGTGGTAATGCAAGCCCGGTAACAAGAAGTGGCTTGATGATGTTCTTCATTCTTAGATCTATCAGAAGCTCAACAATTTTTCTTGGAGGAAGTGCGGACAACCCTGTTGCAAGAAGAAAGCTGTTATGGGAATTAAATTTCTCGAATGTTGCAGAATCAAATTCTCTTAGGCTGTAGGGTACTAAGCCAAATTCAATCTTGCTTAAATCCTCCATTTTAAGTATAGCAGGAGTGATAACCTCTCCAACACCTTCAATCTCGATCTTTGCTATTCTGCCCCATCCATCTCTTTTGATAAGATATGTTGCCTCCTCGTTCGTTACTGTCATGTACCATCACTCACCGATCTCCAACCGGGCATTCTCAGGGAGTTTTATATTGTAGCGTTTCATGATCTCGATCCACCTGTTTCCCACCTTCAATGTAAACATCTTATCGCTGTGGTGATTGAGGAACTCAAGCAATCCGTTTAATGCGGTCAAGAATGCCTCATCTTCCATATTGTCTTCGTCGGGAATCTCCGCGTGTCCCGCAGGATAAAACTCTCCGATTGAAACACCAAATGCTGGTATCAGCTTTAAATCTCCATTTTCAGTTGATATGGTGTACTTTTCCCTTTCAAGCTCGATGTTGAGGATCTTTTTCTGATGTCTTCTTATCGAGGGTCGGTAGAGCGTTTCAACACCCGTATAAAAGAATCCCTGCTTGGAAGACGGATCATATTCGTCAAGAAGGCTTATATAGTCCTTTATAGCTCTCCATCCTGCTACCAAATATGGATGACCTTTTATTCTGGTTTCAACGAGTTCGAAAAGCATTTTCTCCTTTATGGCTTGTTTTATTGTTCTGATCTCTTGAAAGGACACATACAGGTTGTGTTTTGCAAGTTCTATCTCTCTCTCCTTTTTTGGCAGTTTTTTCATCTCTGCGGGAGTTATTGAACTGCAAACGGGACAACTGCAGGGGAAGTACTGTAGCTCGTCAAGTTTTTTCGTTCCATGCACACTAAGGTATCTATCATCCTTCGCATACAGAGCATAAGCAGCGGAGTCGAAGAAGTCGCATCCGAGGGCAACAGCCATGGCGAATACCATTGGATGCCCCGCACCAAAAAGATGGACTGGAGCGGTGGGTGGCAGGACAGACTTCGACTCCAGAATGATTCTTACAACATCCTGAAAACGATAGCTGTCGAGTAGGGGCACAACCCCCCCGATCGGATAGAAGTCCGCTTTCAATTTTGCTGCCAATTCCGCACTCTTCCTTCTTAAATCGGGATAAGTGGAGCCCTGAATCGGGGCAGAAATCAGTCTGTCATCTCCAATTTCGGAATGAATTTCTACAGCCTCTTTCTCCCTTCTTATGGTTATCTCAAGGTCTTTTTCCGCTCTATCTCTGCCACAATCTGGAGGTGAGGGGATGTCGAGAGGTACGANGATGTCGGATTTGATCTTATTCTGNAACTCGACTATACTTCTGTTGTTAACCTCAACATCCCCGTATACCAAAAGCTGATAGCTTCCACTATCAGTCATAACGGGTAGTTTACTTTCTATCAGCTCGTGAACACCTCTCTCCATAGCATATTCTCTTAGATCTGGGTTTCTGTAGATTATGTATGAGTTGGTTATCACGATCTCCGCACCGATCTTTCTCATCTCCTCAACAGAGATGAATCTTAGGTTGGGATTGATTACAGGCATGAGTGAGGGGGTTTCTACAACTCCGGTTGGTGTTTTTAGTTTCCCAATTCTTCCCATCGCATCTTTTTCGATTATCTCAAAGTTCATTATCCTACACTAAGGAGAGGTGGCTAAAAAATTTATTGCAGGGTGACGCAATTGCAAATGCATTGCAATTGTGGATCTTGAGATACCTTGAGCCAATTCGTGGCTAAATCCGAGTTGAACCTAAAAGAAAAAGATTAAAAGCTATCCGCATAACAACTCATCGTGGAAGTTTTCGTCCTCAGACTCGGGCACAGAAGAGATAGAGATAAGAGAATATCAACTCATGTTGCGTTAACCGCGAGAGCATTCGGAGCCAAGGGCATATACTTCAGCACGAGGGATGAAAGGCTCTTCAGTTCGGTGAGGGATGTGGTTTACAGATGGGGTGGAGACTTCTTCATTAGGCATGTCAAGTGGAGGGAGTTTTTGAAGAACTTTGACGGGTTGAGGGTGCATCTTACAATGTATGGGATTCCTCTGCTGGAGAAAATCGAGGAGATAAAAAAGCATGAAAGGATCTTGGTTGTTGTTGGAGCGGAAAAGATGCCGGCGGAGGTGTACGAAATATGCGATTTGAACATCTCCATTGGCAACCAACCTCACAGTGAGGTTTCCGCTTTAGCGGTCTTTCTCGATAGAGTTTTGGACAGAACTTTCTCCATCAAATTTGAATCCGCTAAATTGGAGGTACTCCCCTCCGAAAGAGGAAAGATCGTTGTTGAGAGAGAGGGAGAAGGAAAATCTTAGACGTTCCCGTAGTTGCTTTGTTGCAATCCAAAGTATGATACGGATACGCACGGTAAAGTATATATTAAATTCTATGTTAGACAGAGCATGGGTAAGGTAGTCCTTTCGTACTCGGGTGGGTTGGATACTACAGTATGTATCCCCCTCTTAAAGGAGAAGTATGGTTTTGAAGAGGTTATTACAGTTACGGTGGATATAGGTCAGCCTGAGGGTGATGTTATTGAGGCTGAGGAGAGGGGCAGGAAATATGCGGATAAGCACTACACTGTTGACGCTAAGAATGAGTTCGTCAAATCATTGTTCATGCTTATCAAGGCTAATGGTGATTATGAAGGTTATGTACTCGGAACATCGATTGCTCGCCCAATAATCGCGGAAAAAACTGTGGAAATAGCTAAGAAGGAGAATGCTGATGCAATAGCACACGGATGCACCGGAAAGGGAAACGATCAACTTAGGTTTGAGAACATCTATCTTCAGTACGGATTCAAAGTTGTAGCTCCGATGAGAGAACTTAATTTAACGAGAGAATGGGAGATAGAGTATGCTAAGGAGAAAGGTATCGATATCAAAGTTACAAAGGATAAACCTTGGAGCATAGATGAGAATTTGTGGAGTAGGAGTGTGGAGGGGGGCAAGCTCGAAGATCCGTCATACTTACCACCGGAAGAGATTTTTAGCTGGACTGTAAGTCCTGAAAAAGCACCGGATGAGGCGGAGTTCGTGACCATCGGTTTCGAAGAGGGAGTACCGGTATCCATAGATGGAGAAAAAATGGATGGACTAACACTCATTAAAAAACTCAACGAGATCGGAGGAAAGCACGGAGTCGGAAGGGTGGACATGATGGAGGACAGAGTTCTTGGGCTTAAAGCGAGGGAGAACTACGAACATCCGTCAGCAACGATTCTGATAACTGCTCACAGGGATCTTGAAAAACTTGTTTTAAGTAGGAGGGAGATCAGATTTAAGAAATTTGTTGAAGAGGAGTGGGCTGAACTAGTTTATTACGGTTTAACGAACGATCCCCTTTTCGATGCCCTCAATGCGTTCATAGACAAAACTCAGGAAAGGGTTACTGGTTGGGTGAAAATGAAGCTCTACAAAGGCACCGCTCAACCAGTGGCGAGGTTCTCGGAATTCGCTCTTTATAGCGAGGAGCTAACATCATTTGATACAACAGCGATCGATCAAAGAAAGGCTGAAGGTTACTCTGTTTTTCACGGACTTCAGGGAAGGCTTTACAGAGAGATAATGCGAAGGCTTGGTAAATAGCCATTAGCTCCTATTGGATCAATCTTTTCTTTTGCTCATATATCCACCACAACGAATGCTCTCCAACCCTTCTCCGTTCTCTCAACCCTGAAATTGTGCATTGTTATTGCCTTTGGCTCGGTTTTTACGAGTTCAGGAGAAATCTTGCCTCCGAGTATGAAGGATCTAAGGTTATACTCTCCATCGCATTTCTCTATCTTCACATCGATCTCCTTCCCCGCGAAAAATTCGGTATCCAACAGAAATAGAAGCTCGTTCAGCCATTTGTATAGTAAAAAGTCAATTTCAGTATCCCTCAGCTCAAGTTCCCTCTCCAGATCAACGGACAACCTCTCGAGGAAGATGAAGCTGTCGTAAAAGGCTTTAGCGGAGTCCTCGAAAAGCTCATCAATTGAGTCGGCGGTAACCTCAAAGGCTACATCTGCGGTATGGTCGAGGAGTCTGAAACCCATAAGTGTTATTCTTTAATCACCAATAAAACCATATCGATTGGATGGTGAATGCCATTTTGATTGTGAGTGGTATCACCCCTAACTTTTATTGGCTTTACAGTCTTTCAACTAACAAAAATCGAAAGAATTATTTGGTTTAATAAATTTCTTTCTTCGGTGATACGATGAAATTTGGAATTGAGTTTGTGCCGAACATGAAGTACTACGAGCTTGAATACTATGTTAAGTTGGCGGAAGACAGCAAGTTCGATTATGTGTGGATAACAGACCACTACAACAACAGAAATGTCTATTCTATGCTGACAATCCTTGCCCTGAAGACAGACACCATAAAAATAGGATCGGGGGTTACCAACCCGTACCATATAAACCCTGCATTAACCGCATCAGCAATAGCGACGATAAACGAGATAAGTAATGGAAGGGCGGTTCTCGGTATCGGTGCTGGAGACAAGGTTACCTTCGAAAGGATTGGGATTGATTGGGTCAAACCCCTGAAGAGAATGAGAGAGGCGGTTGAAATAATAAGGGAATTGCATGCTGGAAAGTCCGTGAAGTATGACGGAGAGATATTTAAATTCAACGGAGCAAGGCTTGATTTCAAGGCGGGAAGCGTTCCGATATACATCGGAGCCCAAGGACCGAAGATGCTCCAGTTATCTGCGGAACTCGGAGATGGTGTACTCATCAACGCATCCCATCCAAAGGACTTTGAGGTCGCAAGGGAGAACATCAATGCGGGACTTGAAAAAGCAGGAAAGTCGAGAGATGAATTCGATGTGGTAGCATATGCGTCTATGAGTGTGGATAAGGATAGAGATAAGGCGAGAAATGCATCAAAGATTGTTGTGGCGTTTATAGTTGCAGGGAGTCCAGATGTTATATTCGAGAGGCACGGTATCAGCATGGATGATGTACAGAATGTCAGAACCGCCCTCAACAATGCATTTACCAAGGGTGACTGGCCCGGTGTAGGAAAAGCGGTCACGGATGAAATGGTGGATACATTCTCTATCAGTGGAACCCCCGATGATGTCATTGACAGGGTTCAGGAGCTATCGAAAGCAGGAGTAACACAGGTTGTTGCGGGTTCGCCGATAGGACCGGATAAAAAGAAGTCGATAAAGTTGATTGGGAAGGAGATTATACCCAAACTTTAACAAGTTTCAATTTTCCTTCTTTATTGTATTTCTTTTTGCATTTTTCGTTTGCTACCACTATGTTTTTCTCTCAGTTTCAAATACTGAAAAGTAATCAATTAATTTTTTTATATGTATAATTTATGTTATAAGTTTGATATGCTATGGCATATCATTACAAAAATTTATATAACATGATAGATAATGTTATTCTAATGAAGGCATTTGTGATGAGGAAGGTTGGCGAAGTTGGATTTATGGATAAGCCAATTCCTGAACCCGGCCCTTATGATGCTGTTATAAAGACAACGAGGGCTCTGATCTGCACGTCAAATGTTCACGAGGTTCACGGAAGAGTTAAAGCAATGCTCGATAAGAGGAATGTGACTCTCGGACATGAGGCTGTAGGTGTGGTTTATAAGGTTGGTTCGCATGTCAGAGACTTCAAACCGGGAGATAGGGTCGCTCTTGGTGGCAAAACTCCGAATTGGCTCGATCCAATATCACAAACTGGGCACTCGTCTCATGCTGGAGGACCTATGGGTGGGCATGAGTTTGAGCTTAAAAGAGACGGAGTTTTTGCGGAGTATTTTCTTGTAACTCAGGCTGATGGAAACCTTGCCCACATTCCGGACTCGGTAGATGACGATTCCGCAGTTTTTGCCGGAGACATAATTACAACGGGGATTGGGGGGGCAGAAAATGCCAGAATACCTCCCGGAGGGATAGTTGCGGTTTTTGGAGCAGGTCCGGTAGGTTTGATGTGCATTGCTGGTTGTAGGTTGCTTGGGGCAGGGTATGTGATTGCTGTTGAGACCATACCCAAGAGAAAAGAGCTTGCAAAGTTTTATGGAGCGGACTTAGTCATAGATTTCAAGGAGGAGGATCCTGTTGAGAAGATACTCTCGATAAGTGAGAAAAAACTTGGAATTGACTCCGCTATTGAGGCTGTTGGATCACAAGTAACTTTTGAGAGCTGTATGAGGGTTGTTAAGCCTGGAGGGACTATCTCAAATGTTGGGTACCATGGTGGAAGAGAGTATGTGAACATTCCTGTTGACGCTTGGGTTGGAGGAATGTCCGAGGTGACGATAACTACGATAATGAGCCCTGGAGGAAGGGAGAGGCTTACAAGAATGCTTAGATTGATTGAAAACAAGAGAGTTGAGCCTAAAAAGCTGATATCACATAGATTTAAGTTCGATGAGATGGACAAGGGCTTTAAGCTTGTAGAAAGCCACGATCCAGATGTTTTAAAGGTTTTGATAGAGTTCGATTGAGCTTAGCCTAATTATCAGTAAAAATTATGGAAAAAGATATGTAGTATATTTTTAATTTTTCATCAATAATCGTGGAGGAGATGAATACAATGCAGGTGTGGAAAAAATGGTACCCGTATATCGGTTGGCCAGAGGATATAGAGGAACCATCCGAAACTCCTCCTGAAGTTTTGAGGAAAGTTGCAAAGGAACATCCTGAGAAAGATGCGATAGTTTTCTATGGGAATGTTCTGACCTACAGCGAGTTTTATAGGGATGTGTGCAGGCTTGCAAATGCATTCTTAGAGTTGGGGATGGGCAAGGGAGACAGGATATCTTTTTTCATGCCTAACTGTCCCCAATTTAATATTGGTTATTTTGCATGCCTGATGAATGGTATGATAACGGTTCACACGAATGTAATGTACACCCCGAGGGAACTTGAGTACCAGTTGAATCATTCCGGAGCTAAGGCGATTGTTACATTGGATGTTATGTACGACAGAGTTGGAGAAGTCTGGGATAAAACAGGTATCGAGCATGTGGTTGTAACATCTCTCAAAGATTATTTCCCACCATCCTGTCAGAGATTCCTTGAGTTCAAGAATGAAAAGGATTTAAAAGAGAAAGAGGGAGTACACCTGTTTACAGACTTGATAAAAAATGCAAGCTCGAAAGAACCGGAAATCAATGCGAGTGTGGATGATGTTGCATCTCTAACCTATACCGGAGGAACAACCGGACTACCCAAGGGTGCAGTATACACGCACAGAAACATAATGATTGACGCGGAAATTTTTACGATAATGTTAGATGTAAGAAAAGGTTCGGACGTCTTTTCTGGGTTGATGCCCATGTTCCACGGAAACGGCATCTGGAATTCGAACATGAATATATTCTACAATGCGTGTAAGGTTGTTCTATTCCCTTACTTCAACCCCGGGGATTTGCTTAGGGCTATCGAGACATATCGTATAACTCAGATACATTGTGTGCCAACCCATCTTGTAGCGATAGTAAACCATCCACTCGTTGAGCACTTCGATCTATCATCAGTTAGGGTGATAAGTGTCGGTTCCGCACCCGTTCCGGTTGAACTGTTAAGGAAGGTTAAAGAATTGATGCCAGATTGCACAGTCATCGAGCAGTGGGGTTTAACCGAGGCGGCGATTATTGGAACGAGCAATCCCGTTCACGGGATAATAAAAATTGGAAGTGCTGGGCTACCATGTCCATCGGTGGAAATAAAGATAGTTGACAGCGTATCGGGAGAGGATCTACCCCTTGGGGAGGAAAATGTTGGTGAAATAGTTTTGAGGAGTAAGAAGATAATAAAGGAGTACTGGAAAGATCCTGAAAGGACTAAGGAGAGCATAATTAACGGTTGGCTTTACACAGGAGATATTGGCTACATGGACGAGGATGGATATGTTTTCATAGTTGACAGGAAGAAGGACATGATTATTGCTGGAGGCTACAACATCTACCCTGCTGAAGTGGAACAGGTGCTGTACATGCATCCGAAAATAAAGGAATGTGCGGTAATAGGAGTACCGGATCCGTACAGAGGAGAGAATGTAAAGGCTTTCATTGTTCCGAAGGAAGGGGAACAGCTAACTGAGGAGGAGGTTATAGAGTTTGCGAAGCAGCATCTAGCTAAGTACAAGGTTCCGAGAATAGTTGAGTTCAGAGAAGAACTGCCAAAATCTCCAGTAGGAAAAATTTTAAGAAGAGTTTTGAGGGATGAGGAGAGGAAAAAAGCACAGAAAAGTGCTTAAACCTTGAATGGATGGAAAAGGGTGAATAGATGGTAGAAGAGCTGATTGAAGAACTCTATCGGAATTATTTGACCAAATCCTATCTAAGAGGGTATAAGATGGATGGCAGACTAGTCATTGGCACCCTCTGCAATACTGTTCCTGAAGAAGCAATCCATTCGTGTGGAGCCATCCCATCTAGATTAATTGGAAGCTCAAACACTCCATCGAAAATCCCCTCGTGGGTTTGTATATATGCAAAGGGTGTTTTTGAATCCGCGATAAGGGGAGAATTCGATTACATAACCGGAATCGTAAGCTCGACATCCGATGATACGAAAATACACTTGTATTCAGCCATGCTGTTTTACCTAAAACCTGAGAGGCACTACCTAATCCAACTTCCGTATCAGAAGGATGGGGATGCAGAGGAGTTTTACAAAAACGAAATTCTTAGGCTATGTAAAAAACTTACGGGAAGTGATTTATCAGAGGACAAATTGAACAAGTCCATCTCAATTTATAACCGATTTAGAGAGTTTCTGTTTGAGTTGGATTCAATGAGAGGTGAGGAAAAGCCCAAGATAAGTGGTGTGGAGTGGATGAAGATTCTTCTATCGTCAACAGCTATGCTGAAGGAGGAAATCAACAAATACCTGTTGAAAATTGTGGAAGAGGCTAAGGATAGGGATGGAGTTGGTGATTACAGGATGAGGGTGCATCTCTCTGGAAACGACTTCTTCAATATTGAGTTGATTGAGACCATGGAGTCTATGGGCTTTGCAATAGTTTCGGATGATTTTTGTACCGCGGGAGGATACTATCCCGGATTTGCTGGAAAAAGCTTGGATGGGCTGGTAAGGAGGTATTTAAGTCAGAGTGCGTGTAACTTGGCATCTGAAAACTCCCTTAAGGAGAGGATAGAGTTCATAGAGTCCAAAGTTAGTTCTTCAAATGCTGATGGAATAGTGATTCTCCGTGACAGGGGGTGCGAGGTTTGCGGACATCAGTGCCCCTTCATCATGGAGGAGTTTCGAGATATTCCAACAATAGTCCTTGATGTAGATTCTGGTGTGACCGAGCAGTATCAGACGAGACTCGAGGCTTTTATTGAGGCTTACGGTGATTGATATGGATTGGAATCCTCTGGGTTATAAGAACCTCTACAGGGAGTTGTTCAGAAAGCATCTACAGAGACAGGAAGAGCTATTGAAGAAAGGAAACAAAACCGCATGGTTCTTCTCGTTCGCTCCGTCGGAATTAATATATGTTTTTGACATAGTTCCTGCATATCCGGAACAGTATTCTGCATACTGTGCCTCTCGGGGCTCCTCCTTGGATTTGATAGATGAATCCATCTCATCTGGCTACGGACACTTCCTTTGCGATTATTTCAAAACGACCGTTGGATCGATAATCTCTCCGGAAAAAGCTACAAAACCTTTAATGCCACCTCCGGACTTCATTGTAGACACCAGAGCTTTGTGCGTCGCACACCATGAGATGTCTGAGGTTTTTGCGAGGAAGTTTGGAATACCGAAATATACTGTAAACTACCCCTACTGGACTGAAGATTCGGTTAGGAATGTTGACGAGCTAACGAAGGAGGCGGAGTGGGTGGACCCTTACTATGTGTCCTACACTGTGTCTCAACTAAAAGGGCTGGTCAGGTTCTTGGAGAATGTTTGCGGAGAGGGATTGGATGAAGAAAGATTTAGAAAAGTTTTTGAGATCTCTGAAAAAACATCGAAGCTTTTAATAGAGATAGCAAGGTTAATGATGTCTAGGCCCACTCCGGGCAGTCAGAGGGAGATAGCTGATTTGGTGTTCCTCGGGTTTTTCGTTCTTGGAAGCGAATATGCTTTAGAATTTGCAGAAAAAGCATATTCAACAATTAAAGAGAGGGTGAAAAAGAAAGAAGGAGTATCTAATGAAAAAATAAGACTTCTGACATTTGGGATTATGCCGTGGCACTCATTGGCGTTATATGAGTACTGCGAGATGAAAGGCATGAATTTTCCATTGAACCTATATGTCAATGCATCACTTCACCTTTCGGACTCTTCAAAGCCGTTTGAAAGTATGGTCAGGAGATCACTTCACTTCACGAACTGCTCTTATGATTTGCTTGAATGCATTCTGAAGAACGCAAAAAGGGCGGAGATAGACGGGGCTTTATTGCTCGAGAACACGGGATGCAGAATCACATCCATGATCACCCGACCAATTGCGGATATTCTAAACGAGAATTTGGGAGTTCCAAGTCTGATTCTTGAGGCACCTCAATGCGATCCGAGAGTGATGAACATTGAGAGAGCTAAAACCCAAATAGAGGCTTTTGCTGAAAGCCTCATGTAGTTTTTGCTTTTTTCAAAAATTTAATCGGGAGCTTTTCGATAATCTTTCTCGAATACACCCATATACCCTCGGGAGCCAGTATTGCGACCACTATCAGGATTATGTATAGGATAACCTCATCGTTTATCGGGACAACATCGGAAAGCCCGACCATCCCTTTCAGCCACCAGTTCTTCATCAAGTATATCACGAAGCCCCCGATTATTGGACCGAAAAGTGTTCCGAGACCTCCTATGACTGCGGATAGAATTATCAGAAGCATGAGCGGTATATCGAACATAGAAGGGCCGACAGTTATTCTGTAGTGCACAACGCATGCCCCCGCTATGCCCGCGAAGAATGAGCTTATAACGAATGATAGAACTTTGTATTTGACGGTATCGATCCCCACCGATTCCGCAAGGGTCTCATCATCTCTTATTGCCCTGAACTTGTAGCCTATGGAACTTCTCACGATCAAATACATTATCAGAACAGATAGAACCATTGTAAAGAATGCTATATAGTACTTTCCTATGGAATCAACAGCTAAGGCCCTCTCCAATCCAACAGAGAAACCTTCCTCACCTCCAAAAATATCAGACCATACATATAGGAGTTGAATAAATACAAGCGGAAGTACCGCGGTCACAAGGGCAAAATAGTATCCTCTGAGTCGCAGTGTAATCACACCTATAATGAATCCAAAGAACGCTGAAACAACACCACCCATTATGATCGAGATGTAAATGGGTGGTGATGGAATAGCGGAGAGAAAATGGAGAAAAGTCCCCTCGAACCTCGATGGAACTTGAAGTAGTGCAGTTGTATATGCTCCGATTCCAACGAAAACCGTGTGACCGAGGTTAACTTGTCCAGTATAGCCAACTATTATATCCCAACTTACTACCATTATTATAAAGAGGAATGTCATACCAACGAGATACACATACGCATCCGGCAGGAAAAATGGTAGGGTTAAGGACACTATAAGTAGTATTCCGAGTGAGAGATATCTGATATCTTTTACCATCTTCAACCTCATTCTTCCACCCCGAACAAACCCGTGGGTCTGAAAATCAGTATGCTGATTATCGTTATCAACATCACAAACTCAGCCCATCTCGAACCGAGAAGAATTATCGTTGTGGTTATTATGTATCCCACAATGAACGACGCTATTATGCTCCCCCTGACACTACCCAATCCTCCGAGAATAACTATAGCGAATGCATAGATTAAAGATTTAACCGCAAATATAGGACTTGCACCGAAAACTTGGCCGAAAAGTAAGCCACCGATTCCCGCTAAGGATGCGGAGACGAACATTGTGATCATGAAGAGCTTTTCAACATCCATGCCTACGAGCATTGCAGCTTCAGAGTCTTGAGAAACAGCAGAAATCATTTTTCCAGTTCTTGTTCTGTTTATAAAATATTCAAGAAGTATAATTACTGCTATGGAAACGAAAAATGCTAAGATTCTTGTTTTGGGTATAAGCACACCACCTATTTCCATTGAGCCACTTACAAATGACGGTATGGAGTATCCGTGTTCTCCGAAGAGTAGTAGGAGTATCTGCTCGACGAGAAGTGCAAAGGCAAGGGTGACTATGATCACCATGACCTCGTGATGCCTTACGGGAGCCATCATAATCTTATACACAACCACTCCAAGGGCACCAACAAGTAAAATCGCGATGATGTATGATATGAATAAATTAACCCCCAAATCCTTAGCCAGTATGAAGCAGATGTATGCTGATAAAACGAAAAATGTACCGTGAGCAAAATTGAGTATTCTGCCGATTCCAAAAATTAGCGAGAAACCAGAAGCGGCTAAAGCCCAGATGCCCCCTGAAACCGCACCGTATACGAGTATTCTCATGATTAAATCTATCATATTTCCAATAACTCACTAAAAAAATAAAAAAATTTCGGGAAAAATCATTAAGAATTCATTCGGGATATGGGTCAATATGATACTCTTTCTCATCCGTAATTATTGTCAAATGTTAGCACAGAACAAATAATCTTTTGTTAGGGGAGTAAAAAAATTATAAAAAAATTTATAAAATATTTTTTATTTTGTAACCCAAGGTGGAAGCTTCAGCTCGCCATTTGCGACATTCTTGGGTGAGATTATGTACTGCTTACCATCCTGCCACTGGGCAATCCAATTCCTCACGAACTTATCGCCCCAGACAAGGGCGTGATTCTTATGCCAAGCGATCGTCCTCGTCAGAACGATTGGATTCTTGGTATCATGCTTTTCAAGATACTTGACAACAACATCTGGATCGAATGGGTTCTTCTCTCCCGCTTTCTGTGCCTCTTCTACCGCTATCTTATAAGCATAAACCGCATCATATGCTCCATAAGCCTGATGGGATTCTGGATAGTGTCCGTATTTTGCTTTATAAGCCTCAACGAATTTCTTACACATGTCTGTAGGACATGCGGTTACAAGGGCACCACCGTCATTGAGGAAGATCTCGTAGTTAGCCATACCATTTGTCTTGTCGTAGAATTGATAGTCTATTGCGGCGAGATCGTGTCCTGCGAGTAGTGCAGGAATCTTCAAAGTACCCCAAGCCTTAGCGAGAGCATCACCTGTTCCAGCTATAGCGAGTATCGGCATAACGAGATCCGCATTTAAGTCCTTAGCTTCAAGGAGGAGAGGCTCGTAGTCGGTATAACCCCTTCCAACCTCTCTATCTGCTACAATCTCTATCCCTCTCTTTTCGAATTCTGGTTTTAATGCAGCCATAACCGCATCCGTCCATATATGCTCATCTCTGATTATGTAAACTCTATCGACGGAATATCCACTCTCCTCTAAGAAGTCAATCATCTCTACCATGTCCCACGCGAATGTGGTACCGTTGTTCTGGCTTATTCTAAACCAATACTTATATTTATCATACTCCTTCTCAACCATCGCGGGATGTCCGGGGGATGACGCATCTGCAAGGAACACGGTTTTGGTCTCCGCCATGACCTCCATCATAGCGTTCATAACACCGCTACTGAATCCTCCGGTAATCATGTCCGCCTTCTCTACAGTGGCAAGCCTTCTAAACTCTGATGCGGCAGTATCCGGGTTTATTTTAGTATCCCCAACAACGAGCTTTAACTTCGCACCGAGAATACCGCCCTTGGCATTTATCTCCTCTACAGCAAGCATTGCAGCATTCTTCTCGGAAGAACCCTCTGGTAAAGCCATTGGCCCAATCACTCCAATCACAACTTCCTTCTTTCCAGCTGGTTGTGTGGGTTGCTGGGTACACCCAAGAAGCAACACTCCCAACAATACCAATATTAGCAATTTCCTCATCATTAATTGTAATTAATAGAAGTAATACTTAAATATTCCGACATTAAAACAATAATTAATGAAAATTATGGAAGTTGAAAAAATAACTAAGAAATTCGGTGAACTCGTTGCTTTAGACGATGTGAGCATTTATGTGAAAAAAGGAGAGATCCTCGGTATTATAGGACCAAACGGGGCTGGAAAAACGACTCTTTTCAACATAATATCTGGTGAAATTAAGCCAACATCTGGTAAGGTTATATTGAACGGGAAGGAAATCACGGGCATGAGACCAAGTAAGATAGTCTCCCTTGGGCTTGTGAAAACATTCCAGATAATGAGGGTTTTCAGCAACATGACTGTTCTTGAGAACTTTATTGCAGTTAGCCCGGATAGCTTGGAGTTAATGAAGGAATTTGCCCTCTGGGATAAGAGAGAGATGAGGGCTGGTGATTTACCTCAGGGTGAGTTGAGGAAACTTGGAATAGCCTTAGCGGTTGCAACCAAGCCAAGAGTCCTCCTTCTTGATGAGCCGTTCTCAGGTTTAAGCCCAAAGGAGTGTCTTGAACTACATAGAGTGATATCGAGGTTGAAGGAATTCGGAATTACTATGGTCATAATAGAGCACAAACTTAGAGAACTGTTCAACAATGCTGAGAGGGTTGTTTGTTTGAATGCGGGGCAGGTGTTGTGCGAAGGCACACCGGATGAGGTTGTTAACGATCCACGGGTAATCTCTGCATATATCGGCTCGGGGTGAGAGTGTGAAGGTGATAGAGGTTGAAAACCTCAGAGCGTTTTACGATAAGGCGAAGATAATCCACGGTATCAGTTTTGAAATTGAGGAAGGGGAGACTTTTGCCATCCTCGGTCCAAACGGAGCGGGGAAAACGACCCTCATTAAATCTATATGCGGGATTGTGAAGACCGATGGCAAGATAAGGTTCAGAGGAGAGGACATAACGTCTCTTAAGACCCATGAGAGGATAAAGAAGGGAATCGCTGTATGTCCTGAAGGTAGAAAACTCTTCCCCAACATGACGGTGGAGGACAATCTATTGCTCGGTTGTGTTGAAGGGAATGGACATGATAGGCTTGAGTTCGTGTACGATCTCTTTCCGAGGCTGAAAGAAAGAAGAAATCACATAGTCAAAAGAGCGAGCGGTGGAGAGCAACAGATGGTTGCTATTGGAAGGGCTTTAATGTCAAATCCAAATCTTCTGTTGCTGGATGAACCTTCTCTCGGTCTTGCACCAATTATTGTTGAAAAGATTAGGGAGTCTTTACTGAGGATGAAAGATGAAACAGATCTCTCCATCCTCATGGTTGAGCAGAATGTCAGGATGGCTCTTGAACTCTCGGATAAGGTTGCGGTTCTTGTAAAAGGAAAATTCGTAAAGGAGGGCGATAAAAGTACGATAGGGGATGTTGAAAAGTTGTATTTCGAGATATGAATTACCATTTTGACGGTTGAGAATGGCTTTGGTATCAGTGTATAACCAATGTTATAACCAATGTCGATACACTGATACACCAAAATCTTCAAATACAAAATTCAGGAGAATTAAACTGAGGGGCTCGTGGTCTAGTGGTTATGACGCCTGCCTCACACGCAGGAGGTCGGGAGTTCGAATCTCCCCGAGCCCACTAAAACCTTCTATTTTAAAAATCTGGATTTCTATGGGTTCACCAGTCCTAAAAGAAGTCAATAGCTTATCTATAGTCTCAGAAAAGCGATATTTGAAATTTTCTTTTAAAAATATATAATTCTCCTGTGAAATTCTGATATGCAAATCAACCTTTCTCTGGCTGTTTTTTGATGGTTGAAGATTCCTTAGTGTT
>MTML01000139.1 GCA_002011215.1 Archaeoglobus sp. JdFR-24
CACGGAAGGAAAATACTTGGAGTCGGGCAACACTTCCGTCGATGTGGCGATCGAGGCCCAGGAAGCAGGTTCAGCAGGAAACGTTGCAGCCAACACGATAACGAAGATCGTCGACCCGATAAGTGGAATAGAGAGTGTAAACAACGCAAACGCAACATCAGGTGGTTCGAATACTGAGTCGGATGAGGCTTTGAGATATCGAGCAAAACGAGGGACGAGGTTCGGCAAGGGAACGGTTTCTGCAATAGAGTCGGCAATCGCAGCTGTTGATAGAGTTACAGCTGTTTTGGTTACTGAAGATACAGTAAACCACACAGTTTCAGCTACTGTTGAGGGTGGAAACGACTTAGATATTGATTCCGCTATTGAAGAGGCAAGACCTGCAGGCATACAGGTTACATGGCAGAGACCGAGCTATGTTTACATCGATGTGACGGTAGAAGCTACAGCAGATGATTATCATTCAACATCTGTTGTTAATTCAAACATTGAATCTGCCATAGATGCATATTTCTCCCAACTCAATATTGGGGATGATGTAGTCTATTCTGATTTGCTCAAAGCAGTCATTAATGCAGAAGGGGTTAATGATGTTAACAGCTTATCAGCAACAGATGGAACGACAACAATATCTTCTCTTGGAGAGTCAATAGCAATACAGAGCAGTACGAAAGCCAAAGTGGGAACAAAATCCGTTACAGTTAGCTAGGTGGTTGAATGATAAAAAATATAATCAACAGGCTTTCAACAGCTTATAACAAAGCAGAGACTAGCAATAACTACAAATTTCTGAAGGTTTTTGCAGATGAGCTTGCAGAAATAGAACAATTGCTCGAAGATATCAAAAATTCACATTTTGTTGATACTGCAACAGGTATCAACTTAGACAGAATAGGGGCACTTGTTGGAGAGAAAAGAGAGTATGATAACGATGAGGATTACAGAGCAAGAATAAAAACAAAGTATTCTCGATTGATTGCAGATGGGACAAAATCAGCAATAAGATTTGCACTTAGTACACTCGGCATAGATCCAAACAGAATAGAGTTTATTGAAGAATTTCCTAATCAGCCAGCCCACTTCACATTAAGAGTTCCGACAGACTACGGAGATAAAGAACTCCTCATTGTAGAGATAGTTGATCGCACAAAGGGGGCTGGGATTTCATGGCAAATTTGGTGGCTTGGAAGCAAATGGGATGAAGGTAAATGGGATGAAGGAGTGTGGGGTAGTTAAATTAGCTTGAACTTGACTTTTCTTTTTAAAGTTGCAGGATAGCTGATCTATATGGATGTTAAAGAGCTTCTTGAGCAGAAGAAGAAAGATCTTGATGAACTGAAGAAGCAGAAAGCAACGATAGATGAGCAGATTCAGAAATTGCAAGTTGAAATTGAAGCTTTAAGGAAGATAGGCGAGCTGATGGAGCGAGTACCCTCACTTAAGGAACACATCATACTGAAACTACAGAAATAAGGAGGTGAAGCATGACATTGCAGAGTGATTGGGATGATGCAGGAGTTGATCCAGGAGACGGAAACAGGAAGGCTGTACCGAACACAACAATAAGCTCTTCAATGATAAACTGGATTCTTTACAGTATTGCAAATGTCGATCTGCCAAACCACGAGGGCAGAATAAGCAATCTGGAAAATGCTGGCTACAAGAAGATCACAATTGGGACTGAGGCTGAGATGCCTGCAAGCGGAAATACAGATGAACTCTATGTCACTACGGACACAAACAAGCTTTTTAGAGGTACTGGAACCGGCTGGCAGGAAGTCTGTATAACCTGGGATGGAGTTGTGTCGCAGCTGGAAAGTGTGGGAAGCAAGAACAAAGCCTATGACTCAGATATCGACGGAATCTTCGATCAGGCAGCAATTCCATCCCTGCCAAGGAGCAAGATAAGCGACTTCTTCGCATCTCCATTCTGGGATAATATACCTGATAAACCATCAACTTATCCTCCAAGCTCGCATACACATGATGCAAGTGAGATCGTCAGCGGGAGGATGGGACTAAGCAGGATGCCTACTTCTGCAACAGCAAACACAATTCTTATAGTAAGATCTGCAGACTCAGACCCGCAGTGGACAGTACTTAATGCAGACGATATTCCTCCGCTGGATGCAAGCAAGATAACGAGTGGCGTTTTCTCGGTCGGTAGAATCCCAGATATGTCTAGAAGTAAGATCACGGATCTCTTCGCATCTCCATTCTGGGATAATATACCTGATAAACCAAGCACATTCCCGCCGAACTCGCATACGCATCCGATCGCCGATCTAAATGTAAACGCAAACAAGAACTGGAATGGTTATCAAATAAGCAATGTGGATCTGATTGTTAAGAATGTTTCGAGCCTTCCTGCTGCTGGAAACAAGGGCAGAATCGCTTTCAGCACAGCAGACGGTATGATGTATTACGATAATGGAACAGAGTGGGTTGCTTTCTGCTAACTGCCCTTGCCAGACACGCAGGAAGGCTGGCATTTTCAACAATAGACAACAAACTTTATTTTGATAATGGGAATGAATGGGTAAAAATTGGATTAGAGATTACTTTAAGCGCAGGAGATGGATTGATAGGATTTTCAAACTCAGAATTTACTTTTCAGTCAATGGAGCCAATAAAAGCAAAGGAGATAAAATTACTTACAGGATCGGGTAGTCTGAGATTCGAGTGGGAGATGCATGGTACTTTAGTTGTTAGTGATGTAAACATCGTTTATGCTCAGATCTACAGAAATGGTAATGCTGTTGGAGCAGTACATTCAGTAGATAGTAGTAGTTATCAAAGTGTAACCGAAGAGATTGCCGGCTGGAATGCAGGAGACACAGTACAGCTATATGTTTGGTCTAACCTACTATGGGATGGATATGTCAGAAATTTTCGGATTTATGCAGACATTAATGGACTTACTCAAACAATAAAATAACTTACATTATTCGGAAAGAACTCCAGTACTTGTCGTAAATCTTCTTCAAATCTTCTTCATCCTGGAAGTCGTAATGTTCTAAATCAACATCTACACCTCTCAAAGCAACATATTCCTCACTGCTGACAACATGACCCATCAGCATCTTTTTCACAGATGTGGGCAACCCCAATCGATCAGATTGCTGAGAAAAGAACTTTCGGCAGTGCTTCATTCTGAAGAGTTCTCTACCAATCTTAAGCTTTAGTTTCCTGAAATCCTTGATTACCGTATTTTTCGAGAACAAAAATTTAGTCTTAAGCTTGACTTCCTCTAAATATTCATTCAAAGCCCCTTGTGCTTCCTTAGAGAAGAAAGAGACTCGATCTTCATAATCTTTGGCGATCTCTGCTCTGATGTGTATAGTCCTCTCTGGGAGATCTATATCGTTTAAAGTGAGTTTATAAAGCTCCTCAGAACGTAAGCCTGAAGTTGCAGCTACAAGAATCCCGGCTTTTAGCCTCAATGTCTCCGACCTGAATTTTAACTGTTCAGCCTGATTAAGTAATTCTCTGATATGATTGGTTCGGATTACAATCTTCCGGCGTTTTGGTGTAGATGGAAGTTTTAAGTCATCCACAAATGGGGCATTAATCTCGCTAAGGATCCTCCTGAGATCGAGAATGTATTTGCGGTATGTAGCGGGTGCAAATTCTCTTTTTAATTTGTTTATATAAATTATTATGTCATTAAGATTACAGGAGTAACACAAATCCTCAGAAATGCGAATCAATCTGCTCTTAGTCTTCTTTATATGTTCTTCTGAAACACCTGCGAGATCCATTTTTATGATGATGTTCTCAATCGTGTTAAAATCCCAAGAAAAACGAGTGCTCCGGCCGGGATTTGAACCCGGGTCACGGAATCGAGAGTCCCGTATGATTGGCCGGGCTACACCACCGGAGCCTAAACTTTGAATCTTAGGTTTTTCCTAATTATACGATTTATAATCTTTTTGGCACAACCCCTCGGTACAACATGAGGGGATACAACCATGAAAAGAGGGGGGAGAAAACTAATGCAACCCTTGGCACAACCTCCTCCCACTATTCCGCCCACACACTCCTCAACCCGCAATACTATCCTTTTTATAGCACCTAATCTCAAGTTAAAGTGATGAGTGAGTTGGTACTCAAAATTTTTCTGTGGACATTACCATGGATGATACTACTCTCAGGTATCTACTACGGCTTTAACGAATGTAAAAAAGATGTCACATGCTTCATTACCGGAAACATACCTGAACTTCCGGAGAAAATCTCCAAAAAATTTACAGTGAATGTTCAAAAAGATTTCAAAGAGTTTAAATTGAGGAATATATCCGTAAAGGAGTGCAACGATCTATTATGCAGTGCTAATGCAGAAATCGAGCTTGAATCACCGTTTCCCTACAAAATAAAGCTGAAAAAATTTGAGGTAATAACCATCAAATATCAAAACGGTAGAGAGATTATCCAAAGATTCTACCTCGAAAAGCCGGTGACAATAGAGGCAAACAAAACCACGACATTGGAACTCAAAGGGTATGTCAACAGAGAATTTACCGAATCCCAGAACTACAAGACCGAACTCAAAATGGAGTTCGAGGTCTTTGGAGTGGATTTTGAGATAGTTACTGAGGGATGGTAACGGAGACTGATGGAGGAGATTTCATTGTTAAATGACGCGAAATTAAGAGGCTTGGCTGTATTAACAGGAATCTTGACGATCATACTTCCTTTCATAGGCAGTTGGTGGGAACTGAAATTTGCGGAGATACTCGTATTCGAAATTTCCCCATTTGAGTTCAACATATTCGCTCTCGGAGAGAAAATATACATCCCTCTAATCTACTGGACTACATACTCATTCAGGGTTATAATCGTGAGTTCCGGTGTGGCCATGGTGATAGGTGGCTTAATAGACAGAAAGTGGAGCGTACACCTCCTCAGATTTGGTGCTGGGAAGATTATATGGTTTGTAATCGGCATGATAATCACGATACTACTTGTAATCCCTATTAATTTGTTTTTAAGTGATATTCAAAGTCAACTTCAAAATCAAATCCAGAGTCAGATGTTTTTCAAAATCCCGGTTCTCGGAGAAGAGACCGTAAGCTTGCGGGATGAGAATGTGAGAATCACTTTTAAAGTAGCTTCGGAGTTAAAACCTCCCTTTCTGCTATCGGTAGCACTATCGATCCTCGGGGTTTACCTGAGAAGAAAGACTAAGCCGAGTGGAAGTAAAGCTGAGGGCGAAGCCGAACAAATTGTATGAATGTCTGCATGAGTTGCGTTGGAATCAAAACTTTTATATATTGACATTGTATTGATAGTATGTCACACACTAACAATAGGTGGTAGTATGAATATCGGGAAGAGGATAAGATTTGAAAGGCTCATAAATAGAGAATCGAAAAATACTGTGATTGTTCCTCTCGATCACGGATTGTCCTTAGGACCAATAAAAGGGCTGGAAAACATGCCAGAAACAATAGACAGGGTTGTCACCGGGGGTGCAAATGCGGTAATAGTTCACAAGGGAATAGTCCCTTTCGGGCACAGAGGCTACGGAAAAGATGTCGGTTTAATAGTCCATCTAAGCGGTTCAACAACTCTCGGCAATGCAGACGACAAAGTGATCGTGTGCGGTGTTAAGGAGGCTATAAAGCTTGGTGCGGATGCTGTCAGTGTACACATAAACTTAGGTAGCGATAGCACAAATCAGCAACTAAAAAGCTTAGGAGATATCAGCAGGGAGTGCGTTGAGTGGGGGTTGCCCCTTCTTGCAATGATGTATCCGAGAGGGAAAGGTATTGATCAGTTCAACGAGAAGGCAATCAAAATTTGTGCAAGAGTGGGAGCAGAGCTCGGTGCAGACATAATAAAAACGAATTACACCGGAGATGCTAAATCGTTCAGAGAAGTCGTGATGGGTTGTCCGGTGCCAGTGGTAATAGCAGGAGGACCAAAAATGAAAAACGATAGAGAGTTCCTGAAGATGGTTGAAGATGCTATTAATGCGGGAGCCAAGGGTGTTGCAATAGGGAGAAACATATTTCAGTCCGAGAACCCGGAAAAAGTTACAAGAGCGATTTCCATGATCGTTCATGAGAATGTCTCAAGTGACACCGCTTACGAATTTCTAAAATCTGAATAACACTTCAATCACTTTTATTTCAGCCGAAAAAATTATAATTTATTCCGTTTTATTTTCTCACATGGTAATTGGCGTAACAATGGTTAATGTACTCCCGGGAAAGGAGAAAGATGTCTATAACTCGATAAAGTCGATGAAGAATGTGAGAGAGGTTTACCATGTTTTCGGTGAATTCGATTTCGTCGTTATAATCGACGCAGATAGTTTATCGATACTTAATAACACCGTAGACACCATAAGAGCTATAGAAGGTGTAACAAAAACCCAGACTGTTGTGGGTGCAGAGATCTGAGAAACCTAAGCGGATCGGAAAGGAAGATGATAGCAGAAGAATTTGCCAAAAAACAAAAAGAGATAAGCATTGCAGAGTTCTTCGAGAAGAATAAACACATTCTTGGTTACTCGAACCCTGCGAAAAGCTTGATTACCTGCGTGAAAGAGGCAGTCGACAATAGCCTCGATGCATGCGAAGATGCGGGGATTCTGCCGGATATAATGGTTAAAATCACAAGGGTGGAAAAGAGCAGATTCAAAGTTGTGGTAGAGGATAACGGTCCCGGCATAGTTAGGGATCAAATACCGAAGATCTTCGGAAAACTTCTGTACGGTTCGAGATTTCATTCAATAAGGCAGAGTAGAGGTCAACAGGGAATTGGTGTGTCTGGAGCAGTTTTGTATGCTCAATTAACAACTGGAAAACCGACGATAATCCTATCAAAAACCGATCCGGACAAAAAAGCAGTTAGAGTGGAGCTGTTCATTGACACAAGACGAAACGAACCAGAGATTGTGTCCGAAGAAGAGGTTGAATGGTTCAGAGCGAGAGGAACAAGAATCGAACTCGAACTCGAGGGAGCCTATGTAAAGGAGAGGAAACAGAGTGTTCTCGAATATCTGACGGAAACAGCAATTGTGAATCCACATGCGAAGATTACACTAATCGATCCGGATGGGGAGATATTCGAGTTCGAAAGAATTACCGAAGAGATTCCAGAAACACCCAAAGAGATTCCCCCGCATCCACACGGAATAGAGATGGGTACGCTAATGTGGATGCTCAAAACAACAAAATCCTCAACACTAAAAGCATTTCTAAAAACTGAATTCGTGAGGGTNGGAGACAAAAAAGCTGACGAAGTGCTTAAGAAGACAAATATTCAACCCACAAAAAAGCCACAATCCCTGAACAGAGATGAGATTGCAGAACTGATTGATGCGTTCAAGAACACCGATTTTTTACCACCGCCAACAGATTGTCTTTCTCCGATAGGAGACAAGAACATAATGAGGAGTTTAATCAACAAGTACAAAGTTGAATGGGCTTATGCGGTTACGAGGAAACCAAAGGTTTTTTCCGGAAATCCATTCCTCGTGGAGGTCGGAATAGGGTACGGAGGTGAGCTGAGAGGAGATGAAAAGGTCAGAGTTATCAGATTCGCAAATAAGATACCTTTGCTCTACTCCCAAGGTGGTTGTGCTCTAACTAAAGCTGTGGAGAACGTGAACTGGAAGAGCTACGGGCTAAGTCAATCAAAAAACGAACTGCCTACCGCCCCTGCGGTCTTCCTGATACATGTGGCGTCAACGAACATACCTTACACCTCTGAATCAAAGGAGGCGGTAACAGTAATTCCGGAAATCTACGAGGAGATCAGACTCGCTTTACAGGAAGTCGGAAGAAAGCTGAAAGAGTATATAGACAGAAAAGAGAGGTACAAAAAGAAGAAGAGCAAGGAGGATGTACTAAACAAAATTCTACCGTTGCTCGCGAAAAAGGTTGCTGAGGTTCTCGAAAGGGATGAGATCGATGTTAGCAAGGTGATTTCCAGAATAATAGGCAACATCCACATCCAGAGGGATGTTACCGAAAAAGACGGTGTGATTGAGGCTGAATTGAAAGTTTCAAATTACACGAGAGCCAAAAAGGAATTTAAGATATATGAGATAATTGCGGGAAGTGTAGAGGCAGATGATAATGAGGTTAAGATTACCGAGAGTGGGGGACACTCCACAATGCTGTGGAATATAAAACTAAATGCCAACGAAACGAGATCTTTGAAATACACCGTGAAGGGTAGAATAATAAACAAAAAACCATATGTCGATGGTGTAGATGAGAGTCTGATCGATGGTGCAGAGCTGATGAGTTTTTAGGAGGTGATTCTTCCTGAAAAAAATTGAAGAAGAGTGCCTTAAAAGTCTTTTAAAAATTCCAGAAACAATTTACGACCAACTCAAGGAGGGTTTGATACCAGAGATAGAGATAGCGACAAGAACAAAGTACAACATTGAATTCAACGAAGAGAGTGAAGTATGGGTTTATGGCGACAGAAGGAGTACGAGAAGTGCTAAAACAGTTAAAGGAGCTTATCAGCTTCTCAGAATGACTTATGTAATAGGCTTTCTCAAAGAACAGCTAAGGAACAATAAATCCTCCACCCTGAGAGAGCTATACTACATCTCGGAGAATTGGGATATTGCGAAATTCAACGAACAGCAGGAAAGCGATCGTCTCATCGAAGATCTTGAAATAATCAGCACATATCAAAGGGAGCACTTCCACATCCGCCCAGAAGAGGATGGTGCCACAGTTGTAGGTCCTTTAAGGATAAGAGAGGAGACAAGAAGGGGTTTAAGGGAGATTCACTGTCAGGAAGATGTAGGAGAGGGAGGATATCAAATTCCGGTCAATGTGGATAAAATCGAATTCGTTGAACACGATGCGAAATTTGTGATTGCGATCGAAACAGGTGGTATGCGGGATAGGCTGATTGAGAACGGATTTGATGAGAGATTCGACGCAATCATCGTACACCTAAAAGGACAACCCGCAAGAAGCACGAGACGGTTGCTAAGGAGATTGAACTCGGAACTGAATTTGCCAGTAGTTGTTTTCACAGATGGTGATCCGTGGAGCTACAGAATCTATGCAAGCGTCGCTTACGGCTCGATAAAATCCGCACATCTGTCGGAGTACCTCGCAACCCCATCCGCAAAATTCGTGGGAATTCGCCCAAGCGATATCGTTAAGTATGATCTGCCTTCGGACAAGCTGTCAGATGAAGATATAAAAGCTCTAAACTCAATTCTATCAGATCCAAGATTTGACTCGGAATTCTGGAAAAAAGAGGTTAATTTACAGCTTGAACTGAAAAAGAAATCCGAACAACAGGCTCTTGCAAAATACGGGCTGGATTATGTGACGGATGTGTATCTACCGGAGAGGTTGACGGAGATGGGTGTAATCTAAGCACAATGATTGGTGACCTAACAATTGAAAAGACTTAAATCTCCAGATCCCTATCTCGAAAAAATGAAAAAGAGCATAGTTGTGGTGGATGACAGCTGTGTAGGCTGTAGCTTCTGCATGCTCATCTGTCCCTACGACGGAGTAAATGTTCTCGGAAAAGCAGAGATCAACGATAACTGCAATGCATGTATGAAGTGCTCGATGTACTGTCCAAATTCATCCATAAAGAAGATAAATCTAGATTCATCCGAGGGTTAGGATGAGGGTTGCGGTAATCGGAGCGGGTCTCGGAGGCTTGCTTACCTCAGCAGTACTCTTGCAGAAAGGATATAAAGTAGATGTTTTTGAAAAACTGAACTTCTACGGAGGTAGATTTACCTCATTCAACTATAAAGGGTTTCAAATAAGCACTGGAGCATTGCATATGATCCCTCACGGGAGGAGAGGACCACTCGGAAAAATGCTAAAAAAAATAGGGTGCAAAGTAGAAATCGTGGACTCAAAACCAGAAGGAGAGATTTTGCTAAGTGAGAGAGGAGAGAGGATAGAGGTTAGAAGTGCGGTTTTCCCTCTAAGATCAAAAATGAAGTTCCTCAAGTGGGTGCTCGCATATAAGCTTCTCAGAAAGGATCCAACAATGGATTCATACGAAAAAGAACTTGATGAGTTAAGTATGGGCTTTCTTAGGTCTTTTTTGGGCTGGAGTTTAAGCATCTCACCATCAGATATACGATTCTCGAAACTCCTTGCAATATACCAAAGGGTGAGGGAACACGGAGGTCCCGGAATACCTGTAGGTGGGTGCAAAAAGGTCGTGGATGAGCTTGTTGAAGTAATAAAAAGTAACAATGGAAATCTTCACCTGAGGAACCCTGTTATAAAACTAACCGCAAACGAAGGCAATGATGAGATTCAGAAGATCATAACAAAGAGAGGAGAGTTTGAATACGACTTTTACATATCGAACATCGGACACGGATTAACTGGAAGGTTGGTAGGAAAGGAATACTGCAAACCTGAAAAAGAGAGTAAAGGTGTGAAGTACTCTATATCAGTAGATGAGCCTTTTATCGGACATACTGGAGTTCTCTTTACCTTGGGTGGACGTATTTCTGGAATGAACGAGGTAACAAACGCTGACCCTTCTCTCGCGCCTAAAGGAAAGCACCTTCTAATGGCGCACCAACCCCTTTACATCGATGCTCGAGAGGAGATCAAAAAAGGGCTTGAAGAACTAAAATCGATATTAAACGGATATAAATACGAGATTATTGCAATTCAGAGTTATTATAATGACTGGCCAGTTAATAGAGTTATTAGTGGGCTTGATTTTGGATATAAAACACCATACAGAAATCTTGTCGTTGTCGGAGATGGAGCCAAAGGAGACGATATTGAAGTTGACGGTATTGCCCTCGGCATCGAGAGGATGTTGTCCGAGATGTTTGGCATCAAATAGGAAAGTATAATGGAGACAACAAAAAAGAGAGTAGGGCGATACCATGATAACCGCGAAAGGACTATCAAAAAAGTTTGGCAGAAGATATGTCCTGAAGGACTTAAACTTCTCAATCAGTAGCGGTGAGATCGTTGCTTTGGTTGGTGAGAACGGTTCGGGAAAAACAACACTACTGAGACTGATCGCGGGACAAATAAAACCAAGCAATGGTGAAATCTTTGTCCACGAGAAGGAGCCGTGGAAGGATTGTAACATCAGAAAAAAAATCGGATTTATCACTCACAAATCCTACTTTTACGGAGACCTCACCGCAGAGGAGAACCTTAAGTTTTATTCCAAATCTTTCGGTAAAATGTCCGTGGAAGTGGCTTTGGAAATCGTGGGCTTGAAGAAGTTCAAAGATGTAAGGATTTCAAAATTTTCAAAAGGAATGATTCAAAGACTCTGCATATCGAGGATACTACTGCAAGACCCCGATATACTGCTTCTCGACGAACCAACATCCGGTCTCGATTTCAAAGCGAAAAAACAATTTTTCGAGCTTATAGAGACTGAGTTCAAAAACAAGACGATCATAATCGCAAGCCATAGCAAGGAGGAAGTAGGAATCTGTGAGAAGGCATATTATCTCTCCGACAAAAAGATGGATGAGAGAAGAATAGATGAAGTTCTAAAAAAGGTGTTCTGATGAGAAATGTAGTTTATTCCGCAATTCAAATAGCCTTAAAAGACCTAAGAATTGAATTTAGAACCAAGAAGACAATAAACTTCATATTCTTATTTTCATTCCTCACAATCTCGATTTTCAGCGTCTCAATACCACTAAAGAGTGCTGAAGCTTTAACACCCCCTTTACTTTGGTTCATATTTCTGTTTGCGGGAGTTATCGGATACTCAAGGGCGTTTCTTCGTGAAGTGGAGGATGACACACTCGATGGCTTAAAAATGATTTTCCCTCCGCATTCAATTCTTCTGGGAAAGTTGTTTTATAACCTCGCCATAATGCTTTTTCTCGAGTCCGTCATTATCCCTCTATTCATAATCTTCTTCGATTTGAAAATTCTGCATCCTCTGGAATTTTTTATCTCGGTAACCATAGGAAATCTCGCTTTTGTGACTGTTTCGACCTCTTTATCAATATTAACAATAAAATCATCCACGAGAGAGCTTTTATTACCAATCATCCTGTTTCCCATAGTGTTTCCTGTTATAACCGTATCTATTAAAGCGATCTCATCCTCACTATTCGGATCGGGACCGAGCTATTCATCCATCACCTTCATCCTAATATACTCCTTAGTTATGCTGATACTATCGTTCTCCACAATAGAACAAGCGATTTCAGAGTGAGTCACTCGAAACAGGACATAATTAACAAACTTCATGCTCGAGATACTATGCACACCGCAGAAACAGAGTACGGACCTCCAAGATTGTGGGCAAATCCAGCTTCAGCGGATTCAACTTGCAATCCCTCAGCTTTACCGAGAACCTGCTTAGCCAACTCACAGACCATTCTAACACCGGATGCTGCAATGGGGTGACCAAAGGATTTCAATCCTCCATCAGGGTTTATCGGAAAATCCCCATCTATTGTAGTTACACCATCTCTTATCAGGTTCGCCCCCTCTCCTCTTTTACATAGCCCCATGTCCTGATAGTTAATAAGCTCTGTAATCGTAAAGCAATCGTGGACTATTCCAAAGTCCAATTCTTTCCTCGGGTTTTCTATACTGGCTTGCTTGTATGCCATTTTAGCTGCCTTCACCGTTGCTGGAAAACTGAGGAAGGTTTCCGATGGTCTTGACCAAGGATGAATTGTCTCAACAGCCATCCCTATGGATTTTATAACCGCATACTCATCTCCCACTATCTCCCTCGCAGTCTTGGGGTTTGCCAACACAACCGCTGATGCTCCATCGCTGACCGCACTGCAGTCATACAATCCGAGTGGATAGGCAATCATGGGAGCGTTGAGTACATCCTCGACCGTTATCTCCCTCCTGAAGTGTGCTTTTGGATGTCTTGCACCATTATAGTGGTTTTTAACCGCAACAAGAGCTAAATCTTCCTTAGTCCACCCCCACTCCTTAAATGCTCTGTTTGCGGATAGGGCGAACATCCCCGGTGCGGAAACCGCTGGCATGTAGGGTGGAAAGATACCTTCTATAAAGGGTATGCCCCTGCTCCCGTTATCCATCAGCTTTTCAACACCCGCAGATATTACAATATCGAACGCTCCACTCGCAACAGCGTAAATTGCGTTTCTTATGTTATCCATTCCCGTTGCACAATAGTTTTCAACCCTCGAGATAGGTTTGCCGAAGAATTTCAGCGGATCGCTAAAATTATTCCCGCTAACTCCTG
This sequence comes from Archaeoglobus sp. JdFR-24, assembly GCA_002011215.1. Next base: position 13,192 of record MTML01000139.1, read on the forward strand.
AGAACGGATAGAATGTGCCACACCAAACAGCTTCAACATCTTTAAGCTCTATCTCTGCTGAATTAATCGCGGAATACACAGCTTCAACAAGAAGATCCTCCTGATCCTTCTCCCAGTGGTGTCCGAATTTCGTAACACCCGTACCGATAATAGCAACCTCCATAAACATCACCTCGGAAGTCTCACCTTCCAATAATAGTACCTGAATCCATTCTTTTCGTTTAAAAGTCTGAATGTTCTCTCTACCCCCATCCCAATCTCAATTTTTTCCTTCGCCCTGTAAAGATCCGTAACCTCCATAAAAGCTCTTCCACCACCCTCAAAGTCAACCACAGCGACAACATGGGGGTGTATGCCATCCGCATCATAGTTGCCGGGAGATATCAGGTTGTCGATCGTGTATGTGTAGATCTCCCCTCTCTCAGACAGCTTAACCTCTTCGTAATCATCCTTTGCACCGCATTCAACACAACACCTACTTATCGGGTAGCTAACCACCCCACACTTTCTACATTTCATCCCGTAGAACCTCAGGATAGATTTTTCATCCCTCCAGTACTTTACGGGTGATGGCTTGTCAGGATAACTCTTTTCCCCTACTTTTCCCCTTACATGCAGAAACTCTCCATAATCTATTTCTTTCTTGCTCTCGATCATCTTTTTGAGGTTCGTTTTAATCTTGTCCTTCACATCTATCAGAAAGGCATCCGAGCCGTCACCGTAGCTCCCGAGAAGTATTTTTCCTTCACTACCCAATCTGTCCGCAAGCATTAAGAACGGATGTGCCGTTCCAACAATCCCTACACTATCAAAAAATAGCTCTCCACCTTTTATCCCAGCGGATTTCAATACCCCATAGTAACTCCTAGGGTCTGGAGCAGATATGACTACATCCGAGATTTCTGCGGGATTTATTCCTGACTCCGATATGAGGCCCATAATCGACGACTGAATGCTCTGAGCGAAGCCGTATCTTGCGGAGACCCTCATATCAAAATCGTTTAGAGACTCGTCTCCAACCCTCATCCACGCTCCGGGTTGCGTTTTGGTGTGGGTCTTGAATAATCCAACCTCGGCTTTCCCATCTCTCTCGACAAGCAGTGCTACCGCTCCATCACCGAGGATTTGTTCATAGATTGTTGCAGGTTTAACAGGGATCTTTTCGCTTGTAACAACCAATACGCTATCGAACTTTCCGGAATCCACCATATTACAAGCAATGCTCAATGCAGATGTACCCGCTCTGAAGGAGTCTGTGACATCCACCGTGAAGACATCGCTTGGAAGGTCGAGAGCTGTTGCGGTAAGAGATGCACACTGCTTTACTCGAAAGGGAGAGGATGTTGTTGCAAAAACAAGAGCTGAAACCTCCTCAATTCTCCTAATCCCTCTACTCGCCTCCACACCCATAGTTATTACATCTTCATCCCAGAATGCTACACTTCTCTCCCCACCTAAGGACTGAAGTCCAACAGATTTTGCTATTTCGTCCCTTTTTATCCTCCATAAAGGAATATAAACCGAGCATTCTGAAATCCCAGCCATACTATCTCCCCTTCCATTCGGGTCTTCTCCTCGAAACAAATGCCTTCATACCCTCTGCAAAATCCTCAGTTGGGATCAAAAGCTCTATCTCCCTTGCCGATATTTCCATTGCGGACTTTACCAAATCTCTAACAGAATTCATAGCTCTTTTTATCGCTCTTGCAGAAAGTGGAGCCAATGCAGAAACTCTATCCACATACTCTACCCCTACATCCATTAGAATATCATGAGGAACTACAACATCAACCAGTCCGAGCTCCTTAGCCTCACCTACATCTATAACCTCTCCTGTTAGAGCATACTTCGCAATTTTCCTTCCAAACAACATATAACCGAGGGAGGATGCTATAGGAGGTATTGCTCCTATTAATCCCTCCGGTATCGCAAATGTCGCCTTTTCACTTGCAATAACTATATCAAACAGGAGATTGAGCTCCATCCCTCCTCCGAAGGCGTTTCCATTAACCAACGAAATTACAGGCTTCTCATAATAGGAGAGAGTGTTCACGAGAGGTAATGCTACTTTTTCGAAGAAGTCTCTCCCATCCTTCAAGCCCCTCCAAGAACCCATCACAGATATGTCGTCCCCAGCACAGAAGGCCCTTCCCTCCCCGGTGATTATTACCACCCTAACATTCTCATCATCCTGTGCTCTTAAAAATGCGGAGTTTAATCCTATCCACATATCTTCATTCAATGCATTGAGTTTTTCCGGACGTCTCATGGTTATCAAAGCATAATTGTGCCTCTTCTCATACCTTACGGGACCAAAATCGACAGCCTCATAACTCCACCTGTAGAAGCCTTCCCCGTTCTTCTTTCCGAGTTTTCCATCCGCAACCATTTCTTCAAGCATCGGATCGGGGGTGTACTCATCAAGTCCCGTTTTATTTTTTCTCGATTTCAAAACATCTACAACCCTGTCAATGCCGTAACTATCCGCATAATCGAGGATGCCTTTTGGATACCCCATCCCTTTTACGGTGGCTTTATCTATATCTTCCCTAACCGCAATTTCGTTCCTGATTAGCCATGCACACTCATTTACTCCCGGCGAAAGTATCAGAATAGGATTAAACCTGTATTGATACTCCTTAGGTATTCTCGCTCTATCATAGAAGCTCCTATATGTATAAAACCCCTTTCCAGTTTTCATTCCAAGAGAGTTTTCCTGAATCATTTTCTCAAGCAGTTCGGGGATTTCAACCCTGAAGCCTCTGTTCCTGACCTCCTTCAACACATTGTAGACAGTGTCTATGCCGGTAAAATCGACCACCTCGAATATTCCCATTGGCAACCCTAGCCTGTATCTCACCGCGGAATCGATTTCTTCTGGCTTGTATCCCTCCTCAAGATACCTTATAGCCTCAACAAAAACCCTAATGTTGATTCTGTTGATTAAAAATCCCGGTACATCTTTTTCCACCATTACATAATCCATTCCTATCGTTCCGGCAAACTTCTTAACCGCCTTGACAGTTTCCTCAGATGTTTTCTCCCCCTTTATGATTTCTACAAGCCTTATGAGGGTAGGAGGGTTGAAGAAATGCAATCCTACGACTCTGTCCGGATTCTTCGTAACCTTGGCAATATCTGTAATCGGTATGGTTGATGTGTTTGTTGAGAGAACACAATTCTCCTTACACTCCTCATCCAGTGTCTTGAAAATCTCATGCTTTACATCAGTCCTCTCAACAACAGCTTCAATAACAAAATCAGCCATCCCAGCAACTTCCTCAAGGTTTTGACTTGTTTTTATTCTTCTCAGAACTTCTTCAGCATTTTCAATCTTTTTCTTCTCCTCAAGTTTTTTCAAACTCCATGATATTCTTGAGATCGCATTGCTTAGCATGTTTTCATTAATGTCAACGAGAATTACCTCATACCCCGCCAAAGCACAGACCTCAGCTATTCCGTGACCCATCGTGCCCGCTCCAACAACAAGAACTTTCCCATGCATAATTCCAATTTTAAAAAATTACTATTTAAGGCTTCCCCTTTTATTACCTTAAAACCAAAAAAAGTTCAAGTAATCGGAAAACAAAATAATTATATCTCCTAATAATAAGAATATAACAAGAAGAACCTAACAAAATAATACAGTAAAGTACAATAGAGATAAAGCACAATTGGAATCTACTTCGGGCTGATTTTACCCCACTTCTCGAGAGCCAATCTCAACTCTTTTTTGCTCTCAGCATACTCCTCGAGAGATACTCCTTCAATTACCGAATCTATAGCTTGTCTCAGTGCTTTTGCACCACCCTCACTACCGTTTGGATGCCCATGAACACCTCCTCCCGCTTGAATTATCACATCCCTTCCAAAGAGCTCAACAACATCGGGCACCAGACCGGGATGTAATCCCCCCGATGATACCGGAAACACCCTTTTGTAGTGATACCAGTCATCCCTGCATATCCTGATGAGTTCTACCACCTCATCTCTCCTTCCAGCCATTTTTCCTACCCCTGTTCCCACATGCATGTTGTCAACACCCACCATCCTGACAAGCTTTGTGAGTACTTTAAGAGATATTCCATGATCTCTATACCTCGTTAGGGCACCATGCATTGCTCTATGAGNATGAATAGCTAAACCTACTTCGTCGCATTTATCCCTTAGGGTCTGCAATGCGGAGAACCCAGCTGTGAGGAAGTCAATCATCACAAACTCATTCCCAAAGTCCGCAACAAGGTCTGCTCTCCTCTCCATCTCATAAGTCTCAGCGGTAACATTGACGAGATAAGTTTTGATCTCCCCAGTCTCCTGCTCAACTTTATCTATAACCCTCATGACCCTCTTCAACCGATCCTCAAATCTGATGAACCTCTGACTCGTGAGGTTCTCGTCATCCTTTATTATGTCAATCCCTCCGAGTAGGGATTTGTACGCGATCTCAGCGTATTCATCCGATGAGAACCCTACCTTGGGTTTGGGAACCGTCGCGGTTAGGGGACGATCGTAGATATTAAGAAGCTCCCTCACCCCATCAATCCCAAATTGCGGTCCTCCATAATCCCGGGCGAAATCCTCAGGAACCTCAAAGTCCTCAAACCTCAGGGCTTCAATCGCCCTCATACCAAAGATGTTGCCCGCTACCGAGCTTAAAAACTGAGGTATGTTGCCCTCTTCAAACAACTCCACATCGTATGCAACACTAATTCTGTTTCCTTCAATCCTAAACACCTTCGCCATTAGCTTTTTAATTCTATCCGGCAACTCCGCAAGGGTTGTCCATGTCCCAACCGAGCTTTCCGATGCAACTCTCCCAGCGGATTCCTCTATGGGCAGGCTGGACTTTACCGTAAAATGGCATATGATATCATTCTCCGTTGGCTCATAATTCAAATCAACAAAATCTGTATACCACTCAAATCCCATAAAATACAATGAGCGCATAAATTAATTAAAACTTGTGGTAGAAAAAATATTAAACAAATGATATTTATGACTACAAACCCACAATATCCACAAACGCAGACCAGATCCGCTTCAGAAGGATCTCGGTATGATACCTTCAATCATCATCTGATCTACAAGAGCCATAGCACACATTGCCTCGAGAACTGGAATTGCTCTCGGAACTATGCAGGGATCATGTCTTCCTTCAATCCTTAATTCTACCTCTTCCATTCTGTCCAAATCAACAGTTCTCTGCAGCTTCGATATGGAAGGAGTTGGCTTTATGGCAACTCTCAAAACAACTGGGGTGCCCGTGGTTATACCACCGAGAACTCCACCGCAATTGTTGGTCAACAGCTTTATCTCCCCATTCCTTAAAACGATGGGGTCATTGTTTTCGGATCCCCTCATTCTGGATACCTTAAATCCTGAACCCACCTCTACACCCCTAACCGCAGGAACGCTCATTATCGCGAATGAAAGAAGTGCTGAAAATCTGTTGAAAACTGGGTCGCCTATCCCTGCAGGGGGGTTTAAAATCACAATCTCCGCTATACCACCTAAGCTATCACCCTCTTTCCTGACATTTTCTATCAGCTCAGCTATTCTCTTCTCCGCATCCCTCTCTGGAACTCTCAACTCACTCCTCTCAGACTTCTTGAAGATTTTCAGATAATCCTCTTCGCTCTCAGCTTTTATCTCGCAACTAACCCCGCCAATCTCAACAGAGTATCCTATAACCTTGATACCATACTTCCCAAGGATTTTCTTAGCCACCGCTCCTCCCGCAACTCTACCAACAGTCTCTCTCGCTGAACTTCTTCCACCACCTCTCCAGTCTCTGTGCTTGTATTTTATCCAGTAGGTTAAATCCGCATGTCCGGGTCGGGGTTTAGATCTGATGTTTTCGTAATGCTCACTTTTAACATCTCTGTTGTAAACAATCATGGAAATCGGTGCCCCAGTTGTTTTTCCTTCAAATATCCCGGAAAGCAATTCAACTTCATCCTTCTCCATCCTCTTTGATGCGAACCTTCCTCCGGGCTTTCTTCTATCAAGCTCTTTCTGGATGTCCTTTTCGCTCAGCTCAAGGTTAGACGGACAGCCATCCACCACACATCCAACAGCCTTTCCGTGGCTCTCACCCCATGTCGAAATTCTGAAGACATTTCCAAAGACATTACCGCTCATTTCAACCACATACCTCTCCTCCCTGCACTTCAACTTTTCTTAAATTTTCCCACCGGTTGAGAGCTTCACCCTATCGCAATCCATCTTCTCACTTTCTCGCAACCTTTCTCTCTACAACCGCTCCCAGCCTTCCCATAACATCGAAGTAGTCGGGATAGGACACACTCACGACATTCGCATTTTTTACTTCAACTTCTCCAACCAGTCCGAGAATGGAGAATGCGAGTGCCATTCTGTGATCACCAAAGGAGTCTACAGTTCCTTTAAAGCTAAAATCACTACCCTTTCCATCTATTACAATTCTCAACCCGTCACCATTTTCAACTCTACAATCAACCCCCAATGACCTGAGATTATCAACAATACCTCTAACCCTGTCAATTTCCTTAATCCTAAGGTGCTCCACCCCAGATATCACAGTCCTTCCCTTGGCGTAAGCTGAGAGGGTCGCAAGAACCGGAACCAGATCTGGGAATGACTCCGCACATATATTCGTTCCCTCAAGATCGGACTTCTCAGCGGTGATAATCATAGAACTTCTGTCCCACTTCACCTCTCCTCCCATTCTCCTGCAGATGTCCACAATCACCTTATCGCCTTGTGCGGAAGGAATTGCGTTTCTTATCACAACCTTGCCCCCAACCAACCCCATAGCTATGAGATAGCCTATGGATGAGAAATCAGATGGGATTGTTATCTCTCTCAATCTGTACCTCTGTCCACCCTGTATGTAGTATCTTCCCTCCTCAACATCAACCTTTATCCCGGACCTCCTGAGCACATCAAGAGTTATATCCAGATACGGACGAGACTTAACACTCACAACATTGATTTCAGAATCGTAATCGGAGAGAGGTAGAGAGTGGAGCAAACTCGTAATATACTGGGAACTCTCTGCAGAGATGTCTATTCTCCCACCCTTTATTATTCCCCTGACCTTCAGAGGTGCCTTAAAGTCGTATCCTTCTACATGTCCGCCAACACTCCTCAAAGCCATAGCAAGCCCCCGATTGGGTCTACTTCTTAAGGACTCATCTCCATCGAGAGTGCACAAGTAGGGTGACAAACTGCATATACCCAGCAACATCCTGAGAGTTGTTCCAGAGTTCCCAAGAAAGGTATATCCCGTGCAACGAACCTCCTCTATCCCTCTAAAATAGAACTCGTCATTCTCTCTTCGGAAGTATGCTCCCAAGAACGAACATGCGTTAAGTGAGGAGACAGTATCTAGCGATAACAACGGATTGATGACCCTTGCTGATGGAGAAAGCGTTGCAGAGAAAAAAGCCCTGTGAGTGTAGCTCTTTGACGGTGGAGGTAGAACCTCACCATCTACGCTACCTCCTGAAATCCTGACATCCATAAATGTGAATTGGTTGAAGAGCTAATAATTTTTCTGATGTGGCTTTTCCTTATGTGGTTTCAGCAATCGAATCCCAGAATAGGATGTGACAAAATTCATCTGCTAAATGTTACTTTTCAGAATTTTCTCCCCACTCCGAATACCTCTTACCCGCTCCTACTCAAACACAAATCCATTAAAACAATCACACCATATCCGAACATAACCTTATTTTATTCCCGCACTGAATGCAGGTAGCGATGAACCTTTTATTAATTCGGAACTCATCGTTACCACATTTTTCACAAACTATCAGCATAATCGTTGTTAAGTCGAGGAGTTATTATGGTTTTCGATTTCCATCTCATGAGTCACAAAAAAATAAGAGGTTTACTATAAAAAGTAAATTTTTCGAACCAATTGCTCTCCAAGGAAACTCTACCTGATGAATCCATTTTTCAAAAAAGTTATATGCCAGAATTTCTAAAGGATGTATCATGGGTGGAGACACAGGCATTACGATTATTGGTGTTATTGTAGGATTTCTTTTTGGGCTTAGCGGTATAGCGACCCTTTTCAACCTGATGAGCGATGTCATAACTGAAGCAAGTGTACAGCTATCCCAGCTGAGTGCGGTATCAACCTTAGTACTGCTCGTAATAGCACTGATTCTCATAGTAAAAGTTAGAATAATCTCGGCACTGGTTGTTGGAGCTATTATTGGTGCAGTACTAAACCTTATATTGAAGCTGAACGGAATAGACATTGTGAATCAGGTTTTTCATACAGTGGTAAGTAACCTCTGAGCTTGACAATTTTGAGGACTTCAGCAAAAAACAATTAAGCTTTTATAACCTCAACAAAATCCCTGAGTGGAATGAAGGTAGCTTTGGGAGGTACTTTCGAGCCCCTTCACGAAGGCCATAAGAAGCTGATTGATGTCGCCATCAGGCTTGGCGGGAGAGAGGTTATGATTGGAGTTACTTGCGACGAGATGGCAAGGATGAGGATCAGAAGTGTTCTACCGTATGAGATAAGAGCGGAGAACATTAGAAAATATGTCGAATCAAAATACGGCTTTACACCCTCTGTTGTTAGAATAGACAATCCCTATGGAAGAACACTGGATATAGACTTTGATTATCTTGTTGTATCTCCCGAAACATGCAAAATGGCTGAACTAATAAATAAAAAGAGAAAAGAGTTAGGAAAAAAGGAGATAAAAATAGTAAAAGTTGACTTCTTGCTTGCAGAGGATGGGAAACCTATATCCTCGACAAGAATAAAAAAAGGAGAGATAGACAGGTACGGAAACCTAATTTAATACCTCTGCATGCTCAACCTTTACACACCTCAAGGCTTCACATACGCAAACCCCTCTTTCTGTAGCCTTATTAGCATCACTATTCCTGCGGGGATTACCTCACACAGATCGGATACATTCTCCGGGTTTATCTCAACAAGATTTCTAAGGGCATTTTCACAAACGAAAAAGCTTACACCCTTCTCTCTGAGGTCTCTTATCTCACTCTCGTATTTAGCCAGATTTTGCCTCGTAAAAAGCTTTACCGCATACCCGTTAGCAACCACAGATACCTCCGCACTCTCAGCCTTAAGCAGATTTTTTATGTTGCCGAGCATGAGCTCGAAGATCGGTGTGGAGTCCATGTCAATGTGAAAAACCACCTTCATCGAACATATGTTCACCAACTCATATTTAAAATTTCTCAGAGAAAACAATTTAACCAGCATTCGAGAGAGAAGAATTGATGAGAATCGTTGTTGGTTCGAAAAATCCAGTAAAAATCGAGGGAGTCAGGCTTGCCTTCGAACAGTACTTCAGCGATGTGGAGGTAGTGGGCATAGAAGTAGATTCGGGAGTGGGTGATCAGCCTTTCAACAATGATTCAATAAAGGGTGCAATCAACAGAGCTATCAACGCGTATTCAGATGAATTCGATTTTTCAGTAGGTGTTGAAGCTGGTTTATTCTCATTCAAGAAAACCATAACCGGATTTGTCGATTTTCAGGTTTGCTCAATCTATAATGGTGAAATTGCTACCATAGGGTTCGGACCGGGTTTCGAGTATCCTCCGTTGGTCGTGGAGGAGGTGCTCAGAGGGAAGGAGGTTGGGGATGTCATGGATGAGCTTTCCGGGATAAGAAACCTCGGGGAGAAGGTTGGTGCAATCCACTACCTAACAAAAGGAAAGATCTCAAGAGCGGAGCTAACAAAAATTTCGGTGATAATGGCACTAATTCCTTGGGTTAACCAAAAATTCTACTTTAACATGTTATGAGGGTCATAAGAGAGTTTGATCCTTGGAAGTCTCCCCTATGCACATGTAGAATGAAGTACTCTCTCAACCCATACACTGGTTGCTACCACGGGTGCTTATACTGCTACTCTACTTACATTCCAGATTTCTACAACCTGCGAATTAAAAAAGACTTGGAGAGAAAAATTCTTAAGGACCTAGAGAGGCTACAAAAAGGTTCCCTGATCTCAATCTCAAATTCGAGTGATCCGTATCCTCCCATCGAAAAGGAGCTCACGATAACGAGGAGGGCGATAGACATACTACTGAACAGCGGAATGAGGATTCTTATAGTAACAAAAAGCAATATTGTTACAAGAGATTCCGATCTTCTGTCTTCCAACTCTGCAGTTAGCATATCCGTGACCTCTCTGAGGGATTCATTTCAAAAAAAGTTTGAACCGAGAGCTCCGAATCCAGAGAAAAGGATTAGTGCCCTAAAACAATTGAACGATGTGGGAATTCCAGTCATCCTTAGACTCGATCCAATTCTTCCATTCATAAACGAGAATGAAATCGAAAGAATAATTGATAGATGCTCTTTCGTAGATCATGTAGTCTCCTCAACTCTAAAGCTGAGATACGACTCCTTCAACAGATTAAAACGAATCTTAGCCGAGAAATCAGAGATATACCGTGACCTTTACTTTACCAAAGGTGAGAAAATACAGAGTTCCTTTTACCTACCAAGGAAGATCAGAGAGAGAATTCTGCTGAGAGTTAAAGCAAAGTGTGAGGAGCTTGGACTAAGCTATGCATTCTGCAGAGAGGGTTTCAAATTTAGCGGAGAGAGTTGCGATGGATCGCATCTGACATAACTCATCCTTCAAGAGATGTTTGTAAGCTCCAGCTAAACAATCCCGAACAGTATCAAAGCAAGCAAAAAACATACAGTACCAAAGACATCCATCATAGATGTTATCAATGGAATACCCACATTATCCGGATCAATTCCCCTCCTGAAGGATACTATGGAGAAGTAATACGCCATGAAATTCAGAGGAACCAGTAGAATTTGTCCAGCAAGAACTGTAACCGCAACGAGTTTAACCGTTGGTATCGTCTCTATACCCATCAGAATATTCATTCCCTGTGCGAGGAGTGCAATCAACGCGAAAATAAAGAGGCCCATGAGATGAAATATCCCAAATATCTTCAAAATTTCCTTCGGTGGCTTAATTTTCGGTTGCAGGATACCAAGATGCAACAACGACCCGAATCTGGACGACAGAACCCCACCAATAGCTCCTCCATCCTCGAGAAAAGATGGGATAACTGTTAACAAGCCGGCAACTGCAATAAAGCTTTCTATTTTTGCACCTATAACCGCCCCTGCAATTATATCGAGAACAACGCAGAGCAAAAGTACTAAAAAGCTTTCCTTTATTATTCTTTTGGCTATCAAATGCTTTTTGCCTCTTTTCTCGTAGAAAGTTATAAAACCCATGATCACGGTAAGAATAAAAAGAATCGAGAAAATAAAAATCCTGACGGTTAAGGAGAGAGATATAACGATCTTCGCTGAAGCAAAAAGAATCGGGAGAGTGATCATGTCACCGAACAGAGTTATAAACGGAGCAGATATGTTATCGGGATTCCATCCGTACCTAAAGCTTCCCAGAGATATGAAAAAAGACACGGGAATCATGAAAAAAGCAGAGACTATCCCCGCGAGAATTGATATAGTTACAAGATCAAATGACAAGTTCACGAAACTCAAGCTTTCTCCACCAAAAACAGATAAATTCATGGAGCTTGCAAGTATAGATGCCAGAAAACCAGTGATTATACTAAAAGACAGTAGCAGAAATGTTGACGATACGAGATTTTCAGAGTATTCTGTTGTTAGTTCAAATTTCGGCTCAATTCTACCGGTATGGAGATACGAATTGATTCTCGAGCTTAGAGAGGCATAAATATTCCCTCTCAATCCTATACTTGGAGGGACAAGAAGAATTAGTGCTGGAAGAATTGATATAAGAGTTGAAGAAGAGCTTAAAACAAAACCTGTTATGAGATTACCCGCTGTTACGAGAACAAGAGCAAATAGACTTTCCTTGATATCTCTCGAATCCATATAGATAGATACAACTACAAAACATCACCTCTCTGCCATACTGATTTAATTGATTTTAAAATTCAGGTATATAATATTGTCTATCTTATGAATTTTCGAATTCGAAAAAATTAAAAAACAAAAACAGGAGAATGGAGTTGGAGATCAACTGTAATCGTAAAATCCTTTTCCAGTCTTTCTTCCGAGTAGTCCAGCAGACACCATCTGTTTTAATAGAGGGCAGGGTCTATATTTGTCTCCAAGCTCCCTGTGGAGGGTTTCAATAGCTGAAAGAACTATATCCAAGCCAATAAGGTCTGCAAGCTCCAATGGACCCATCGGAACATTCGTAAAGAGCTTCATACCCTTATCTATCTCCTCCTTAGTTGCTATTCCCTCGTACAAAACATAGATTCCCTCGTTAATCCATGGCATCAAGATTCTGTTACTTATGAAACCAGCAGAGTCCTTGCATACGACTGGCTCTTTACCAAGCTTTCTGACAAATTCTACCGCAAAATTAAGCGTATCATCGTCTGTCAACAGTCCTTTAACTATTTCAACCCCCCTCATAACAGGAACGGGATTCATGAAATGTATTCCAACAAATTTCTCAGGACTTCTCGACACCGCTGCCATCTCAGTTATGCTCAAAGTGGATGTGTTCGATGCAAAAATTGCGGACTGGTTCTTAACTATGTCGTTCAACTCCTTTATAACGGACTTCTTTACATCCATGTTTTCCACTACCGCCTCAATAACGAGATCTGCATCCGCAATATCTTTCATGTCTGTAGTCGGCTTGATTCTCGCAAGAATTTCATCCATTTCCTCCTGAGAGATTTTTCCTTTTTTCACGAATCTAGACAGGCTCGCTTTTATCGATTCCATCCCCCTATCGGTAAATTTCTTGTCTATGTCCCTCATAACGACCTCAAACCCAGCTTGTGCACAGACCTGTGCGATTCCGTTTCCCATCGTACCCGCTCCAAGAACGCCCACTATCTTAACATCCTCTACTTTCATCAAACCACCTCTGAGGTTGATTAAACCTAAAATTTTCTAATTACCGCTAAACCTTTATCCTCCCCGCAAGCCTTCTCCCGATAACTATCTTCTGTGCTTCACTCGTTCCTTCATAGATCGTACCTACCCTCGCATCCCTGTAGTACCTCTCCACATCGTACTCCTTGCTGAACCCATATCCTCCGAAGATTTGAACCGC
>MTML01000008.1 GCA_002011215.1 Archaeoglobus sp. JdFR-24
ATTTAAAGCTTGTATCGATTGATGGATTGAAATTGGAGGTAGATGGGATAGAGTACAACGCATTCAATGATGTGGTTGTTGGGTCAACGATCATAAGTATGGTAAATGGAAGGAGAACTCAGATCTCGGCAAAGGAGTTTCTTAAAGGTAGAAAAATCGTTGCAAAACCGAAGAAATTCTTTGCAAAGCTGAGAGTTGGGGAAAGAGAGCTTGAAGGAGTCTTCGGAAACATATTCATATCACCCGTGGACAGGAGATTTTTTGGGAAGGGAATCGCGGGAGGATCTGCAATGTCCGTTTTTTTGGGCTTCGATGCTGTTATCGCTTTGATCGATGAACCCATGATATATCATTATCGTAAAGATGAGTTCAGAAAACTTGAACCATTTGTAACGAGAACGATTAGTTTTGATGAAGGTGAAACTGTGGAGATAACCACAGATGAAGTAGTTTCACGAGATGGAACTCCCATCAAAGATGGAGGTGAATTTCNGGTTAAATTCAGGAGAGGTATCGTGAAGGTTTACAAGGTTTNACTCACGAACGGCTTACGAGGTTTGATTCGTGGACAACATGCTCTCGAACAGCCCTGTCACATCTCTATCCTGAGGTACTCCCTTACCTCCCCGGTTATATAGTCGAGAACAGTGCCTCTCGATTTTCGAATCTCCATGTGGTCTACTATGTCTCTAAGCTCACCACCTGCAATTCCGTTGGCGATTATTCCCGCTCCTTCAGCGGATTGTTTTGCCTTCCCGAAACCTCTTAAAACTCTGCAATTGAAATCGAATTTTTCTGCTTTTTCGATAAAAATTTTTAGGAATCTTTTGGAGTTGAAGTTGCCTCCCGAGAGTAAAACATTTTCTGAGTTGTTTGAAACCTTGGCAACCATCAAATTTTTTAGGAGGTTTTCTGATAAGTAGATCATCTCCTGTTCGTTCAAATCATCTATTCTACTAACATTCTTTCCCTTGGCTTTGAGGTAGTCCCTCACCCCACCTGAAAAAAGGATTCTCTTGGGGAAGGTTTTGGTGAGATAGGCAAGCTCTCCATCGAAGAATCCTATGGATGAGAAAGCAGGAAAGGAACACGATCCTCCAACACCATCAACAATCTTTCCGTTTTTTACGGATATGGCGGAATTGAATCCGTATCCGGATTCAAGCAATATGAAATCTATCTTGCTCAAATCCTCCTCAAATGAAAGTTCATATACACCGAGAACAGCAGAACATAATTTGTCTGCGGTACCGAGGTCTATTCTATTTATCTTTCTGTGTTCGGGTACTGTTGGTAAGTGTATAACACCGGGAATCGTGTATATGTTTAGATTTCTATCTATTGAGAGGTTAATCAGGTTTCTAAGACCCATGGCACTATCTTGGTCTAAGTTCAAAGTGAGTAGTAGGATGTCTCTCTCACTGAGTTCAGAAAACTTTTTTATGGGCATTCCGTAGCCAGATAAACCCGTAATCAAATCCGCAGAGATCTTCTCGAGTATCTCAAGGAATCTCTCTGGACTCTTCCTTAGTAGGTCCGTTTTAACATTGATTCTGTCCTTGGGCTTCTCATCTTCAAGAACGAATATCTCGAATTCGGATGTTCCGGGATCTATTCCCGCAAATTTGGGCATAGGCATCTTTTGAATGTGGAACATAAATAGCTTGCTTTTTTGTTGATGGATTCTGATCAGGGAGTAAAAAGGATAAAGACTGGCATCGAAGCATCACCAGAGATTTCCTGATAGGTGGTTTCTTATTTTGTCTGTTGTACTCGTAAAAACTCTTTCAAATTCCAGAATGTAAAATCCGTCCTCAAAGAGAGGTTCGTGAAAATGGACATCTATCCCCATCTTTCTTATCTGTGCCATAAACAGATCGAGAACATCTTTACTTTTAAATCTTAACCTATGTTTTTCTGCAACTCTGTTTCCACAGCTAACATCTTCTATGCTTTTCACCATCGGTTCAAGGATTGAGTAACCTAATCTTTTACATCTTTCTTCAAATCTTTCCTCGCTTTCGTTAAATTCGAATGATTGAAAAGCCTCTCTGATTATCCTCGAGAGCATGAAGTCTTTTCCGTAATCGTTGAAGTATCTGAAGGCAAATCTTAAATCTCCCGCATTTGACTGGCTTGCAGTGTATTTTATCGGGGGAATTGCCATTAAAGTGTCCTTTATGACCACGCCCTCTCTCCCCTCCTTGCCGAGCTCCTCAATTATCTCTCTGCAAACCAAGTGGGCGGACTCCTTTTTGCATCTGTCTATTATTTCAGCCAGTTTAAATCCGTACTCTTGAGACAATCTCTCCTTTGCATCTATCGGCAAAGGCTTGTTTGTTCGCTTCTCCCTTATATCGAACACAAAAAAATCGATATCTTCTATATCGTAAACATTTTTTGAAACATATGGGGACCCCTCTCCAACCGCCTCTGCACAGAGCATAAGGCTTGGATGGTCCCTGAAGAAATCTTCACTAAGGAGGTCTCGTGCTTTTTCTGTTGTGTACGGACATATGAATCCTCTTCTCGTTATTGCATATATGTTCTCACCTATTTTTGCAATTCTAACATTGTATCCGTTCATTTTCTCTTCTATCACGACTTCATCCCTAAAGTGGAGGGAGATCGTAGGATGTAGTGTTAGGGCTCTTCTAATCTTGGGGTAGCCTCTGATTACCTCCGTACTACCTTTCGTTTTCACGATGAGAGTTCCGTACTCGTACTCGCCAAACTTTTTTTCAAGTTTTAGAGCCATCTCAATGTCGGGAAAAAAAGGATGCAGAATACAGGCATTTCTTAAAATGTTCCTCTCCTCCAGCCTTTTTGTAGCCGAAGGAGTAAGGTTTAAAGCATCTGAAACAAATTTCATTCTACGAGCTTGGTGTACAGGAATCTGATCATATCTCTCTCTGTTATGATCCCCTCCAAGCTTCCATTGTTTACAACGAGGGCAACCCCATATCCTGCTCCCCTCATTGCCTGTGCAAGCTCGGAAATCTTTAAGTTTGGTGGAACTGTTAAGGGCTCCTTGTATATTCTCAGGTTATCGTTTGAAAGGATGTATGATATGGGTTGGTTGAGTGTCTCTTCGATATTTCCGGTTGTTAGCATCTTGAAAGCCTCTCCTGTCGCGAAGTATCTCAAAATTTCTCTTGCAGTTACAAGCCCTACCAAAATACCGTCTCTAATCACGGGCAACCTTCTCATTCTCTCTGAGATCATGGTCTTCATCGCACTCTCTATCGTGGTGTCCGGGTTTGCTGTAATCACTCCTTTGGTCATGTACTCGCTAACATAACCATCTATGTGTCCGTTCTCAGAGAGGTAGTTTAGGATGTCTTTCTCTGTGATTATTCCGACGATTGTATCTTCTCTGTCCACTACCGGACAACCGCCAACTCTCTTTTTAAGCATCAGCTCAATTGCATCTTCGAATGATGAAGTAAAATCAACCTTTACGACATCCCTCTCCATAATCTCGACGACTTCCTCATTTACTGCCGCCATCAGGTTCCCGCTGTATCTGTTCTTGACTATTCCGTACTTCGATCCTCCTCCGAAGAAGTTTATTATGTCGGTGACAGTCATTATACCTTCCAACCTTTTTGTTCCCGGATCTGCTATGGGTATCCTTCTGAAGTTGTACTTCACCATTGATTTCATCGCGGACATTATGGTGGAAGTCGGAGGGATCGTTACGACATTTCTCGTACAGATGCCCATTACATCTCCTTCTTTCAATCTTTTTGATGCTTTCCTCTCTCTTTGTGGTTTTTCTCCTGAAAAACTGTCTCTGTTTATCATCAAACTCCTCCTTTAGTGAGCATCACTCAACAAGCTCTAAACAATCCTCACAAATCTTCAAGCCATCAACTTCTTCAAGAGAATCTGAAAGCCTACCGCACTTCTCGCATTTTCCAAATCCCAGATCCTCAGAGAACACTTCCTCTTTAAGGAGCATTTTATAGTTTTTAATCTCATTTGATTCGATTAGGTCTAAGGATACGCTCAGTATATCGTTATCTGTAATAATCCCAACGAGTTTCCCATTCTCAACGATGGGGAGTCTTCTAATCCCCTTCTTCAACATAATCTGGGCAGCATCTCTTAAACTTGTGAGGGGATTGATTACAATAAGCGGTGATGTCATAATGTCTTTCAGGAGCACATCCGATGGTACTTTGTTTCTTGAGATCACCTTTTCTACAATGTCTTTTTCTGTTACAATACCTACTGGATTACCGTTCTCCATAACAACAATACTCCCAACCCCGTACTCAAGCATTTTCCTCGAAGCATTCAGCAGAGATTCTTCCTGAAGTGCTGTACAAACTTCCCTTGTCATAATCTCTCTTACTGGCATATTATGGGTCATACTATCACCGCATTTATCACCGCTAATTCAAAAACAATGGGGGGTTTTAAAGCTTTTTGGATGAAAAATGATGATGTGTAATGAAGACGCTTGAACGGTTTGTATACAACGGATAAAAAAGACTATTTGATAAAAAATCGAAATTATTCAGACTCCCGAAGCTCTACAGGTGTGGTACAAAGGGCTAACGGATTATCTGATAAAAAGCAGAACTCCGAGTGATGCAGAAATAACGAGTAAACCCGCAATTAATATACCGGCGAAGATATGCAGGAACGACTTCTTCTTATTCATTCCGAGTAGGAATGACAGTAAACTCCCTGTCCATGCACCGGTGATCGGCAGGGGAATTGCGACGAAAAATGTCAGTCCGAGGTATCCATACCTGTCTATGATGTCTCTCCTCTTCTCAGTTCTTCTTACGAAATATCCGTATATTTTGGAAGTCACCCTCCATTTGTTGAGTATGATGCCTATTTTTTCGAGAAATAATAGCAGAAAGGGTATCGGCATTGCATTTGAGAGAACACAGATGAAGTAAGCGGTTACCGGACTCATGCCATAGTACAATGCAAGCGGAATACCACCTCTCAATTCGGAGATCGGAAGTGATGAGACAATGACCACATCCAAAAACTCATTCAATAGCATTTGCCTTTTCGACCCCCCTCACTATGTTTGTGATGATTTTGTTGATCCTAACATCGACACCCAAGCTCTCACCAATCTCTACTATTTTTCCGTTGATGTAGTCTATCTCTGTCTTCTTACCGAGTTCGATGTCTTGGAGCATGGATGATTTGTTTTTATATGTTTTTATTGCAACATCCCTCACAACCTCGGTGGGATCATCCCTTAGATCAATTCCAGTAGCTTTTGTGACATTCTCACACTCCTCAACAATTTTCTCCGCAATGCTCCATAACTCCTCTATCTCAACTATTGCTCCGTTCCTCACCCTACAAATTGCTGTTAGCGGGTTGATTACCGCATTGACTATTGCTTTCATCCATATTCTTCTGGTTATATCCTGCACAATCTCGCATTTTATTCCGCAGTCGGACAAAACCTCACCGCAGAACTTTGCATCATCGCTTATGAAGCCGTCATTCCCGACATAAGTCATACCCTCTCCCGCGTAGTTTATAATCCCCGGTTTTACCTTGTTGGCACCGTATGTAGTTACACCACCAATCACCCGATTTAAAAACTTCTCGAGAACCTCCTTATTTCCGATACCGTTTTGAATAGTTAGTGTTACTCCACAATTCACATTTGAGAGAGCTTTTCCCGCGTTTTCAGTGTC
Organism: Archaeoglobus sp. JdFR-24; assembly: GCA_002011215.1. The sequence continues at coordinate 5,685 of MTML01000008.1, forward strand.
GTATGCTTTCACAGCGACGATTGTTAGGTCTGCATTTTCTGGGGCATTCCCTGCATTAACCTCCAGTTTCTCGTTTATTATGCCTCTTATCTCCAAACCTTTGTCTTTCAGGGCTCTCAGTTGCTCCCCTCTCGCAACATAGTAGACATCGTAACCCGATAACTGGATTAGAGCACCAAAAAGAGAACCTATAGCTCCCGCACCCATAATCTGCACTCGTATGCTCTCCACGGGTATCATCTCCTATCCTATCTTGTGTTGAGAGGTATTTAATGTATTTGGATTCGTGGCGTCGGAATAGGGATGGTTTGTGCGGTGCCTTATGCTCCTCGTCAAAAGCAAATCGTATCTAAGGGTAGCCCCTATCCCTCAGAAGAAATCACTGATCTTTACTTGTCTTCTCAACTCATTCTCGAATAGAGAGTTAATTTCAAGCTCTATAAGCATCAATCTCTGCTTTGTGTATTCTGTTACACTGTATTTCTCACTGAGGTACTTTGAGATGTCGAGGTATTTCTTGATGGAGCTCTCGTGCACGGATAGTGTTAGGTTTCCATCACACTTTATGCATTTTCCGATTAAAGGAACTCTCTTGTATTTGGCGTTGCATTTGACACATCTAAACTCTTGTTTTGAGAATGCCCTTAGATTCCCTATCAAATCCGGGAGAAAATGCGTTGAGATCACTCTTTCGGCGACATCATGCTCATCTACCGCAATAATTTTCTCTGCGATCTCCATCTGCTTTGTAACTTTCTCCTCCATGGTCTTCAATGACTTGTACGCACATATCTTCACACCGGATGCAATGTTCTCGGTGTCGTGGGTGAACCTAAGCCCGTAGTACCTTCTCTCAGTCTTTAGTCTGTCCTCAACCCGTTCTATGTATTCCCTAACATCCTTTGGGTTGGTGTAGTTCAGGGTTGCCCTGTAGAATTCAAGTGGGTACTTCTCAACGACATCCATATTGTGTACTTCGCTGTCCACCTCTCTCGGGTCGAGGATTGTTGTTAGCACCAAGGGTGCATCCATCTGTCCACCTCTTTTTTCTGGTAGGAAGTGTTTGGAGAAGTTTATTAAGCCGTCAAGAAGGAGCATAACACAGTCCTCATCTCCATCACAGTTCCTTCTTTTCGCAGCGTGGAAATACGGATGGGCGTATCCGGCAAGAACATCTGAGAAACCTATTATTCTTCCAAGTACACCTGCAGAGGTATGAGGTGCAAGTCCAATGACGAGATGCCCTATTAAATCCTCCTTCCTTTCCGCGTTGTAGAATGGATCCATTCCGTAAAATTTAACGAGCAGTTCATCAATGAATTGGGAAACCCTCAGAAGGTACTCTCCCGCATCTTTTGCGAGGATTATGTCCTGTGGTTTAAGTTCAACTATTTGATCTTCGCTAACTAACTCCCTACCCTTCCAGTCATACCTGTATCCGAGTTCTTTTAGCTTTTCAACACTTATCCCGATCTCGTAAGGTTTGAAGTGGGTCAGCGGTAGGTCGGTCATGTCATATCTTACCGTACCGTCTTTGAATACGAAGATTTCGTGTTTGGATCTCAATATTCCTTTCTCGATTCGTTCCATCACCTTGTTTTTGTTGGTTAATCCAATTACACCTTTGATTGGGGAATTCAGATCTCTCTCACCTAAGTTCTGAAGGGCTTTTTCGTACAGTTCCCTGACATTTATCTTTCTTCTTCGGTATCCACTGCCCTCATCTCCGCATTTAGGACATTTATCCTCGATCCTCATCTTGCACCTGTTACAGAACCTCTGTATCTTTGTATCTCCACCGCAATCACATTTGCTCCAAATTGTCTCTTTTCCACATCTCTCACATACCCTTGTGACAACTTCTACGATTATTTCTCCTCTTGCAGAGTTGTATGAGCTAGTATAGTTTATTGCGTTTTTTATGTCTCGTGTTTTTCCTCCGCTCTGTCCTAAGGGGAATAGGACATGTGGTGGAGGGCTCATCTTTCTCTCTTTTGCTTTCTCGGGTCTTCCCATTCTTGCACCGATTCTTGTAGGGGCTTTTGCTCTTACATCAAGTCCAGAGATTCTGTTGATGTTCTCTAAGACGCTTCTTCCGGTAGATATATCCCCGACAAGTTTTAACTCAGAGTCAAGCCCGAGACACCTTGTAAACACCTTCCACTTGTCGATAACTATGAACCCATCTCTAACCTTGTGCTCTATCAGGATTTTCTCGAGTATCAGCTTAATTCTTTTATCGTAGGGGAGCAATAGACTGCTTTTCCCGTATTTTCCTTCTACCTTCCCTTTTTCTGAAACAAAGATTCGTAGTCTCTTGAATTCGTCCAAACTTATATCGTGCCAGAGGTATGTGTAATCCGGGTGTAGAGGAATGTGATATGAGTCACAGAGTTTTATGGCGGTATCCTCGCTTATGCTTCTGTAATCTCCTTCCGGGATTTTGTCTTCGACTTCTGCTAACCACCACTCGTAGGTAAATGATGCGGGGAGGAGGGGATGGTTATTTTCGAGAAAATCCCCAAAATTAATCAGAATTTCACCATCATCAATGATCGCATCTATTTGATCCTTGTATAGGCTTGCCATTTTTTCTGAATTTATTTTTATAACATCTCCATTCTTTAATCTCACTGTGGGACCTTCGATGGATGTTACCGGAACCACACCCCCTGCTTTTCCGGGTCTCTCTATCTTCATCTGAGTTCCTACCGCAATGAAGTTTCCTGTGATTATCATGAATGCTGGGTTTATTCCTACTGTCGCAAATCCAGAATTCCTTGCCCTTCCGTACCTCAGTCTGAAGCCACCTTTTCTCGAGGGATGGCTGAACACGGGTCTGCCGGCAACGATGTCTGAGAGGTACTTATCTTTCGGCTTTATCTCGTTGTTTTCGTCCGAGCTAGATTCCTTTCCGATAAGTTTATCGAGCCATTCCCATCCATCTATCCGGATCTTTTCGACGAGTTTCTTTAACTTAGGTGCTTTCAGAGCGATTCCTTCTGCGATAACGAGTGCCATACCGCCTCTAACCCTGTTCGTCTCCACTCTCTCAAGGTTTCTGTATCCCGAAACCTCCGCATCTTCGGTTGGTTCACCGTCTATGCAAACAGGACATCTTGACACGATTAGTCTTATCTCATCATCGGACGGGAGATACTGTAGATTCGCCACCTTCTTGTAGAGCGGAATCTCCTCGATGTATCTAAGAATTTCCTGCTCTGTTGGAATGTATCTGCCTAAGCCGGCAAGTCTCCTAACATAATCTCCCACAAGAACGGATATCACTTGTGCGGTACCGCCTGCACTTCTTATCGGTCCGGCGTAGTATATCTTGAGGAACTTAGAACCATCTTTGTTGTAATCCACTTTAACCTTAGCAATTCCCTCGATTGGTGCTGCAACTACACCTTCTGTTAGAATTGCCACCGCGGATCTAACCGCTTTGTCTATGGCATCTTCAATCTCGAACTTTCCGAATTTGCCCTTGATTATGTCCTCTGCTACCTTGAAACAGATCTCCTCTCTTGTCACTCCCTTTTCTTCTAAGGAGATGATGGTTTTGGCGATTCCCGGCAGATTTAACAGTTTTTCAACTCTTTCTGCCATGTTTCTAGCTACCGGAATCTCTACGGATTTTTCTGGGTCGAGCCCTCTTCTTCTTGCCTCTTCCGCTACTCTGTATGCGGACTCAACAAGTTTGAGTAAGTGTGAGTGGTATTCAGCAATCTCCTCTTGGAATTTTACATCCAAATTATCCTCAATTTCTTCTTTATAAAACAACGGAAAGAATTTATCAAGAGTAAGGTTCATCGTTGTTAGTTGAGCGAACTTATAATAAGATTTCTGGATGTTGTGAAAGTTATCTCCGAATTTTTTTTATTTAATTGAGGTAAGGTAATGAAAAATAATGTTGTTTTTCAGTCGCACCTTCTTTCGGTTATAATCTGTATGGCTTTTTCGATGAGGATTTTTATACCCTCTTTACCTGAAAAAATCCTTCCGTGTCCTGGAAGAATAAATTCGGGCTCAAGATCCTGCAGTTTTTCGAGAGTCTTTATAAGTTGTTTTGTGTTACCACCGAGCAAATCTGTTCTTCCCGGCAAGCCGTTCTCGAACAAAATGTCACCCGTTATAATTGCAGAGAACTCTTCTATGTGTATAGATGAACTTCCCGGTGTGTGTCCGGGAGTATGGATTATTTCGAGGTTGAATTTTCCAGAGTTGTAGTATCTCGTTTTTGAGAGGTCGATGTCCGCATTGTATTCGAATTGAGATGACACCTTCTCCAAGGGGTTGAAAGCGAGAAGAGAACCCTTCTCCAAGAAAATTCGGTTGGTTTCGCAGTGGTCTTTGTGTAAATGAGTGTTCATAACAACATCTACATCTGAAATCTCCATGCCATCGTTCCTCATCAAGCCGAAGAGATTTACGAAGGTTTTGAAGCATCCGGGGTCTATGATGATGGTTGTATCGTCTTTCAGAATATATGTGTTGGACGAATCCTTAAGGGCATTTCCCCACACATAGGCATATATCCCGTCGAACAGCATCATTGTATCGGAAAGAATTAAATTTTCAAAGTATTTATTTTTTTCATGAGTTACGAAGCTGGGTTCTACGACACCCATACGCATTCTGAAGGTAGAAGTTTTCTCGAGCTGAGGGAGATGGCTGAGAGGGGTATCAAAAAAATCAACTCTTGTGCATTCTACCCGGTGACACCCCTGTACTACGGAACCTTAATCGATCTTTTTCGGAAGTTGATGGAGTTTGAGGTGAGTAGGGGTAGTAAGGCGGGTTTGAAGATATATCCTGCCATTGGAATTCATCCAAGATGCATCCCTCCAAAATGGGGAAGGGTTGTAGAGTACATGGAGGAAAATCCCCCGACAATCATCGGTGAAATAGGACTCGAGGAGGGAAGCGAGCTTGAAGTGGAAGTTCTCACGAGCCAACTGCTTCTGGCAAAAAAGCTTGATATTCCCTGCATCATTCACACTCCTCGGAGGAACAAGGAATCCATCACCGAAAAGACAATTGAAATCCTTGAGAAGTTGGGTTTCCCAGAAACCATAGCGGTTATCGATCATGTGAGCTTGGATACGGTTGGCATGATCCATAGGAGGGGGTACTTTTGCGGTTTAACGGTTGAAGAAGGTAAGCTGAGTGTGGAGGACACATTGGAGATCGTGGAGGAATACGAGCCCGAGAGACTTATGTTGAATAGTGACTCCGGATTCAGCGGTTCGGAGTATCTTTCGGTTGCAAATACAGCAGGACATTTGTTGGAAAAATTTGAGAGAGATGTGGTTGAAAAAGTTTGTTTAAAAAATGCAGAATTTTTCTTCAGAAACTGAGAACTCGTAATTTGTGCGTTTTATGGGAAAGTTTATATAGCCTTAAACACATTGTTTTTGAAATCAAACAGAACAGGAGGAGTTGAACTTGGTAGAAATAACGGAAGTGAGAATATATAAGCCGAAAGTTGAGGGGGCTGTTAAAGCATATGCGACGGTCTCCTTAGATAATGAATATATCGTGAAGGGTTTGAAAATTTTGGAAGGTGAAAATGGTTTGTGGGTAAGCATGCCAAGCAGAAAGGCAAAAGACGGATCCTTCCAAGATGTGTTCCATCCGGCGAGTAGAGAAGCAAGAGAGAAGATAGTTAACGCAATTCTCGAAGCATACAGAGAGCAGGAGTGAAAATTGGAGTATGAATTTATTTTAAAATTTTATTTTATTGGCTATCATTTTTTTTAACAACTTTTTTATATGGTTCCTTGTATCGTAATTTATGGAAGAATCTATTACGAGAATAGGTGTTAGTCTTCCAAAGAACCTTTTAAAAGAGTTCGATTCTATAATAAGCTCAAGAGGCTATTCTTCTAGATCTGAAGCGATAAGAGATGCTATAAGGATGTATATCAACGAATTCAAATGGCTTGAGAAAGAGAGCGGGGAAGTAATCGGTGTCGTGACCGTTATATATGATCACAACTACAGGGGGGTGACTGACACAATCATCTCCCTTCAGCACGACTACAATGATGTTATAACCACAACCATGCACATCCACTTGGATGGGGAGAACTGTCTTGAGATGATCAATGTGAAGGGAGATATGGCGAAAATAAAGAAGATGGTCGGAAGATTGACCGCATTGAAGGGTGTAATATCGGTTAAATTTATAACCGCATTTAAGGAGGATAGGTTTTAGCTTTAATTTTAGTTTATTTGTTTTTGTTGGGTGACTTGAAGAAGGTATGGGCTCGGCTGGCAAGGAGTTTGGTTATCACTTAGTTGACGACTTGCTTCTAGCTGTCATCCTATTTTAGGTTGAAATTATGAATGTTGGATGCAACCTTTTTCCGGTGGATATACAGGATGATAATCTTGCCATGATCTCATTGTTCTTCCAGATCGTCTATCATCCGGATCATTTCTCTAAGGTTCGATGATTCTGTTGTATCTCAAAATCAAACTGTTGATTACAATCTCTTTATCAAGTTTTCGTTCTCTCCTCAATTACCTACACCTCTGTAGCTCTCAATCAAATGCTAAATCACCTTATTATATCTTTACCTCTCGTTCAATTCCTCTTTCAGTTTCTTTTTTACCTCATCAAGCTTTTTCAGATTCTTCAGACTTACAGAAATCTTCCACCAACCAGGAGGGTTGTCTTTAGCCTCAAAATCCTGCATGTTCCAAAATTGTAACAGCTCTATAAAAATGTAGATGAATAGGAACAATCATCACTTCTTTCTTCTTCTCCTTAAATATGATTTAATGTAAACTCTTTTTCCGTTGATTTTGCGATAATGACCTCTAACAGGAACCTTATCACCGATATAAACGGAAACTACCTCTCGCTCTTTACCAAGAT
>MTML01000105.1 GCA_002011215.1 Archaeoglobus sp. JdFR-24
GCAATGTCGACTGGATAACCGAAGAGGGTGGATTCCCGCAGCTCGACTTCAACTACACGAAGAAGAGCAAGCCGATCCGACCCTATGGGGCCTATTTCGATGTAACACTGTTTGAGAGAAAATTTGCGAGAATCACCACTGTCAACAGAAAGATCAACAGGGCTGTTTACAAGATGAGGAGATTCGAGGACGACCTGACATTCAACGAGATCCTCAATGCTACGGGCATTCAAACTTTTGATGGCAGCAACTGGATAGATCCTACAGCTGGAGATCCACTTGGTGATCTCGAGCATGCGAAGAGACTCATAAGAGATGCAACAGAGGGCATGGAGCCGACCGATGTGATCATGAGCTCTGAGATGTACGAATACCTCACGAAGTTCGACTTTGTCAGAAACAACAACTACCTGCAGGCGAGAGTTGTTGAGACTGGCAGGGTGCCAGCCATCGCAGGGCTCAACATAGTGGTCGATAACGCAGTGGACCCAGATGGTGTTGGACAGGTAGTTGTACTGAGAAGGAAAGACATTGGCTACATGGCTGAGGCAATCCCACTCACAACTGTCAATGTTGATGGCAAGACGCTCGGCAACCCGATGCTCGACAACAGGTACTTCAACTTTGCAATGGTAGAGCCGGTCATCGACAGCCCTGAACTCATCTGCGTGATCACGGGGCTCAAAGCCTAACCTTAATTTTTTAGGTGATGCTTATGGCTAAGAAAAAGACTGTGAAGGCTGAAGTCAGAGCTACAACTCTCGAAACGAGAAATTTCAAGGCTAAAAGAGGAGATACAGTGGAGATTCCAGTAGATGAGAAGGAGCAAAGCCCAGCCGTAAAACATGCGTTGAAGTCTGGCAATCTCGTCATCATCGACCTTAAACCTGTAACCTCTGAAGAAGTCAGGGAGTAACTGATCCTCCATAAGGCTGAGGGGGCGCATGGCGGCAACTATTAGCGATGTCAGGTTGCAGATTGGAGACATAGAAGAGCCATACTTATTCGACGATCCTGCAATTCAATCGGCCCTCGATGAAGGTGCAGAATATCTGCAAGTTGAAGGTGTGAACGTAGAAACAGTGCTGGGCAAGAGGGCTCACAAGCTCCAAGCTTCTATTTTTCTCGTTTCGACTTTTCTCGGTAGAATTAGGAACAGAGCTGTCAAGTCAATCCGAGAGGGTGAGGTAAGCATAGACTACATGGACCTGCAGAACCAGCTTGAGAGTTGGAAGGAAGAACTGAGGAACATCATAATGAAGTTTCAGGATCCGATTGAGCTAAGTTATGACGATTTCTGACTTTGATTATCCATACAAGATTGAACTCATTAAAGTTACAGAAGGTTATACAGATCAATCAACTGGAGAATGGGTTGAGGGATCAACAACTACTCAAGAGATCAAGGGACATCTGCAGGAGATAACAGCCAAAGAGCTTCAACGCTTACCAGAGGGTGAGTACTCGATTGGAGACAGAAGACTCTACACTGATGCAAATGCTGAAATTGGAGATGCTGTACGAATAACCGAACCTGATGGATCCACGACGGAGTGGATTGTGAAAGCAATAGAAAAAAATTATCATCAGCTTTCGAAGCTTGGAATCTCAAGAAAATCTCTTTTGCTCAAGCAGAAGGTTTAATCCACTTTCACGACCTCCGAAAACATAATATATATCAAAACAAAAAAATAAACCAATGTTGATACACCTATGCAGGAATGAAGGTTTCTGTACAGCTGATTGTACTTTCAAACCAACATGCAGGAAGCAACGCATTCCACTATTGATCCATGCTGTTGTTGTTGACTACCAAGAAAATGAAATTTACTCGGATGAATACCTGAATGAAATTGCCCTCTTAAAACAACAGCTCGTTGACCAGGCACGCCACATGAGTGGCAGGCAAATAAATGTATTGGACAATACTAAAATTGAATTAACAACAGTATAGGTTTTCCACCGTGGTGGGAGGAGATGACAGTTTTTATCAGAGAAAAGAATGGAAAATATTATCTGGTCACGAGATACTATGAAGGTTCAAGGAGAAGAGAGAAATGGGAAGCCCTTAAAGACATTGATCTCGAAAACCTCTACAAAGCCCTGAAAATCAAAGAGGAGATAGAAAAGCAGACTGTAGAAGTGCCCTGTATGAACCCATATTGTTCAAACACTATTTTGATGACACCACAGCAGAAACAGGATTTGTTAATATCGTTTAAAAAGAAATACGATAAGCTTGTTTTGGTCTGTTGTTCTAAGGAATGTCAGCAGAAGGTTTTAGATATCCTCGAAAACTGACTTTCTGTTTTATTTGTACAACCTAACCACTAAACATGGGCTCAGAAACATTGCTGGAAAAAGCATCACTAAGAGCAGTAGTCACACTGATAATCCTGCTTTTCTTTCTTGGAAGTTATGCTGTAATGTTGAAGGCTGCTGACTATGCAGTTATTGTAGATACAGACACATTCAAGCTGATTCTGCAAACTCTACTGACCTTACTGTCCGTATCGGTTGGAGGCTGGCTTTTCAGGGAGCGTGAGAGCAGATGATACTGAATGTCTTCGACGATAAGAAAAGCTTTGGACATACAATTGCAGGAGCAGTGAGTTTCTTCGCCCCAGTGGTCTTCATAGTCTTCATATTCTATGAAATCATTGAGCACATCTACCTTGCAGGGAAAGAGAAACCAGCAAATTTTCTCGGCGATGTAGTTGAGTATCTATTTGGTTTGGGGGCTATAACGCTCATAGTCAAGGTGTTATGCGGATGACTAATATCAAAGATGTCAATAACATCCCTAAATTGCTCAATGATGTAGATGCTATTTTGGATAAAGTAGCAGGGAGAGTTGGAGCTTATTTGGAAGGCAAGCTGGTCGAGATGATTGACAAGCAATGGGCTGGCTGGCAATCTTTGGATCCAAAAACGATTAGTAAGAAAAAGTCCACAAAAGTGTGGGTTGATACAGGAGAGCTGAGAAGCCTGATAACCCATGTGGTTGAGGGTAGAATACCCAAGACTGTTAAGGTCGGAATCTTCAGCCATGAGAAGGGGCTCATCGCTCATTTTCTTGAATTTGGGACAAAGCATATTCCTGAACGTCCTCTTTTCCGATTAGTTTTTGATCTCGAGAGAGAGAAAGTTGAGCGATTCATTATTGATGAAATAAACAAAGAACTGGAGCGATATCTGATTTAGCTTTAAAAATTCCAAAATTGGTTAGTAGTCATGCAGAAAGACAATGGCATCCCAATAGAATCAGATAGAGATCTGCTGATCAAACTCGCTACAGATGTGAGGTATATTCGTGAAGCAATCGATGAGGTGAAAGAGACTGTAGGAGGGCACGACACAAGAATAAGCAAGCTCGAACAATGGCGAGCATACATCCTTGGATTTTCGGCAGCAGTAGCTTTTATAATTTCAATTATTGTTTCGTCGTGGAGGGGTTAAATGCTTCCTACAGATATAAAAAAGCAGATTTTTCAAAGTCTACCAAAATCTGTTGTTATTGATTCAACGGAGTTCCAGGCTTGGGTAGATTACGCAGACCGCATAAATGTTTCTGAGAAATTGAAAGATCCAAATTACCATATAGTTGTAACACTACGCTATTTTGCAGACAGAAGGGATGAGAGACATTCCCCAGCAAACCAGCTGTTCAGCAAGGAGGTCCTGGATCCAGACATTCAATACACCAAGGGCGAGAGGGCAGTCGTAACTCTGAGCATCAATGTTCATGCGAAGGGAGATGTTGGCATTCCTGCAGCAGACATTGTGGATGCCTATTTGGATCAGCTGCTCGTGTGGTATCTGAGAGATCTTCCACTGATAGAGGGAATTGAGGTTGCTGGCCGGTCGGAGATAAACGATCTGACCTATCTGGCCGATAGCAAAACTCCAAGAAGGCAGCTTGACGTCTTCATCCGCTACGAACTAAGCTACAAAGAAACAATCACCACGATCGAAACCGTCGAGTACACGGTCGAGACCTGATCAGAACCTGATCCTGACTTCCATTTTTATAATTTTTCTCAAGAATTTAATTCATGTTTGAGTTCCTTGGCAAGGCAGAGGATCTGATGGATATTGCGAAGACTGTCGTGCAGTTACACGATGTAGCCACGCATTACCAGATAGTCCCTGCGAAGAAAAGAATTTATGTGTGGTGTAAGGCCGGAAATTTGGAGGAAGTTAAGGAAATCTTTGGGGGGAGCTGATCGAGGTCAAAGAGCTCAGAGGCGAGATGAGGCTTGTCGTGGGGACTTACTGATGTACTGATGTGCTCCGTTGAGATGTTCAGAAGATGGGATAAGAAGGAAGCCAATTCAATCGGCAAAATAGCAGAGATTTCTGACTTTTGTTTTTATATTCTCTTTTCTGCAAATAGATTATGCCAGATGTAGGAGATGCAATCGTAATTAATACAGTTCTCGAAACAGCAGCGATGCCAGCAAGGGAATGGGGAACACCAGCGGTTGTTGGAGAGTCAGATTACGCTTCAAAGAATTCTCCGAAGCTTTACTACTCGCTCGCAGATGTCCAGAGCGATCACGGCAGCACATCAAATGTAGCAAAAGCTGCCCAGGCTATTTTCGCCCAGGGAGTGAGAAAGCTCTATGCGGTTTCAATGGATGTCTCAAATCCAGGAAGCCCCACTGCAACAGAAGTTGAGAATGCTTTGAACACCCTCGCCCCCTATGCTGAGAACAACCAGATTCACGGAGTTTGCCTTGCTATGATCACCGACACAACCCTGCTCGCTAAGCTCAAAGACTTTGCGGATGCGAACAATGTGATCTTCACCGCGACGAATGCCAACGGGGCTACTGTCAGCGATATAACCACTACCGTGTCCAATTTAGCCTCTGCAAACGGATTCTTCCTAGCACACAACGACTCAGACTTTGATGGAGATGTCGCTGCGGCAGCTCTGGGAGTCATAATGGCATTGAAGCCCTGGAACACGACTTTCTGGAGGAGCATAAACATCGATGTGAACGAATACTTCGCCCTAGGAGATGTTCCTACGCTCGAGAACGGGAAGGCGAATGTGATACTGGATTTGGCAAATGCAAACAGAATCAGCAATGCTCTAACGACAGGCGGTGACCCGAAGTTCATCGATGTAACGAGGACGAAGTACTATACAATCGCGGCAATCCAAGATTCGATAGCAAGCTTGAGACTGAGAATGACAAAAATCCCGTACTCGCCTGCTGGACTGGAGTTCGTTAGAGCTGCTATCGCTGCGGCCCTTGAAACAATGGTGAGAGATGGGGCCCTGAGCAGCTACTCCATTGTAATGCCCGATTTCGGCTCAATCTCTGAATCAGACAAAGCAAATCGCATTCTTAGAAATGTCTACGTTTCAGCGACTTTGGCAGGAGATATTCACACATTCGAGCTCAATCTGACAATACAAGTGTGAGGTGGTTTGAATGGCTAAAGAGTGGGATGTTAGCGAAATTTCATGCAGCGTTGGAGGAGTGGAGATTGACGATCTACTGAGTTTCAGCTACGACAACGAGGATGAGATAACCCACATAGAAACGGTCAATGGAGTTGTGGGCTACAACAAGAAATTTGCAAAGCCAACATGGACCTTGAAATGCAGGGCCACCTCGGAAGCTTTGAATCAGCTTGTTCAGTTCAAGGAAAATAAGGAAGAGATTACCGTAACCTTCAAGGCTCCCGGACTGGTGGTTAATTGCTACGATGCAATCATAAAGAAGATAGATCCTGGAGAAGTTGGTGGTGAGGCGACAGAGGTCTCGATTGATGGACTGGCTTTGAAGATTGAGGAGAAGTGGGGTTAATCTTTTTGATCTGACTTCTCTTTTTATACTCTTCTCGAGAAGTTAGGCCATGGATTCTAAGGAGCTTTTTGAGATAAAAATCGGTGAAGAGACATACAAAGCTCGGAAGCTGAGCGGTTATCGATTGCTCAAGGAGATTGGCGACCCAAACAAGGATGCAGCAGATATGTACAGAGATCTGATTCTTGCATGCATCGCTGAGCCAGAACTCACCAAGGAAGATGTTGAGGAAATGGATCCGGTGCTATTCCTCAAACTTGGGGTTGAACTGCTAAACTTACATCGAGGTGATCTGGCGGATTTTCGAAATTTGATAGGCTTCAAAGAGATGTAGAAGGAGAGCTCGAGCTGTACATAATCGCCAAAGAGCTCCATATCGACGTCGATGAAGTAAAGAAATGGCCCTTGGAGAAGCAGTTGAGGTGGATTATAGCATTGAACTTGATTGGTGAAAAAGTTAAAGCAGAAACTCCCGAGGTTCCAGAGATCCCCAAGTTCCCGAAAATCGGACAGAGGAAGGGGAGGGCTTTTGTTAGGAGAGGTAACAAAATAGTCATGCTCAGCGATCGTTAAAGTTTTATTTTTCAGATTATTTTATTTCTCATGGCAAAAATCCAAATTGTAGAATTGGATGGTGCCTGCCCAAATTGTGGATCGAAAATTGTTTTAAAAACAAAGAAGGGGTTTTTATCTTCTAAAACTTGGTTAGAGTGTCCAGAATGTGGTAAAACATGGAATGACGAAAAAGAATATAACAAAGACGTTAAGCTTGCTAAAGAATTAGAGGAACTGGAAATGATTGAAAAATCTGGGGAATTACCAGTATTGCATCTCGTTGGATCCAGCCTTGTCTTGAAGAAAAATGAACAGTTACACCTCCATGAGTCTTCTGTGGCTTTATTGGAAGAACGAACACGAACTTACACATACAGGTCAAAAAGTATGGGTTTTAGGATTAAAGTCGCCAAGGGAGTATACCTAACACCACGTGTAGGTGGCGGATCAATAAAACAGACAGAAACAAAAATAGAAAGATTAGATGCTGGAGAATTGTACCTAACATCTAAGCGTCTAGCGTTTATTGGTGAAAAAAAGACAATCAACATTCCACTGAAGAAAATATTTGCTGTCGAACCATTTGCTGATGCCATAAAGATTGGTAGAGAAGGCAAACAAAAAGCAGAGTACTTTACAGTTGAGAATCCATTAAAATGGGCAACTCTTATCCGGATAGCAGTCGAAAAATTAGAGTGAGTGCTTAGCTATCGGTGCAGGGATGGTTAATCTTTTGGCGATTACATTGATGTTGCAGTCCTGCTCTTCGACATTCCAGAGCATACATTTTTCCTCCAGACATCTCGCCTGATCTATTGCTGCCTGCTTGTTTAAGGATCCCCTCCACCCGAAATAGAATGGACATACTTTAGTATTCTCAGCCTCTCTCTTTTTTCCAAACATAATTTCACCTGACATTTATTTTTAAACCATTCTAATAAAAAATTATCTATGCCAGCTGGAGAGATACGGAGCCTCTATGCTGTGATCCAATTCATCGATCAGGCAACCAAGCCATTAAAGCAGGTAAATCAAGCGATGGACGAGGTAAAAAAGAGTGTTGGTGGTCTCACTGAAAGAATCAATAAAGCTAGAGAGAGTTTACTTCTGGTCGGTGGGGCCTTATCAGCTATTGGGTATGGTGGATTCAGATTCTGGAAGGATGCAACGAAAGATTTGGCAGATTTTCAGGATGCAATGCGAGCCTTCATAATAAGAGCAGGCGAGAATGCAGATGCCATTTTGGCAGCGATGGAGGAAGCCGCAGCAGGAACGATTGATAATACTCAGATGATCTTGAACGCCAACAGAGCGATGGTGATGGGAATCGATCCCCAGTATCTGCCCAAGATGATGAAAATAGCCAGAGCCGCTGCGAGAGCAATGGGAACCGATGTTAAATACATGTTTGAGTCCATTGCGATTGGTACAGCTAGACAATCTAAACTTATTCTGGATAACCTCGGAATCATTGTCAAAGCAGACGAAGCTTATGAGAAATATGCGAAGACATTGGGGAAAACAGCCTCCCAGCTGACCGAGGCTGAAAAGAGACAGGCTTTTTTGATGGCTGTGATGGAGGCTGGAGAAGATATTGTAAGAAAGACTGATCTGTCACAGGAGTCTTTGAACGAAGAGATGCAGAGGGCAACAGTTGCTTGGAAGGAGTTCAAGAAGGAGCTTGCTGAAGGAGCGTTGCCCGTTATCGATAAAATTGTAGATGGAATCAAATCCACAACTCAATGGCTGAAAGATTTGCCCAAGCCAGTTAAAGTTGTGGTCGGCACATTAGGAGTTTTTGCCACTGCCATCGCTGGAACGGTAGGTCCTATGATGTTACAGGCTGCAGCTTTTGCT
This sequence comes from Archaeoglobus sp. JdFR-24, assembly GCA_002011215.1. The sequence continues at coordinate 8,238 of MTML01000105.1, forward strand.
TGGTTGTATAAAGAAATCGGTGGGTTTGCAGGATTAAAGGCGATCCTTTCAGGTGCAGCAGCCTCTATCAAGGGCTTCGCAGCATCGGTTTGGGGTGCCCTTGCACCACTACTTCCATGGATTGCGGTCATTGGGGCTGTTGTTGCAGCGATCTTACTCCTGCAGGATGTCCTTGTCAAGGGCTGGGAGAAGAGCTACCTTGGCCAGTTTGTTGCTTGGTTGATCGAAAAGCTTCCCTTCTTAAAACCGGTTGCTGAAGGAGTAAGCGAGGCAGTAAACTGGATGAGAGAAGGATTCGAATGGGCTACAAGCTCTATTCAAGGACTCATCTCTTGGATCCAACAAGGGATTGATGCATTAGGGCCGTTCAAGTATGCCCTCTTTGGACCTGTCGGAGCAATACTGTTTCTGAAAGATAATCTGAACACAGTAATTTCAGTCATTAAAGAATTCGTGTCTTGGATCCAGGAGGCTAGCAAGGTTATAACGGAGAACCCGCTCTTTATGGCAGCACAGACAGCCTTATCATTCACTCCCGTGGGCATGGGGCTGAGCACTGCAAAGATCATCACAGGAACTCCAATCCCAACCATAAGCTCTGCAGCGATCTCGAATGTGAGCACTGTAAGCAGAGTGGAACATAAAGTAATCAATGTCCCCAGAATCGAAATTCATGTGAAAGAAGGAGACAAGTACACAATTAAGAAGGCTGTAAGAGAGGTCTTTACTGAAGATCTTTTGGCTTATGGGGTCTAAATACGAAACATTTTTGAATTATTTTTGTCAACTACCTGCATGCAAGAAACTAGGGCTAAAATATTGGAAATCTTATACAATCAAGCTAAAGAAAACCCATATTCTTTCATTGATGCAAGCGAGCTGGCTGAAAAACTTAATTTGACTTTGGATCAAATAGAATTAGAATTAGATTATCTTGATGAGAAGGGTTTCATCCGCTACGATCGAGTCCTAGGTGGAGGTGGATTTGTTAGGATTGCCGCATATGGTATAGATGCAGTTGAATCTCCAGAGATGTTCATAAATGAAGCTCCATTTTTGCAGCAGATTATAATTTATGGAAATGTTATAGACTCAGCGATTCTCCAGGCAGAATCTATTCGTATCCGAGATAGCCTTAATAAGATCTACAATGCAGTAGAAGATGAAGAGCTCAAAGAGCTAATTAGCCAATTGATACATGAATCAGAAAAAGATAAACCGGATGGAAATAAAATTAAAGAAATCATTCAACAAATTAAAGAAAAAGCACCTGAACTCGCTACAAGATTAATTCCTTATGCTATGGAAATTCTAAAAAAGTGGCTATCTGAGTGATATCCTAACCTGACTTTTCTTTTTATCTTTTCCTATAAATCCAGCATACATGGAAGATGTTTTCATAGCCGGCAGAAAGTTCAGAGCTATTAGCGTGATAAATCTGGACCAGGACAAAACAATTCCTGAGCATCGTACCGAAGAGCAATTCAGCATCGCGGACCATGTGATCGATGAGCCTGCAGAGTTCGAACTCGAGCTGCAGCTCTTCAAGGATGAGGGAGAAGTCGATCTTCTTAAGCAGATACTCGAATCAAACACACCCTTCGAACTAAGCCTAGAGCTTGGATCATACGAGAACATGCTCGTGAAATCCCACAGATTCCGCATCTCGGACAGCCAGAACATAGTTTACGCAACACTACGCATCAAACAGATAAGAACCGCTGCAGCAAGAACCGCTGTTGTAACGCTCCCGGATGTGGTTACTCAGGCGGAAGAAGACTACCAAGGGGGAGATGCTGCCGTAACCCCATCATCTGAAAACAAGGCTGATGGTCCTGAAAAGCAGGAGAACAAGAGCTGGCTTGACTCTATTATGGACTGGTTTGGTGCAACTTTCGGAGGTGGTTAAATGCCAACGGTGAATGTTCTACCATTCGACAAGAATTTAGGATATCCGCAGAGGCAGAAATTCAAGATCAACGACGAAGCTTACAACGCATACTACCGCTGGAACTCCCAGGGCTTCTGTGTTCTGAAAATCGTCAGGATAGAGGATTCAGCAATAGTTTTCAACGGCAAGCTTGCTGTGAAGAATCCCTACGAAGCCAGAGACCCACAAACCTATGAGGTGCTCTTTACGATCCTGCCCTGGAACGTTGACTCACAAAATTGTGAAGTATGGGTGTTCTGGACATGATCATCAACGAAGGTTCCAGCCTGAGCAACGAGATGTTCAACCGCTATTACGAACTCCAGCTCGGTTCCATGCTTATCACGATCGACGACTTAGATATCGAGTTCCACATCGAAGGAGGAAACAAGGAGAATGCGAACAAAGCAGAGATCACGATCTACAACCTCAGTGATGCATCTAAGGCTAAGATAAAGAAAGATACGGCAATACAGCTGAAAGCAGGTTATAGAAACGATTACGGTATCATTTTCTATGGGAAGATCGATAGAGTAAGCGAGGAGAAGGATGGAGCAGATGTTAAAACGATCATCAAAGCTTTGGATGAGACGAAATCCCTCTTTGAATCCGCATACATCACGAGAACCTACCCTCAGGGAACCCCGATTGCCACGATAGTCAAAGACATGTTCAATGCAGCTGCAATTCCGGTTGCCAAGATCGAGGATCCAAGTGTAACCCTGCAAAAGACGATGACCTTCCATGGCACACCGTATAACAATCTCAAGATCTGTCTGGATATTGTGAACGGGGATGTGTTAAGGCAGGCGAAAAATCAGTA
>MTML01000146.1 GCA_002011215.1 Archaeoglobus sp. JdFR-24
ATGGTTTTCATGGCGTTTGTGTACTCCATCTCCACTCTTACAGATGCAATGTGTCTTTCCTTGGATAGAATATCCAGTTTCAGGAATTTTGGTTGACTACGAAGTGAGTAAATGGCATTTTGAAGCTCATCGGAATCTTTGGCGATGATGTATCCCCTTATAATGAACTTTTCACGATCAAAGTCCCAGTAGGTACCAAAATATGACACATCTAAATCCTCGGAAGTTGTGACAAAAGGACAATCGTACTGAAGCATATCGATTGTGAGTACATACATGGTATCCTGAAATATTTTTTTGAAGTATATAAGCTTTTAGGGTTGACTTTAGGGGATTAATAATTTAGCTTCTCCAAAATACGGGTTTTTAGTAACCCTGTTTGTGGAAAACAAATAAATATCGATTTCCAAAATTTTTTAACTTCAGACATGGGCTTCTTAAATGTGAGCATTTTGATAGTTGGGGGGGGACCAGCAGGGAGCTTATCAGCCATTAACATCGGGAGGAGAGGCGAACATGAAATCGTCATTGTTGAAGAACACCAATCCGCGGGATTTCCGGTCCAATGTGCGGGTTTGATTAGTGATGCATGTTACTCCGAGCTGAAAAAATTCTCGAAAAGATCCCTCGTCAATCGAATTAAAGGTGCTTTCTTTTTCTCACCGGATGGTGGCTATGTTGAGTTAATTGGCAGGAGAAAGGGTGTGGTGGTGGAGAGGAAGATTTTGGATGTGGAGTTGCTCGAAAAAGCATCCGAATATGCAGAGGTAATTTTGAAGTCAAGCTATCTTTTCTCCAAAATTCGTGAGTCCTCCCAGAATATAGCAAAAATCAGAACACCGAGTGGAATAACCGGTATTAAATACGATTTTCTGATTGGAGCGGATGGTGCAAACTCAAGGATCGCAAAGGAGTTCTCTTTCACAAAGGGTGAGATATACTCTGCGGTTCAATTTGAAATGAAGTTTGAATGTTTGGATGAGAATATGGTTGAACTCTACTTTGGGGAGAAGTACTCTGACGGATTTTTTGCTTATTCCATCCCTCTGGATTCATCAACCGCAAGAATAGGAGTTGTATCGAAGACGGAACCAATTAGGTTCCTTAGCAATCTCCTAAATAAACATCCATCCGTTAAACAGAGGAAGGGTGGTAGCATTACTGAGTTAAATGCAGGAGCAATCCCTATAGGGTTGAATGAGGTGGTTAAAGGAAATGTGTGCCTTATCGGAGATTCTGCAGGGATGGTTAAGCCCTATACTGGTGGGGGGCTGTACTATCATTTGGTTGCGAGCAAAGTTCTTGGAAAGAGCTTTCCTGACCTTGAGGGGTTTAAAAAGGAGTATCTGAAGGTTATGGGGAAGGAGTACACGACTGGCGAGAAGATTCTCAGACTTTACAAGCTGCTCTCCGATGCAGATTATTGTGATTTGGTAAGGCTGGGTAAGGAGTATATAGAGACACATTCTGAGAAGCTGGATATGGATCATCCATCTACCATTCTACAGTTCATTCCATCTTTGTTGAAAATTTTCGTTAGGAAACCGTTACTTGTTGCTAAGATTACGAAAGAACTCTTATAGGGCTTAGGATGTATTAGCTATTATGGGGTTCGAGTTCTTTCAGATAGAGGTTACGAGGAATTGTAGCATGAGCTGTGTTATGTGTCCTTCTCAGTTGTTCAAAAATAAATCAGACATGGATTTTGAGATTTTTGAGATGATAGCAAATTATTTTGATAAAACGAAGCTCATACACCTTCAGGGTTGGGGAGAACCGCTCCTACAACCACGAATACTGGATATGGTAAAAATATCGAGGGAAAATGCTGTTACAGGACTAACGACCAACGGAGTTTACCTGAAAAGATTTGCAGAAGATTTGGTACGCTTGGGTCTGGATTACATTGCGGTCTCGATAAGCGGTGAAAAAACCCATGCAGGAATTAGAAGAGGTATCAACTTCTCACAGGTGCTTGAAGGAGTTGAGCATCTGATCGAATCCAAGAAAAAAGAAGNAAGTGAAAGTCCGAGGATAAACCTAACATTCCTGATGACGGTCGAAAACTACAAAGAAATTGAATCTGTTTTTAACCTTGCGGTTAAAATGAGAACGGGATTGGTTCTAACCAATCTTGACTGTGTTTTTGATGACAAGACATATAATATGCGGGTTTTTGATTCGAGAAAGAGTGAGGAGGTTTCTAAAATTATTAAGGGTTTATCCGAAAGAGCGGAAAGAGAAGGCATTTTTTTAAAGTATCCTTCCTTAACATCTGTGGAATCCCCGGTTTGTGATGCAATGCCGGATTCTGCAATAGTTTTCTCAGCGGAGGGAGATATTTATCCATGCGTTTATCTCAATCTTCCTCTTGATAGGATTCCCAGATATTTCAGGGGGAAGATGATGTTGGTGGAGAAGCCGAAATTTGGCAACATATGTGATGGGCTGGATGGTGTTTGGGGTTCTGCCGATTACAGGAAGTTCAGGGAAATATTCAAGGAGAGAATAAGAATGTCCAAAAGCTGGAGATTCAGGCTGGGCTTGGGCGGATTTAGAATCAAGCCCGATGCTCCCCGATGCTGTACGGGTTGTTACAAGTTATATGGCATTTAGGAGTTAGATAGGACTTAGGCAAATTCTACTACTAAACGCTTACCACCTCTGGTTACTCAGATTCTCTTACCTTCCACCCTATCGATTGAAAACTTTGCTCTCTCCGAGATGTGCATCACAGCAAGCGTTCCCGCCATAACCGGATCGCTTATAACAACGTCTGCAACTCTTGGCACGGTTCCGAACATGTTTAATGCGATAACTGGTATCCCTTCTTTTCTGAGCTTTTTAACCTCTTCTGTGATCTTTCCACCCATAAGTCCCCCCGCAAGAACGAGTATTTCTGCCCGATGTAGCCTTGAAACCGCTTTTACAGCCTCTGCTAACTCCTCCTCCCCTATTATTGGCATGGTGTCAACACTAATCCTCTCTCCTCTTAAGTTATGTCTGTCTGCCTCGCTTATAGCTCCTAATGCTACCTGTGACACCAGCGCCCCACCACCGAAAATTATCACCCGCTTTCCAAATACTTTGTCAAATGGTTTCTCCTCTTCTATCTCAAGAACGGTATCAAGCTGTTCAATCTCTTTCTTTATTGACTCGAATTCACCACTTTCGATTTCGATGTAAACGAGTGCATTTCCTTTGTTCTCCCCGTATTTAATTATGAATGTCTGTGCGTAGGTGATGTTTCCGTTGTAGTCCGCTACGATCTTGGTTATATCTCTAAGTACACCTATCTGATTTTTTACAATAATCCTAAGAGCTCTTAAGTTGTTTTCCTTTTTGTTCAGATCGTTCAAGTTTTCGAACTCGTTCATGACTCATATCAGAATTTAGCACCGGTTAGAGTTTTGGTTTCCAGAACACCATCGAGCGATCTTATTTTCTTGACCACGACATCGCTGAGTTCTTCAAAATCTCTAACGACTATCTTAGCAATCAGGTCGTATTCTCCGAATAGTGGGTAGAGTTCCTCAATCTCCTCGAGATTTGCAAGTTTCTCGTAGACTTCTCTCTCTTTTTTTGGTGATATCTTGACAAGTACAAATCCGAGTGCCATCGGTGAAATTAGCAAATTGAGGTATTAAAGTCTTTCTGATATGAGGAACTGTTTTGTGGGGTTGAATTCCCAGTTATCTCATCACCTTTTTGCTCCGCATTTCATCCTCTGCTCAACAGGNCTCTCGAATATNCCATAAGATGATTAAAATATGGGGAGAAGGAGTATCACACCTCGTCCAGCCATGTTGCAAGAGCACCGTCAAGAAATCTTACATTTTCGTATCCTCTGTTCATTAGTATTCTGACCGCTTCGTAGGCTCTCGTTCCTATGGCACATGAGACGATTACCTCCTTGTCTTTCGGTATTCTATCGAGACTCTCCCTTAGCTCCTTTATCGGTATATTTATCACATTCTTCGAGTCTATCTTTCTCGCCTGAAATTCCTTCTCACTTCTCACATCAAGTATCAGGATGTCATCCTTAATTCTTGTTTTAAAGTCTAAGGGTGTGATGCTTTTAACTCCGTCGAGTTTATTCCTGATGATGTTTGCACAGTGGATGACATGATCCATCGCGGATGAAAACGGTGGAGCATAAGCCAAGTCGAGGTTGGCAACATCATCCACTGTTGCGGACATCTGTATGGCGGTTGCTATAATATCGATTCTCTTATCGATAACCCCCAGCCCGAAGGCCTGAGCACCTATAACTCTTCTCGTTTTTCTGTCTGCAATCATTTTCAGTCTTATTGGCTGAAACCCCGGATAGTAATGGGCCCTGTCTGGACCGGGTGAGATGGCTATAACTGGATCAAAACCCTCACTTCTTGCTTGGGTTTCAGTTAGACCTGTTCTTCCCGCATCAGCATTGAAAACCCTGAAGATGGAGGTGCATAAAACACCCTTCCATCTTGATTCTCCGCCGGTTATGTTGTCTCCTATTATCCTTCCGTGCTTGTTTGCCGTTGAACCCAAGGGTGTATAAACGAGTTTTCCTGTCAGGAGGTTAACATTCTCCACGCAATCTCCTCCCGCAAAAATGTTAGGATCTGATGTCTGAAGAAACTCATTTACCTTTATCCCTCTCTCTGTTAGCTCTAATCCAGCTTTTTCTGCCAGTTCCAGTCTCGGTTCAACTCCTATGGACACTATGACAATATCTGCGGGAAGCTCTTTTTCACCAATCCTCACACCTTTTACAGCCCCATCCCGTGTGACGATCTCTTTCACCGCAGTGGATGTGATAACCTTTATTCCCTCTCTTATAACACATTTTCTAACCAATTCTGCCATCTCAAAATCAAAACTGTTCCACAATAGCTGATTTTTTAATTCAACAACGGTTACATTTATATCTAATCTCTCAAGGGCTTCTGCAGTCTCTAAGCCTATTAACCCCCCTCCGACTATTACCGCATTTTGGATACCGTCTTCCATCCACATCTCTGTTATTTTCAGAGCGTCTTCAGCACTTGATAGGGAGAAAACACCCTCCGCAGTACTTCCCTTTACATTAAGCCTCAAAGGTTTTGCTCCTGTTGCTATAACCAAGTAGTCATAGTTAATTTCATCCTCTTTTCCGTTTCTTGAAATCTTCACGGTTTTCCTATTTCTATCGATTTCTTCTGCGGTGGTTTTTGTAAGAACCTTAATCCTTTTGACCTTCCAGAAGTACTCCTCGTTTCTGATTTCTCCGCTTAGAGTCTCCTGAAGATTGGTTATTTCGTGTACAAAACCCTCTATGTAGTAAGGGAGTCCACATCTTCCGAGTGAGGGATATTCTCCCCTTTCTATCACTGTTATATCTGCATCCTCATCTCTTCTTCTCGCTCTTGACGCAGACTTAAGCCCGCAAGCTCCCCCTCCAATCACAACTATCTCACTCATGCAATCACCAAAAAAAGTAAAAAGTTGATATTATCTGATGTTCTTTTTTAAATCCACACCAAAATCTTTTAACCTGAAATGGAACTCCTCATTTTCAAATTTTCTCTCAATTAGGTTCTCATCTTCCTTTACAATACCGAAAATCCTTGCTTTTCTATTTATATTGAAAAATGATTCATGGAAATCCCTTCTTTTCATTCTTGTAACCATGTCTATCTCTGTTTTTGACATCCATTCGGTGTCGATGGCTTTTATTAGAGCCAACTCTTTTTCACTTAGATTCGTCAAAAATCCCTCGAAATTTATCTCTTCAGCTGTATCCAACTTTTTTTCTTCCTTTGTATCGCCTTTTTTCCACATAAAAACACCGTATTTCATTAAAGACCTCATAAGGCTATCAACTTTATCGAGATCTTCAACGGAAGCACAGCACGGAATCTCGGTATCTCCCACTTTTATTTTTTGAACGGTATCTCCGAATATCGCATATTCTGGCTTGATTTCCCCCATATTTTTTCACCCATAGTAGTATTGTAGTCTTTAGTATTAAGTTTTTCTATTATTATATATAATTCGATTATTCTAATAATAGAGAGGAAAGATCGATTGATTGTTTTTAAAAGATATCTTATGGCATATTTTTGATAAAAATTATGCTAAGATTTGATTTTCTCAGGCAATTTCTACTGAAATTGAATATTCTAAATTATAATCTTTATTAAAAATAAAACATATCTTTACTTCTCTTTTAAACTATTGATTATTTGTTAAAATTTATATCGATATTATTTAAAACATATTTTAATGATTTTATTCAATTTCACACCGTGATGTTTATATACTATTAACCAATGGTTTTAATTGGTGATTTTGAATGGCAAGGATTTTGATAGTTGGTGGTGGTAGTGCGGGAATAATGACCGCAGCGAGGCTCAGGAATGCACTATCTATGGATGAAGCAGAAATTACAATTGTTGACAGAAGTGATAAACACTATTACCAACCGGGATACACTCTAATTCCGTTTGGACTTGAAGAGGTAGAGAACCTGATAAAGCCAATGGAGGAAGTAATTCCAGCGGGATGCAACTTCATTCAGGACGAGGTAACCTCTATCAATTTTGATGAGAATTATGTTGAAACGAAAGGAGGAAAGAAGCTCGAATACGACTACCTCGTTCTTGCAACTGGTGCGAGACTCGTCATGGAGGAGATAGAGGGGCTCGCAGAGAATCTTGGGAAGAATGGAGTACACACATTCTATACCTTGGAAGGTGCTTTGAAGCTTAAAGAGGCATTGGAAGAGTTTGAGGGTGGAGATTTCGTTACAGTTCAAGCTCCAATTCCGTTCAAGTGTCCCGGCGCTCCGATAAAGTTCACTCTGCTTGCGGATGATTACTTCAGGAGGAGAGGAGTAAGAAACAACATAAACATAACTATCACTTCCGCACTTCCCGCAATCTTCTCAAGAGAGCCCTATGCGTCAAAACTTGACACGATGTTCAGGGACAGAAACATAAACACGAAGAGTGGTTTTACACCATCTGAGATAGATCCAGAGGAGAAAGTAGTTAGATCGTGGGAGGGAGACGAACTGCATTACGATCTACTCGTTGTGGTTCCGCCAAATGAGGGAGAGCCGATATACGAGGGCACGGGTGTTGCGGATGCAACGAACTTTGTCATGGCAGACAAACATAAGCTACAGCTTGAGAAGTACCCGAATGTGTTCGTGATTGGTGATTGTGCAAATTATCCAACCTCGAAAACAGCATCCGGTGCGAGAAAGCAGGCAGAGGTACTTGTTAAGAATCTTCTGGCGGTTATGAATGGTAAAGAACCGAAAGCAACCTATACCGGGCACATAATCTGTCCGATAATTACGAGATTCGGAAAGGCGATGTTTGCCGAATTCGATTATGAGAAGTCGATTTCCCCTGCACAGGAGATGTATAGCAACTGGATCATCAAAGTTTACATGCTAAGACCTCTCTACTGGAGTTTCATGCTTAGGGGATTGCTTTAATCCCTCAGAGAGGTGTCAGCAATGGAGAGCAAGACTCTGGGTTCAATGGACGGCGAAATTGTTTACACAATAGAGGCTACCAAGGACCTTATAAAGGAACTCGTTCCAAAGCTAAAGGAACTCTCAGAGGAACTCAACCCCCTCCTGATAGAACTGAGAAAGAACCTCGACAGAGATGAGACCATCCTCCTTTTAACAAAACTAACACAAAACAT
>MTML01000131.1 GCA_002011215.1 Archaeoglobus sp. JdFR-24
TAAATGTATCCACTCCTCTTACCATCGACTCTGAAGTCTATCGGCTGGTTTGTGTAGTGGTCTCCCGGATATCCGGGCTTCAAACCCTCTCTACCTTTAAGGAAACCGCTAACCGCACACACAGCAACACACCATTTCTCAGAGAACCTCACATCAACATCCTTGAGATTTCTATCGAGTATAGCTTGACTTAACTCGAAAATATCGCTTTCGAGCCTTGGGAGCTTTGCTTCGGCTCCCGGATCACAGTCCCTCACATTTATCTCCAAAACCTTTGGGATTAGATCACCATTCTCCTCTACAAGCATTATCACCGGATAAAGAACGCCTTTGAATTCCATGCCCTCTTCTTCTCTGAACTTTCTGATTATAGGCTCGATTACAACCTCCATTATCTTGTTCTCTATCTCATCGGTAATGGAAGGGTGAGGGGATACCGCACCCATACCACCGGTGTTTGGATTCAATAGTCTGCCCTCCCTGAACAGCCTTTCCGCATCCTTCGATGTCAGGAACTTTTTCGTGATGCCTATGTAGAAATTCCTTAATCCTTCCACATCATCGGGGTCGAAAGCCCTTTTGTAGTCCTTGGCATGTCCGAACTTTACCGCATTTTTTCCATCAGACAGGGCGGTGAAAGCAACCTCGGTACCGTAAAGTCTTTCCTCGATGCATATTCTGTCTCCTGCGGAACCGAATTTTTTGTTCACCATTATCTCGTCTACCGCTCGTATAGCCTCCTCCTCTGAATCGCAGACATAAACTCCTTTTCCCGCAGCGAGTCCATCAGCCTTGATCACGAGATTTTTTCCGCTTCCCTTGTGTTCTCGATAGTATTCTCTTATGAACTCTTTTGCGGACTCTGGATCATCGAAGTTCCAGTAATCCGGAATCGGCACTTTAATTTTTCTTAGGAAGTCCTTAGCCCAGCATTTGCTAGACTCGAGAATAGTCTCGTCTTTTCCGGGGCCTATTGCGGGTATACCTTCCTCTTCAAGTCTGTTAACGAGTCCCAAGCTTAAAGGTTCCTCTGGACCTATGTATGCGAGATCAACTCCTTCCCTCTTTGCGAAGGAAACTATCTCCTCAATAGCTCTTATTGAGGGGATGGGTTTATCATCAAGCTTTGCAATCTCACACTTCTCGAAAAACTCACTTCCACCGTTTCCGGGAGCGACATATACCTTGCTTACATGTTTACTCCTTGAAAAAGCGTGAGCAATCGCATTCCCTCTTCCACCCGCATCAACAACCAGAACCTTATTCATTAACTTGGCTTTTAATACGCTTGTTTAAAAAATTTATTTTTGATACATCTTCTCTTTACGATTTTATCCCGTGCGATAATCCGCTTTGTGGTTTTTAAATTTGGCTCTTGGCAATTTTTCTGAATGATACTGCTGAGAAGTACAATGTCGAGGCAATTAAGCTGGAAATTGCCCCGGGAGAGACCGGATAGAACAGCGATACCGCTATACCTCCGATACCGCAAAGTAGCGCAACCATGAATGAGATCACGAACACACTCCTTAGATCCCTCGCCATAATGTTTCCTACTGCGGATGGGGCAATCAGCATTGAGAACACGAGCAAAGCCCCGACCCCCTTCAGAAGTGCGACAGTTGAGATGGCAATCATCGAGAGCAGGATATAGTTGTATAGGTTGGAGTTCAAGCCGAAAGCGGTAGCGGTCTCGTAGTCGAACGAGATGAAGATGAAGTGTCTGTAGAATAACGCAACCAAAAATATGTTGATGGCTGTAACGCCGAGCATGATGTATATGTCGTCGTGGGTTAAAAGGAAAAGGTCACCAATCAGAAAAGTCCAGACTCTTGAGCTGTACTCTCTTATCATCGAAATGAAAAGAACCGCAAGGCTCATTGACATTGCGAATGATATTCCAATAGCGGTGTTAGTGTCTCTCTTTCCCGCATAACCTGAAAAAATTGCTGTAAGTATTGCGAATAAAACTCCTCCGGCGAGTGGATTGACATTGAAAGCTAAGTAGGTTTGTAGCAGAATAAACAGTGCGGTTCCTGCAAGAGCTGAATGACTTGCACCAGCAACGAGAAAAGATACATTTCTGAAAATTGTGAAGGAACCAGCTATTGAAGCGTTTATTGATATGATGACAACTCCGATCAAAGCCCTTAGGAAGAATGGTTTTCCAACCAGCTCGATTAGATCGATCTCAGTCACGATCATCACCTAATGTGTATCGTAGATCGGATGTCCGTACCCCTCATCGCAGTAGATAATTGGAATCTCTGCACCATACGCTCGCTTGAGATTTTCGTTGGTTAGCACCTCATCTGGAGAGCCCTCGGCGATAACTCTGTTCTTCAGGAGTATCACTCTGTCGATATGGTGCAAGATTGGGTTGATGTTGTGAGTCACCATGATGACCGTTACATCCCCTTTCATTTTCAGAATCGTCCTCAGAATCACTTCTTGGCTTGGAACATCAACACCATTGAACGGCTCATCAAGTAGCAGTATTTCCGGATTAACAGCAAGACATCTTGCGAAGAGAACTCTCTGTCTAAGTCCACCGCTAAGTTCATCGAATTTTTTATGTAAAAACCTCTCATCAAGAGCAACAGCTTTCAGCGACATCTTCACTCTCTCTGACTCTGAACCAGTAATCTTTGATAGGATTCCTTTTCTCGCGGTTAGCCCCATCATTATCACATCTCTGACGAGTATTGGAAATCCTGAGGATATGTACTCTTTTTGTGGCATAAAGCCCATCATTCTCTGTATTCTGTCCTTTTCCTTTGAATCTATGCCAAAGACCACAATTCTACCGGAATTTGGCTTGAGGGTGCAGTTCAATAACCTTAAAAATGTGGTTTTACCGCTTCCGTTAGGTCCGATAATCGCAACGAACTCTCCTCTTTTTATCCTCAGCGACACATTTTCTAAGGCTAATTGGGTGTTAGAGGGGGTGTAGGAAAATGATACATTCTCGAATACTATCTCGTCTTTGTCATATGGATGCTTAGTCATGGTTACCTTCCTCCCAACAGCCCTCCCTTTCAACTCTTTTATCTTTTCTTTGATTTCGATTCATCTTCTCCACCACAGAATCAGAATTATTGTGCTCTCAAGAGCTATAATGAGGTAGAGGAAATAGATGAAACTGTCTTTAGTGTCCTTGGAGTGTTTGGTTTTTAGATCTTTAAAGCTGAGAGCATTGAGCAGGTGCATAGCCTCTATGGTCTTATTTCCTAAGAACATCTCCACATATATCACTGGTTTTCCGGTATCTTTCGATAATTGCTCTGCAATATATCCTATTTTCGACTCCTTCATCGATTTTGGGGCTACGATGCAATTAAGTTCCGAGTTTTCGAGCTTCCTTTCTATTTCTATATAGTCCTTACCACTTACAAACCCCTCCTCCTCGAGTAGTATGGCTGAAGTATTAAGCTGAGAGTTATCGATTATGTAAGCCAAGGCTGGGATTATAGCGACGCAATCTCCTCTCAACCTCTGTGCATTTGCAACATCCTTTATTTCTATACTGAGGATCTTGATTTTTGTTTTGAAGCCCTCAAAATTATTTCGGAAGTACTCATCCCCCTCAGGTATCAGATTAGATAACCTCTCCTCAATTGTTTTTGCTATGGCAATTGTATTGCTTAGATTAAGCCAGTAACCGTGAGGATTTAGGTAACCGTCAAACTCCTTTAGCTTTGCACCGTTTCTTGTGTAGTCGTCAAAGTCAACCGTTTTGTGCGGATAAGACTTCTTAATGCTCTTCTCAAATCCGAGATCGTAGGAGTTAGTGAGAAATATCAGATCCGCTTTCTCGAGCAGTTCCGCCTCGTTCCTAGATAAAGAAAATGAATGTAGATCGGATGAGGTGGTAATGGAGAAAACTTCGACATACTCCCCTCCGATCTCCTCAATTATGGGTTTGAAATAGGGGTTGGTTGTGAAGACTATTATTTTGCTGTGAGGGTAAGCAGAGGTGTTTTGAAGTAAAAGTAAGAACGCAAGCAGGGAGGCTAATAGGACTATCTCCCATCTATTCCTAATTCTATTTCCTCTCCACATGGACACATCACTCTGTCTCTGAATACTTCCTCCAGTCTTTTCGACAGTTCTTTGCTTATGAAAGGTTCAAGCTTAGTAGCCTCAGTGCAAGCGGACTCTGCATCGAATCCGAGATTTCCGAGAAGACACTCGATAAGCCTGTGCTTCTTTGTAATCTCTTTTCCTCTCTCAATACCCTTTTTGTTAAGTTTAAATCCCTCTCCCGGTATATATTCACCGTACTCCATACTTGCAAGCTTTATTAAACCCTCATAGGCGGATGGTCGGGATATTTCAAGCTCTTTTGCAATGAAGGATGGTCCTATAACTTCTATTCCTTGCGTGTAGGCTTTGTAAGCGAGTCTGAGGTAAGTTTCGATTCTCATCTTTTGTTAGGTTAACCTAACGATATATATTTGCTTTGGTGTAGGGTGGCTTAATTTTATAATATCTGAACTTGTGATTTATATGAATAAAAGTTTAAAAAACTATTTCCGATTTTGATTAATCTATATCTAAAAAGCATGATTAAATCTTTTTGTTAGTCTGTAAATGATAAATTACAAATTCTCAAATAGAAACACTCAAATAGAAATACAAAAATTAAACATAAGTATCTAACACTACGACTTCGATATCTTCTAAGAATTTCCCTACTACTATCAGATGATCATCATTCTTGCCAGGAGATAGAGAAACTGTTACTGATTGTGCTCCGGGGACCGGTTGGTGTTTGCCCGTCCTTGAAGTACCATTGAGTTCCAACATTCGGGGTGGAATTGTACTCGACATAAACGACACCATCGATTATTATTTTTACACCTCGAAGGTATTGAAAATCTGCACCACCATAAAATAGAATTGTAAATTCATCTACTTTTTGATCTACTAATTGGAAAGTTACTATATATGTTTGTCGACTCTTTTCAGCCATTCCGAAACTCATCGCCATAACAAACGCGGAAATGACAACAGCAATCAACACAATCAACAATGTTCCAATTATTGGACTCACACCTTTTTTGTTCACGAATCTCACCTAAAAAATTATTAAAATTTAAAATTATTTTTAAATAAAAATAAAATAATATTTATTTAGACATATGTGTCTAAAATCACTTGTGTTGAACCATCATTGAATGTTGCAGTTACGACTACATGTGTGTTCTTGTTTGCTGGGTTACCAGCATTGCTACAGG
>MTML01000149.1 GCA_002011215.1 Archaeoglobus sp. JdFR-24
GGGAAAATTTTTAGGAAAATGGTCAGGGCTGTCAGGGAGGTCAGGGTAGTATTTTATAGAATATTTTTCGGAGTCAAAAAAATCTATAATAATTAGCACTGACCGGTCTGACCACCCAAATAAGATCATATAGGAAACATCTGCAAATCAGAAAAACTTCCAATCCTCTGGCGGAACTGAAGTCTCAGCGGCATTCACAGCAAGAGCCAGAGCAATGACGCAATCATCGTGGAAGCCCTGGCGAGCTTCCATTTTCACACCATGGCGGGTTAACTGATACTCGAAGAACTGAAGCTCCTTGATGAGATCTTCAATGTATGGGTATCTCACCCCACCATTTTCGATCGCAGCCTGTAAACGCTGGATCAGCTGGACCTTCGACTTGGATGTAAAAACATAGCCTTCAGCTCCGATGTCCTGCAACTCCTCCAACACTGGATCTCCTACTCCTGAGCTGTCTATCAGAACTTTCGCGTAGTTGAATTGCTTGTACAGCTCTTTCAGCTTAAGGATTGTTTCAGCATAGGGCCTACGATTGAACCTCTCGAAGTGGACCAGCCTGAATGGGGTTTCAGTGACATCCAGAACGACAATGGCTGTGTAATCCTGATACTTGGCGAGATCGCAGCCGATAGCGTAGATCCTGTTTGGCTCACCAGCGTTGAGTTGTTCCAATGCAGCGATGTTCTTCTGGATGTCCTGCCAGCGGAAAACAGCGTTCTGATCTTCTACAAATTCGGCGAGGTATTCAGTTCGAAAGATGATTGAGTTATCACCGTACTCTCGCTTCTTCTTCTCAATGAACTCGTGCGAGATGTGTGGGTTGGCTGTGGATGGAAAGCGGTAGCTCGAGTAATCCGGGAATTCTTCAGACTGGCCCTTGAGGTAAGAATCGTAGAAGTGGTTCTTCCCAAATGGTGTACCGATTTTGATCCATGAACCGTTGTAGTCGGCGAGCATCGGCTCCACTACCTGACTCACGACATCGTCAGGAATGTAGGCTGCTTCATCGAGGATTACTCTGTGGGCCTTGTGGCCTCTAAGATATTCAGGCTTGGTAGTCGATCGGGCATGGATCTCACTACCATTCTTAAAGATTATCTTGCTGAAGGGAGTTTTGTAAACTCTCTCGATTAAATGCACTAAGATCGATTTTGACAGCAGGGTTGTAATCTCCCAGAACATGATGTTAGCCTGATTGTAGCTCGGGGCGAGGATGAACTGAATGGATCCAGGATGGGTTATGGCATAATAAATAGCTGAGAAAGCCATTGCTTTTGTTTTGCCGAATCTCCTGCCTGCAACGATGGTTATGAACTGATGTGTATCTTGTAGTATTTTCTTCTGAGCAGGATGGGACTCGTGATTCAGTAAGATTTGGGTAAATAATACTGGATCTTTTATCGCCTGCTTGATTTTCTTTCTGTCTTTTCCGAGCTCGGTTATAGAGTTCATGTTTATTCTTCACTAACAGCTTCCTCGAAAAGAGCAAGCAGCTTTTGGCCCGGATCCTCTATGTTGCCTGCAAGCTCGTGCTTGAGTTTGATTGCACGAAGCATTCCATTGATGCAGACCTCAACTACTCTTGGCTTAACCTCTGGATCCACCCGCATCACATATTCGTGCATCCTTGCTATGGTTGCATCCAGGGCTTTGATCTCATCTACGACTTTCTCAGCCCCTTCCTCGAGCTGTTCGTAGTACTTCTCTACTCCTCTCTTAATGAAGTTGAAGTGTCTCTTGTGGCGGTAGATATTGTTCTTGTTTAGTTTGAGATCTGGAAACTTTGCTATGATCTCGCTGTAGGGCCTACCTTCGATGAGCATCTGGTTGATCTCGGCAAGATGTTCCGATTTGCAGATTTTGCATCTCGCATCTATGAGCCGTGACGGGTAGTCATCGCTTTCATCGCTTAAGTTACGCATGGTTATGCATTCATCGGATGACTTTAAAAGAGTGGGTCAGATAAATCTTGTGAAGTAATCGGCACTATGTTATATTCTTCAAGGTATTTTAGCATGAGATTTCACCCTCATACTTGCATTTCAAGAGTTTTGAGACCACTTATCCAACCAACCTAGAAGCTTGGCAATGAACAAAATTGCAATCCCAATCCAAATTAAAATCTGGTTATTTGAAAGAAGACTCATTGCTGCTAAGATACCAAGGCTGTATGCTAAAATTCCACTTGTAATTAATACCAATATCTCATAAATCCTTAGAGCTACAAAAATCAAACCTACAATGATTCCTATTACTATTGTTAAGTTAGGATCAAACCCAAAACTTGAAATGGTTTCTCTAAAAATCTCCCAAGATAAATTTATGATCAATTCTTTTGGTTCTGGGGCATTTGAAGCCATAAAAATACCTTTGATAAATCCGGATGTAAATCCAACTCCACTTCCAATTAACAAGGCAAGTGATCCACTTTTTCCATTCATTAAAAATTTATCGACTCATTTAAATATATTGTTTTCGGATGTTATGAAAGTTATCTTTCTTTAAGTTATATAAAAACAAAAGAGAATCGACTACTCGCATACCTTATCTATTAGTCACTCCTAAGTGCAAAAAGTGGTTTAAGTACTTCACTTGCCTTCTTCTTCTTTATTTTAACGAGAATTAGTGTTTTCAGAAAGTGATCGATAAGAATGTCAGCATCTATACCATTAATACCTGTTTTCTGGATTAGCTCTGCGACAGACTCATGAATTATGTCAGATTGTGATTTTGGAAGATACTTCTTGATGAACTCAGTAGATTCTTTGATATCCCCCAACCCATATCTCACAGCAACAGTGTCCAGAAAATCATAACAAAATAGAAGTAGTTGCAAAGTATCATTAAACGATTTTCTGTTGTATTTTTCTTTGATCATCTCTAATTCATTAAGTATTTTCTTATCAACCCTCTGTAAAGTCGTTTTAGATTTTGATTTTGTTAACATTTTGTTAACATTTTTGCTTTTGTTAACAGATTTTCCGAGAGTATCGCTAACTTCTTCTTCGGATTTTTCTTTATTTTTCCTCTTCCCATAGCTACCTTGATTTTTTTCTCCGTTCTCCATTTTTATCTCTCCTTATAAGTAAATTCAGTCAGATAATTATCTTAGCTGATTTTAATAAAATAAACAAAGAAATTCTTAAATTTTTTATCTCTACTTGGGATAATTTAATTTGCTTGCTCAGGGGGATACCTTCGCAGATTTTGTTAACATCCTTGCTAATCTGTATCATAGTTTTTGTTAACAAATTGTTAACATCCTTGTTATTGTTTAGCATAGTCATCAATCCTCCTGAATCTTATAACGATAAATGGTTCTGGTGCCAACTCTAACAACTGATACTTAGAGAAAAACCATTCATCCATCTCATCTGAATTCTTGAACCCATCTCGCCTTGATAGTTCCTCCTCTTCTTCAATCGTCAGAAAGTGTCTGTAATCACTATCTGGCTCAGGAGCGGTAAGCTTATCCGGCACGAACCATAATAAAAATAAATCCGTGATCTCCGCATCAAAGAGCTTTTCACACTCTTTCGTTCTCTGTTTCCAGTAGATCTGGAGTTTCCGTCCTTCTTCTTTCGCTTTGAGAAGTTGTTTCCACCTGTACTCTGAAAATGGACGGATTGTTTGATCCTTCTCCCCCGACAGCAGTTTGTCCTTGAAAATTGAGAATGAAATTGCGACCATTATTGATCTACCCTGTACCTCTCGTTCAATCTTTCAATTTCATCGAGGACGGCAACAACATCTCTGTATCTGACATCTCCCATCGTTGCAATGAACTTCCTGAGAGCATGCTTTTCATTCGCCTTCCTTGCTTTATCGATTGCATCCAGAACAGCCCTGATGTCTCTCTTTCTCAGGTTAGTTTTTCCATAGATCAGGGCCTCCAGATCCTCCCTCTTGAAGGCGTAGTTTATCTTCGTTAGCTCATCGCTTATTTTCCGCAAGATCTGGACAGCCTCCTCTACCATTGAGCCGTATCTCGTTATCTCTTCATATGTTGTCTCTTTCTGTAATGGTTCCTCTTTGAGCGGGCAGCCTTCTAAAAACTCGATCAGGATTATCTCCCCAGTAGCGAGACAAACCTCTTTGTCTCCATTCATATTAGCGATGCCGAAATATTTGCAGTTGTTACATCCAAAGATCTCTACCTTAACTCTCCCATCAACTTCTTCCACTTCTTCCCCTATCTCCTCAAACTCCCCATTCTCAACAACTAAATCCTCCATAACCTTACACCTCCTCCTCAAAAAATTCATCAAGAGATTCGTTGAGGTGTCCCACTGGATCCAAGTTAATCTCGAAAACAGATCCCTTCTTCAGAGTTTTCAGGACCTCTTTTAAGGCATCCTTGCTCTTTGCTGTGATGGTAAGCGTGAATTTTGCCGAGCCGTTTCCTTCCAGTTTAGCTTTGAGCTTTCTTCCCTTCAAAGAATCTTCTGCTGACAGAGATTTCAAGGTTAGATACATGTTACCCCTCCTTATCCCTCCGCTTCAATCCTCGGAGCTAGGATGTATGTAACATAGGCATCGCCGGAGCCATCATCCTCGTCGAGGAAGAAGGTAAACTTCCCAGGATAGTTCGTGCCCAGATCTATCGTTACAATATCTCCACCAACCTTGACGAATTCTGCTACATACTCTAAGGAGAAGAGACTCCTCGCCTTGGATCCAACCTCTATCCCTGNGTCGTAAACAAGCTTTTCCAGGTCACCCTCTGCAATGGCAAGAAACTTCTTGTTCGTCTCGAGAGAGATGTGTTCTGTTAGTTTGTTCGCAGCTTTTATGAAGTTGCTGAACTCTTTGAGGTTAAGCTCAACTTCAACTGGTAAATTCAGGTTGGGCTCCTTGGGTTCCTTCCTGATTGCGTTAAGGTCGATTAAAGAGAGGGCATACTCTAATTTCCCTGATTCAAGAATGAATTCACCATCTCTCGAATCGATGCTTACCGTATCATCGTTCTTCAGCATTTTAGAGAAGTCGAACAGCCTTGGAACATCGATACCATACACATTTTCTGCTCCTGGACCGGTTGCTCCCAGCGGCAAATCATAACTCTCGAAGCTTGAGGATGGAATTTCAATTATGCACATGCAAATGTTCGCCTGATCTACAACCCTAACACTCAAACCATCTTCTCCAAACCTGAACCTCGCTTCGTTAACGAAGGGGTTCAGGGCTTTTAATA
>MTML01000054.1 GCA_002011215.1 Archaeoglobus sp. JdFR-24
AGCGCGCGACTGTAGCTTGTCACTGCTCGGACGAGCAGTCATCGCGTGGTCCCCGGTTCAAATCCGGGAGGCGGGACTTTTTCTTTTACTTCTGATCCCTACCCGTTTATTCTATCACCTTCCAGACAGAAACAAGAGAGGATAGAGAGCTCAAAGAGATGTGTGAAAATTTAGAGAAGTTGTTTCAAGTTGCATGTAAACATCTGTATCAAAAAGTCCGATTATTTTTGAAGATTCTCTTGGAAAACTTAAGAAAATGTCCCATTAATCACAGTACTTTGCAAAACCTATTAAATCATAAACCTTAAGATTGATTTATGTTCACACCTCACTCCGTAGCCCGTAAATTCACTAAAAATAATCCCTATCTTCTTGTTCTCGGAATTCTCTTTAGCATCACAGCATTCGACACCTTACTACTCGGATTTGCAATTCCAGAGCTAATTTCAAAATATAACTTTTCCCGTGGTGAAGCGGGTTTGCTTGGCACAAGTCTAATGCTCGGTGTTGGTATCGGAGCACTAATATTTGGGGCTATATCTGACCTGATTGGTAGAAAAAAAGTGATATACATATCTGTAGCTACTTTTTCTGTTTTTACCGGGTTTCTATCCGGGCTTATGTCTCTAACGGACATTTACATACAACTATTGATCTTGCTATTTGTTTCCGGGTTGGGGCTTGGTGGTAGTTTAACAATGACGATCGCAAGTTTACCTGATTTAACCGCACTATATCCAAATAATCCAGCAAAACACATACTCGACAAGAACATGTGTTATCTCGAATCCTTCTGGGGTGTAGGAGCTTTGCTCTTGGTTTCATCATTTTACCTTCTGAGAGATTTTTCTGTGGAATATTTATTCATACTCGGTTCAGTACCGATATTTAGCCTACCGCTTTTTACGACCCTTCCAGATATTAAACAGCAAAAAAGCAGTATATCCGGGAATGTTCTCACACTCTTGCACGACTACGGAAAGATAACAGTAGTAGTTTGGGCTATTTGGTTTTGCGGGATATACACATACTACGGAGTGTTTATGTGGCTACCTGATGTCGTTACCTCTTCAAGCTACGATGTTGTCTTTCTCATCCCGATATACGGTGTCCAGATACTCTCACCTCTTCTTCTATCTTTCATAGTCAAAGAAGGTAACACGGAAAAGCTCCTTTTCATCTACTCGCTATTTGCGGGATTCGCTACACTCATCTTCATTCTCTCCAAGGATGTTGCTTTGGCTACCACCAGCATGTTCGTAATCTCTTTTTTCAGCATCGGAGGTTGGGTTCTGTTGATCCTCCTAACTCAAAAGAGGTATCCCACAAGGATTAGAGGGTTAGCTATCGGTTCCTCCGCGAGTGTGGGAAGAGCGGGAGGAATACTAGCACCATACCTTACAGGCTACTTTATCGATCTGTTCAACACATACATAATCCCCTTCGCAGTGTTTGCGGGATTATTCTTCACGATGGCACTTCTTTCCTTGATGGCGAAGACTATAAAGTAGAGGACGAGAAAGGGGTTTATGCTATACATGAGAGATGTTATATCTTTCACTTAATCGACACAACGGGAACTTCGGAGTTCAGAATTATTTTCTGTGGAACGCTACCAAATATGAGCTTCCCTGCAGGGCTTCTTCTTTTAACACCCACTACGACCAAACTTGGCTTGATCTCAGAAATGAATTCGAGTATGTCTTCTCCCGGATCTTTACCCCTCACAAGAAGGTGGGTTTCAACTTCCACCCCACTACTCTTAGCCTTTTCCTCAGCCCACTTGAGAAGAGTCTCTCCCTCCTCTATCTCCTCTCTCGTTGTCTTATCTCCTCCATACAGAGAGTGTACGACGATTAGCTTTTCGCTTCTCAATTTTGCTTCCTCAACAGCAAAATCCATTATTCTCGTTCTTCTTTCCGAGGTGCTTAAAGCGACGAGAATCGTCATAAAAATCACTTTTCATTTATCTGATTTATATGTTTCTCCCCTTCAGATGTGTGCTGATTTAAAACCGTTGTTGCTCGGATGCGTGCCCCCACCTTCAATCAAAAGCGGTTAACGGAAAGAACTCAGTGATGTTCATCAACACCGAATTTTTGTGGATTATGTTATAATTTCTAACCATAACCACACTCTTATCTTTAAACAGATTTAGATCTCCGTTAAATTTCAAATGCACCTCATCCGAACTGCAGATCTTCATCCAAGCAATTTCTCTCCTAACCTCAAGTTTATGACTTCGTATTATCCTGCCAATCGGTATGTCCGCTTTCATTAAATCCTCTCTAAACTCCGGACTTAATCTCTTCACGGGTGAAAGAGATAGAGCTTTGGCATACAGCTTATTGTTCGAGAGAATATCAACAACCCTAAGATTAACCATATCATCCTCCTTCACATCAAGGATGTTCGCTATTGTTCTACCAGCTTTAATTATCCTCTGGATTTCGGTTTTAATTTCGACTTTCCTGTTCGTGTAAGCTTCGATTACCCTCGTAACTGAGCCATCGGTGGTAAGAATTACTCTGTGAATCGGCTTTACCTTGATCTTACTTTTCTCCATTATCTCTCTCGCTTTTTCGGAGATGTTTATCTCTACCGTAGCTTCACTTTCAGAGACCATGTCCTCTAACCTCCCAAGTCTCCCTTGAAACTATAGGTCTTCCCATTTCAACTCCTTTACCGGTTTTCCGTTCTTAGTTTCGGGAGCTAAAAAGTCTATAAACTTTTCTAAATCAATCCCGTAGATTTTAAATTTGATAACCAAGGGGGAGAGGATCGTATCTTCTTCCACAAAATTTATTCTCGATACCGTCGCGGTTTGTTTGTTCAAAAGCAGTGTGATTTTATTCCCAGATACACCGTTAATTAACTCGAATCTTGCGGTATCAAGGATTCTCTGTCTTCTCAAAAGCTCTCTGAATGTATCTATCTTCTCGGATTTTCCTTTTATAATCCCATAACCGTTTTTATCAACCACCGTTAATTCTGCATCCGGAAATAGGTTTTTGATTGCAGATTTTACCTTCTCTTCATCCTCCGTTGGATGTACCTTCGCCTCTATCTCCACCTCTACCCTTTTCGTGAACCGTCCGAATATCTCTCTTATCTTATCCTTGAATGAGTTTATATCCGAGTTATTCTCCACTATCAGGTTCGCCCTATCAAAAGCCTCCCTCAAACCCCAAGATTCTTCCCTTTCATCTCTTCTCCTCAACTCCTCTTCCGTCCTTATATCATCACCTCTCCTCCTCTTCAACGCTCTTCGAAACCTGTTATCAAATGCTGAATCAATTGCAATCAAAATGAAGTCCTCTCCAAACTCTTTTTTAAACCTCAAAACCTCATCAATCCCCCTTATTCCATCTATAACAACGAGGTTCGACCTTAATTTTATAATTTCCGGAATGCACCTCTTCGCTATGGCATCCATCCCTTCCTTTTCCCTCAATTCGCTGGCAATCCTTCCCGTATTCTCATCTGACAAATCTAGCCCTCTTCTCTCAACCTCTTTTCTTACAACATCCCCCATCACCACAACAGGGATCCCCAACTCCCTTGCGATGGATGTTGCTGTGCTTTTTCCGCTAAGGGGATAGCCAACAAAAGCTATGAGCTTCATGAAATTAGTTGTAGGGAAATGTTAAAAACAGTTCCGAAAGTGATCGATGGGGCTACAGACTGCACTCAAACAACTCCAGACCGAGCATGAAATAACCCACAACCACGGAAAAACCACCAAAAAATATCAAACAACGAAAAAAGGATTATAAACTTGATGACACCAGTAGTAAAGGATGTTCAAAGATGCTGTCAAAAAGGGGAAAGGATTCACAATCATTGAGGTAAATGTAA
>MTML01000002.1 GCA_002011215.1 Archaeoglobus sp. JdFR-24
GATTTAAAAGATAAAGAAGCTATATTGAATTCAATTTTAGTAGAAGAGCTCAGAAAAAGCTTTAGTGCATCAGATAAGTTTGAGGATACCTTATCAGAACTATATCAGAAAGAAAAAATCGGTGATGTAGAGACAAAACGTATTATTGGATATCTTGTTAAAGAGTTTCTTAAATTATCTAAACCTCAATCTCAGCCTTTTTGATGTAAATCTTCCCATCTTCCTCGATGAAAGCTATCAGATCCCCCTCCTTGATCCCAAGTTTTTGAGCCACTTCCTTTATCAGGGTTATTTTATTGAAGGTTGAGACTTTCGATGTCCCCAATATCTTCATATTATGGAATTGTTCAGAAAAGAATAAATACTTATCGAGTAGAAATACTAATAGGTAGATAGGTAGAAATGGAGGTGTTGATTATGTTGAAAATTAGGGGAGAAATGCACGGCGAGAGTGGGATGCTCGAGTTTGCCATAACTGGGGAGAAGGTAGAGATAAGACAGCATAAACAGGGAGTTCTTTTGAGCTTTGGACATCTGGATCTGGAGATGGATAAGGAGACTTTTGAAGTGTTTGCATCGAAAATATCTTCGACCATCAAGTTGTAAAGATAAAGAAATATTTCAATAATTTCTACTTTTTGAGAATTTTATTTTTATTTGCAGTTCATGTAAAATTCATCTCGCAGGAGATTTTTCAAGGGAGTATGGTCTAATACGTCTTGGAAAGTTATGAGCTATAATCTCAGGCTTTTGAGTTGTATTGTTCGAAGTGATGGCATGCCTTAGCCTGTCCTACCCTTACAACGGTTTTCCACTTCCTGCAGTAAACCCTTCTCTCAATTATTTTTTGCTCTATCTCTGAATCGTAAACTGAGCTGTGGAGACAATTGAGACAGATCTTCTCTCGTTCTTTCTCTAAAATTTTTTTCAAGTATTCTTTCTCTTTTTGCTTAAAGTATGCTTCAAGAATATTCATGAACTTTCAGGAATGGTGAATTTCCCTTCCATTTTGAGAAATTGCTCAATCAGATAATTGATGAGGGTGTTGATGTTATACCCATACTTCCTTAAAAGATTCAGAAATTCCTCTTCAATGTAAACCGTTGTTTTCCTTCTGTTCTTCTTTCCAGTTGCCATCAAGTAGAAGGTATAAGAGTTTTCACATCCGAAAAATTTCTCCTTTTGACTCCCCATCCTTTCATACCCCCTAAATAGGCTTTAGGGCATTTACAATCGATGCAACCGTCCTTATGATTCCCATTAAGAGGTTAACCATGAACAATACCATATCTCTGAAGAAATTAAGAACTGCAACATGGTTGGTGACTATCCTCCTCACTAAGGCCATCAGGGATCCGGTTGAGAGAATTGCATCAGCTATAATAAAGAACTCTATAACTATGGCTGTTATGGGAAAATTGTCAATGAGAAAGAGCTTGAACCACCAGAAAATCTCTGTGATGAAAACTCCAGAGATTTCTAAACCATCCGAGATTAAAGGACCTACGTATGGAATCAACTCCACGAAGGATAAGATCATGTCCCAAGTCCATGTGAAAACAAAGGTTGTTCCAGAGGTTATTCTTTGGGTTATTGCTGGAATTATCGAGTTGTTTCTTATGTCCTGAATCTCTTCAGGAGTTGATTGATAAACCTCTACATTCATCTCCCTGTTTGAGATCCCTGAAACCTCTGAGAATATGAGATATTCTGAAACGTTGAATCTGGCAAAGCCAAGAAGATTCTCAATGATTGGAAAATATGCAACGAACTTCTCAAGATTGCTAAAGTAGATGTCTACATCAAGAGGAGAATCTGATTCCATCCAGTAGTATTGGATCTTAACCTCATAATCCAAAGCGAAGGGCTTCAATATTCTGTCTTCATAGCTTACTGTAGTTCCATTGGGATAGGTTAGATTCACCCAGAAATGCTTCCACCCTCCAATTGTATAAGAACCAATGATTTTCCACTCACCCTCATTTATCCCTTTTATTTCAAGGATGTATGTATCTCCATAAGCATCAAGGTAAACGGTTTGATGGCCATCGAATGGAATATCATTGAGATTAATCTGAACTATTGAATAACCCGGACGAGCTTGGACATCGAAGTTTTTGACGTTTTCCAATTTCACAATGGAAACAGCATTGACAGGGGAGGAGAGGAGGGCAATCATCATAATAAATAAGAGGATCTTAAAGGCCCCAAAAGGTCTCATGATTCCTCTGAGGTAATTTTAACACTAAAAATAAAGCGATCTGACCATCATTTTACTGGTTTTTAGAGGATCTTACAGTTAGCTTACTCATCAGTTGAACAGCTCAGGACAGAGAGGCTGAGATCAAGCTCATCAACTCAATTTTTGTATATTATATATCATTTATAGAAAATCACAGGTCTACTTCTCGAGCAACTATAAGTTAAAAACAGATCTCTTCTTTTTAGCTTATAAATTAAAAAATTTAAATCTCAATTTTCAGATCTGGAGGATTGAATAAGCCCTCTTTTCTCAGGAATAGCTCAACAAGATAGTTGAGGAGATCACTAATTGAATTCATGTAACCATTCTCCTTGAGGATCTCCAGATATTCCTCCTCAAGGTAAAAGGTTACTTTCTTCCTCTTTTTCCTTCCTGTTGCCATTAAATAGAATGTATAAGAGAATTCAGATCCTTTAATCTTTCCCATCAATCTCCCTCCACCTTAATTTTTATTGATGGGAGAAGGTCAACCTTCCCCCAAGCTTCCATATATTGCTCATAGATCTCTGTTGGAAGTTTCCCATCGTAACTTTGAACATCAAGGCTCCCTGTGTTGTGGGCCATGATGTAATCTCTCAGCCCAGGATGAACTTTCAAAACATTGTTACACATCTGTTCGAAGAACTTCCTTAGATGGCTGTAGGTTATTTTTCTCCCTGTGTGGATTGCCTTAACATTTAAGCTGTCCAGATCTTTCCTTATTTTATCGTAATAGAAAACTATATCCTTCCCATTGTATTCAAGGGCTTTCCTGAGCCACTCCACAACAACAGGATGTAAGGGAACCCAATGGGGGAACCTCTCCTTATCCTTCTCCTCTGGAATCCAGAGGAGAGGAGGCTCTCTTTCAAGGGCTATTTCAATATCTTCCTTTGTTAGCTTTCCAATTGTGGCCTCAGGTCTTAATCCTGTATAAGCTCCAAGGAGGATAGCTGATGTTAGCTTAACCTTTGTATATTCTGTGAAATCAGAGTTCCAAACAGCCTTTATCAGGTTTCTTATGTCATCCTCTCTCAACAGGATGGGATTGAGCTTTTTGCTATCCCTCTTTGGTCTTTCAAGGATCTCTTGAAGATTCTTATATCTCTCATCCCTTGTGAGTTTATAGATCCATCCAAGGAAGTTTTTAGTGTTATCGTGGAATTTGCATTGAGCTTCATATCCATAAGTAGATCTATACCAGTTTTGGAAATCCATGATAGTTTCAACAGTGATTATGCCTTCTGTTTTCTCAAATAAGCTTTCTATAACCTTCCTTATCCATTTTTTAGACTTATCCGATTTTACTTTTGAAAATCGACTTTGCAGATATTTTATTTTCAGTTCTTGATCGAGCCTTGACGAGGCGAAGGTCGCCGGTTCGAATCCGGCCGAGCCCATTTATTTTCAGAGTCTGAATTTCTACGGGTTCACCAGTCCTAAAAGAAGTCA
>MTML01000004.1 GCA_002011215.1 Archaeoglobus sp. JdFR-24
TACATAAGAGAAAACCACTCATAGTTGTTCCGTCACATCTTGCACTTTTGTTCGTTTGATCAAATTTTTGATAATTTTATGAATTTGAGTACTCTACTCGGATTTTTACAACCTCTGCTGGTTACCCCAATATTGATTTTCCTGAACTTAGTTCATAACTTTTTGTGGAAAATTTAATATTATGTAGTGAAACTTAAAGTTATGCTCCACCTTGTGGTTTACGACATCACGGACGATGCAAATAGAACGAAGCTTGCAAAACTCCTCGAGAGATTTGGACTTGAGAGAGTACAGTATTCTGCATTTCGTGGAGAACTAAATCCGAATGATCGAGATGTACTTGCAAAACGGGTCGATAAGTTTATTAAAGACGAGAACGATTGCATATTCATAATCCCTCTCTGTAAAAGATGTTTAGAGACTGCAGTTGTCGTTAGTGTTAAGGGTGTAGAACTAATCAAAAAGTCGAAAGTGGAATTCTACTAATTTTATCTTCGTGTATAATCTATCTATATATTTCTCAGGAGATGATATATCCCATCTGCTATTGAGCATCTGACTCATCATGTAAATAAAAAACCGATAAATATTACCCTGAATAAAAATATTCATGGTTTATTTCCTGAATGACATCGAACAAAAATACTTGCTAATGCACCTCAGACCCATGATCAGAAGTAATCCCGTTCCAGAAGAGCTTAGAGGATGGAACTGGCATACACCACCACTGAAACCGTATTACGATGTTAGGCTACCTATGTACCTTATCTGCAGTAAATACTGCGACACGATGAGGGATGTTTATCTTGCGGTTGTTGAGAAGGTGAGGGGAGAGGAGACATTCAGCATACAGCTCGGAAGAGCAGTTCATAATGCGGTTTCAACTGCGATAAACAGGGCTAAAACACTTGACTTCACATCAAAACCGGAACAACACGAAAATGAGAGTATAATGGAGGCGGTGAATCTCGTTTGGGAATACACAATGGCGGAATGCAGGGCAAACTTTCTGAAAGCAAGAGCTGTGCAGAATTTCGCATCTCAGGAGGATATAATCCTGACATCCATTCCCTTCTTGGTTGAACATCGAATGGACGGGAGTCTCTTAGGTTGCTCCGGAATAATCGCAGTTGACTGCTACGATTACTTGAGAAACATCGTTTTCGACATCAAAGTAGGGAATAAAATAGATGAGTTGAACGCAAGGCTCTACACAACTGGCTACGCTCTCGTGGTTGAGAGCCTGTATGAAATTCCAGTAGATGTGGGTTGCACAGTTTACATCTCCTTCAAAAGGGGGTTGTCCGTGGTGAGGGATCTGCACTACATAGATGCAAACCTTAGGAGCTACTGGGTGGAAGAGAGAGATAAGAAAGCTGAGATGGTTTATAATGAAACAGATCCGGGAAAACCAGATTATTGTAATCCCAACTGTCTGTATAGGGGCTACTGCTTATGAGGGTTGTTGTTGACGGCTTCGGTAAGTTCATAGGGAAGGAGGGGAATTTGATAGTTGTAAAGGACAAATCTGGAAAAAGAAAGCTAAATCCATCCGAGCTTAAACAGATCCTCATAATAGGTAAGGCTGGGATAAGCAGTGATGCGATAGAGTTGCTGATGAAAAACTCGGTGGATGTGGTATTTTTTAGCAAGGGGGAAATCATCGCAAAGTTGACACATCCCGCTGTAGGAATGGCTAAAACAAGGAGAGAACAGTACTACGCATATCACGACCGAAGAAGCGTTGAGCTCTCAAAGGAATTCGTTATCGCAAAGCTCAGAAATCAGATGGCGGTCCTGTCCAATTTGGCAAAATCGAGGAAAGGCGATATTGGAGACGAGCTGATGGACAAAAGAAAGGAAATCGGGTACATAATTTCTCAAGTTGGAGAGATTGAGGGAAAGGAGATAGATGAGGTCAGAAAGGAAATTCTTGGGCTTGAGGGGAAGGCAAGCAACCACTATTGGGATTCTCTGAGGTTGATTTTTCCAAAGGAGTATAATTTCAGTGGGAGAAAAGGAATCGATGAGAAGCACAGCAGGTATGCCAAGGACATAGTTAACGCTATGCTGAACTATGGATATGCGATTCTGCATTCGGAATGTATTAGGGCGGTTGAACTTGCGGGATTAGATATTTATGCAGGTTTTCTACATTCAGATAGGTCGGGAAGAACGTCTTTACCTCTTGATCTGATGGAGGAGTTCAGACAGCAGGTTGTTGATAAAGCGGTTATCAAGCTAATAAGTTACAAACAAATTAAGCCCGATGATTGCAGAATTGAGAATTTTTTGTGCAGGCTTGAGGACAAAGCGAGGAGAACGCTGTTAAAAGAGGTACTTGAGAGACTCGATAGCAAAACCCAGTATGCGGGGAGAAATGTCACATTTTCCTCGATCATACAATCACAAGCCAGAAGAATTGCCAGATTTATTAGAGGAGAGGTAAGGTACAAGGGTTTCTGGCAGAGATGGTAGGTGTTTCGCGGTTATGATAGATGTCAGCGACATAGCCCAATTCCTCTATTGCCCGAAGAAGATATACTTCATGAAGGTTCTTGGAGTCAGGATGTCCAAACCAAAAATGGAATTCGGCAGAGAGATTCATGAGGAGATGTACGGTAGGTTTCGACGAAGGAAAAGCCTCAAAAATTATACGATTCTTGAGAATTTATATCTTGAGAGTGAGAGGTATGGTTTAAAGGGATTCGTTGACCTCGTTTTGAAGTCTGAGCGTGAGGTTATACCTGTGGACATAAAGTTCACGAGGTTCGAGGAAGTGCACTATAACTGGAAAATGCAGATTGTGGCATACGGTGTTTTGGTTGAGGAGAACTTTGGCAGAATCGTAAAAAGGGCGTTCATATACAATGTGAGTAAAAAGGAGTGGAAAGAACTCAAAATCTTCCCTGAGGATAGAAAAATGCTTAGGAAGGTTGTTAAAAGTATAGAAGACATAATTAGGAATGAAAGAATACCAGAGGTTCGTAAATCAAAGAAATGTGGCTATTGCGAGATGCAGAAAATATGTTGAGGTTTAGAATAGGCCTGAAAATAATTTGAAGTTCTATTTTATGATGTATTTGTATAATTTACTGGTTTTTTATAGACATAGTGTTAGGTTTACTTTGCCAATATTTTTAGAATCTACTACCGATTATGAGCAAAATCAGCTTGAATAAGAATAGCTCTTGTGAATTTTAAGTTCGGGGATATGTATTGCATGGATTTATATTTGAATCTCTTTTTAAGCTGGTTGGCATTTCAAGAGACACTAATTGCGCTTCTGGGAAAAAGATATATGATAGGAGTTTGAATTTTATTAAAGAATTTTGAGTGGTGAAGAAAAGGAAGAATCCTGAAAATGGATATTGAAAGAAGCTTTAAGTTGTGCTACTTTAATATCATTAGGTGCAGGAAGAAAAGGAAGAATCCTGAAAATGGATATTGAAAGCCTCATGATTCATTCATATCACCCAATAAACCTGATTGGAAGAAAAGGAAGAATCCTGAAAATGGATATTGAAAGCTTCTCCCTCAAGCAGAATACCAACTTCAATTATTTCGAAGAAAAGGAAGAATCCTGAAAATGGATATTGAAAGGACATAAAGCAATGTCCTAAAGCCTAATTTTATAATGAAGAAAAGGAAGAATCCTGAAAATGGATATTGAAAGCATAGTATTCACGCG
>MTML01000042.1 GCA_002011215.1 Archaeoglobus sp. JdFR-24
CTACCGCATTCCTTATTATGTTGTCGAACACAGAACTCAACGCCTCATCAGCCATGACAGTACAATCACCTTCTACTCTGAAATCAACTGAATAGCTTTCAATAACCTCTTCTATAACACTTCTAACATCATATGCTTCTAAATCTTGATCAGAAGATCTAATGGATTCAAGCGCCATCATATCTTTTATCAGTTTGACACTTCTTTCTATTGCTTTGAAAGCTGTGTTTAGCAGTTCTTTATCCTTTGTATCAATCAATTCAAGAACTCCGCTAACAACATTCAGATTATTTAGTACGTCATGTCTCAGGATTTTGTTTATTAATTTGAGAAGTTCGTTAAATTTAATTAACTCCTCCTCTGCCCTCTTTTTGTCTGTTATATCGTAGACAAAATGGATGTACACCTTCCTACCATCTTGAGTTATGTAATTTGAGGGATAGATGGCTGAGTTAATCCAGCTGTTCGTTTTAGGTTCGAAAAATTCCCTCTCAATTGCACACCTTTTTTTAACAGCCTCCTCTAGCGGACATCCTGGATAGGGACCATTTAGGTTGTGTATCACCTTTGGGCAGTATTTTCCCAATAAATCTTCCATATCCGTTTGATCTTCCAGCACTTTATTGGCAAGAACGATGTGATGTTCCTCATCAACCAGCAACACATAAAAGGGGAGCGAGTCGATGA
Organism: Archaeoglobus sp. JdFR-24; assembly: GCA_002011215.1. The sequence goes on from MTML01000042.1 coordinate 688, forward strand.
ATTCCTTGATTTTTGAAGCAAGCTCATCATTTAGTATCTTAGTCTCTTTAACCCGACTACATCTGACCATAAATTTATCTCCTTAATTCATATTGGTTTTAGGAAAGTATAGACTTATCGGTATTCTCTCATCATTCGAGGTTATTGAGTGAGATGCATTAACCTCAAGTAAAACCTTTATCGGCCATATACCAAACTTTTCTCGCAATATTACAACAATAGTTGTGTCTATGATCCTCTTTGAAATTTCTGCAGCCTTTAACCTATTTTTTTAGAAGATAGATAACGGATGTATTGAAAGAAAAGGAAAAAAGGCAATAATATAGATTAATCGAAAAATAAAGTTCTAAAATCTCTTCTTTTAGCCCCGTTCTTGATACAAAGAGGTAAATAAAAATTTAATTGCTCTTCCTTCACATTTCTCTCATTGAAACATCAATCCCTCCTCAATCCTCCTCACCAGTCCTTACCTTCACCACTCTCTCAACAGGTATTACGAAAATCTTTCCATCTCCCGGCTTACCGGTTCTTGCAGAGTTTATTATTGTCTCAATAGCCTTATCAACTCTCTCATCTTCAATGACCAGCTCAACCTTTACCTTTGGAAGCAAATCCACCTGCATCTCCCTACCTCTGAACTGCAGAGTTATCCCTTTCTGCTCTCCTCTCCCCTTAACCTCACTCACTGTCATCCCAACAAAGTTCTCTTCCTCTAATGCTTTCTTTACTACCTCAAACCTCTCTTGCCTTATTATTGCCTCTATCTTCTTCATTTAATCCACCTCAAGCATCCACCTCAAGCATAAGCCTTCTCGCCATGCTGTGAAATGTCCAGTCCAACATATTCTTCCTCCTCGCTAACTCTCAGACCAATCGTTAAATCAATTATCTTTGCAAGGACAAATGTCACAACAAAGGCATAGACTATCGCCGCCAGGGATGCCAGTACCTGTACCATAAATTGCTCTACATTACCATACAGCAATCCTGAGTACTCATTCACAGCCATGGTTGCGAATATGCCTGTTGCAATAGCTCCCCACAGTCCGCCAACGCCGTGTATCGCCCATGCATCCAGGCTCTCATCCAGTCCCATTTTCACTCTGAACAGCAAAGCCCTGTAGCATATGGTTCCTGCGACACTGCCTATGATAAGGGATGAAAGCACATCAACGTAGCCAGCGGCAGGAGTTATGGCAACAAGCCCAGCTATAGCACCACTCACCATCCCAAGAGAGCTTGGCTTTCCGGTAAACCAGCTGACAAGCATCCAGCTTAAGGCACCTGATGCAGCCGCCAAGTTTGTAACCAAAAATGCATTCGCAGCCAAGCCATTTGCAGCCAGAGCACTCCCACCATTGAACCCGAACCATCCGAACCACAGCAGTGCAGCTCCAAGTAATGCCATTGGTACATTGTGAGGCTCTATTGAATATTCTCCAAACTCTCTCCTCTTTCCTATCACTATTGCCAAAGCCAGAGCTGAGAATCCCGAACTGATATGCACAACAGTTCCTCCAGCGAAATCCAGGGCTCCAAGCTCAGCAAGCCATCCGTTCCCCCACACCCAATGGGCGAGTGGATCATAAACCAGAGTCGTCCATAGAAGCCCGAACAGTATAAAAGCACTCAACTTAACCCTTTCTGCCACAGCCGAGGTGAGTATTGCCAGAGTTATTGCTGCAAACATCAACTGAAAGGCCACGAAAGTCAGAGTGGGCAATCCTGAAATTTCCTCTTCAATTCCTCTCAGCCCGATAAAGTCAAGTCTGCCAATTAATCCACTTACATCTGAGCCAAAAGAAAGAGTATATCCGAGAATTACCCATTGAATGCTGACAAGCGATAGTGAAAGGAATGATAGAGCAATCATTGCTACTGCATTCTTTCTCCTCACCATTCCTGCATAGAACAAACCTACTCCTGGCACCATCAGCATAACTAAAACCGTTGATGCCAAAATCCACGAAATATCTCCCGAATCCATCTCATCACCTAGCTCAGCTAACAAAGATCTTTTTAAAAATTTTTTTAACAAAATGACTTAAACACTGATAATTTTACATAAAGTCTGTGAAATCATCACAAAATTTTTAAATTGCACCTTCTGTTTTCTCTCTCATGAAGAACCCGATAAGGACAACCATAGCCTTTGATGAAGAAACGGCCGAAATATTTGAGAAGCTGAAAGCACAGAATACATCCCAGAGTGAGATAATCAGGAAAGCTTTGAAGTTTTACTATTTATTCAGAGATTTTGAAAAATATGATATTGAAAAACTGAATATCTATGTTGAAATGCTTGCTGAAGGTGAGCACGTAATCCTTGATCTGGATCATTTGGTATCCTTTCTCAGAATAACTGAAAGCTATGGCGAAAATGAAAAATTCTGGGAGATTCACAGGGAAATTGCGAGAAGCCATGCAGAACAATTCAAGGGTATGAGTGTTGAACAGGTATTGAAGAGACTTGAAGCCTGCAACTTTTTCAGACTGGGGAAGTCGGGAGAGGATTACATACTCGTATTTGGCAGCGAGGATGTTAAAAAATTTATAAGGATATTTTTAGAGGAGATTTTGAAGGGATTGAATAAGGATGCTGAAATTAAAGAAAACCTGACCAAAATCAGGATTAATGTTAAAGAGAGAGACTGAAAATAAGAGATGAAATTTAAAAGCAATCTATTAAATGAATTGCCGGATCTGTAGTAGTTCAGCAGATAATGGAACCATCTCAAACCCGGATTTTCAAACACAAAAATAGATTTAATTTAATAAAAACAGCAAAGACGAAGGGAAAGTTATTAAATTTGAGTCCATGAGAGAATGTACAGATGAAAGTCGGAGAAATTCAGGAGCTTTTCACACTCGATCTGCATGAACTCGGAAAGAGGGCAGACTCAATAAACAGAGCGAGAGGTGACGTCGTTACCTTCGTAATCAACAGACACATCAACTATACTGATGTTTGTGTATCCAGATGTCCCCTCTGTGCCTTTAATAACAGGAAAGGGTATTTAATGACCCCTGATGAGGTGTTGAGAGAAGCATCGAGTGCAGTTCATGCCGGAGCAACGGAACTTCACATCGTTGGCGGTCACAATCCTGATGTAGGTATTGAGTATCTTGAAGAAATCTTCAAAGCCGTAAAGCAGAAATTCCCCGATGTAGTGATAAAGGCCTTAACGGCTACGGAAGTTGATTATTATTCCAGAAAAGAGAAAGTAAGCGTCAGAGAGTTTTTGTCTCGATTGAAGGATGCAGGACTTGATGCAATGCCGGGCGGTGGAGCTGAGATCCTTGTAGATAGAGTGAGGGCAAAAATCAGTCCGAACAAATCGAGCAGTGAGGAGTGGCTGTCGGTGATGAGAACTGCTCACCAGCTCGGGATAAAGAGTAATGCTACAATGCTTTTTGGACATATCGAAAACACGAGAGATAGAGCCAAACATCTCTACCTTCTCAGAAAACTTCAGGATGAGACAGGCGGATTTATTTCGTTCATCCCTCTTGTTTTTCATCCTGAAAATACAGAACTTCAGAGTGTTGTTAAAGAAAAAACCAGCCCGATAGATATTTTAAGAACGATCGCAGTCTCCAGAATAGTTCTCGATAATTTCAAAAGTGTAAGGGCGTACTGGGTTATGCTCGGTGAAAAACTTGCGGAAGTGGCACTGAGGTATGGAGCAAATGATCTGGATGGAACACTCATGGCTGAGCGGATAACGCATGCAGCCGGAGCGAAAACACCCGCAGGCATGACGATTGAAAAGCTTGTGGAAATCGCCAGATTAGCCGGGAAGAGAGCAGCTCAGCGAGATACTTTCTACAGAATTTTGAGGTATTACGCATGAACGAGAATAAACTCAGAATAGGAAAATTTGGTTTTTTGAACAACTTTCTCCCCTATTTCTATCTTGAAAAAGATGGAAGGTATGGGGTGATTGAGGCATCTCCCAAGAAAATGGCTTCGATGCTTTTTGAAGGTTCCATAGTTTATGCTCCCGTTCCGGTCTTCTTCTATCTGAAAAACAGGTCGCTCTTGAGAAACTATAATTTCTGTGTAGCCTCAAAGGAAAAAGTCCTGAGTGTTGTTGTAGTTTCAAGGGATAAGAGAATGGATGATGGTTGTATAGCCCTAACAAATCAGTCCATGACCTCAATAAACCTTCTCAAGATAATTATGAAGGAGAAGGGTATTAACAATCGACTTATGCAGGTTAATGCCGCAAGTGCATGGGAATTACTTGAAAAATGCAATCATGCTCTTGTGATAGGAGATGAGGCAATTAAGGCAAGAATGGCTTTCAGAGTTCAGATGGATCTCGGAGAAGAGTGGTACGATCTAACAGGATTACCAATGGTTTTTGGCATTTCCGCATCGCTCAGGGATTATGACGCATCTGACATCGATTCTGATGTTATGAAATCTGTTGACATGGGATTCAAAAACTTTGGTAGAGTCGTGGATGAGGCGGAAGAACAATTCAAAATGCCAAAAGAGTTTTTAGAGGAATATTTCAAAACTCTGACCTATTCACTTGGAACAAAAGAGAAAAAAAGTCTTGAAACATTTGAGGAGATGTGCCATGAGTACAGATTGCTCTGAAAACCTGAAAAGTGAACTGGAAAACATGAGCTTTAAGGATGCTTTGCACCTGTTTGACCTTTCGATTTATGAAACAGGCAAGCTTGCGGATGCAATAAGGAAAGAGAATTGCGGAGAACTCGTTACATTTGTGATTGACACCAATATAAACTACACAAACGTTTGCACATCAAAATGCAAATTCTGTGCCTTTTATGCGAAATCCGGCAAGGAATACGTCCTCAGGAAAGAGGAAATCCTCAGCAAGATCGCCCATGCTCTGGGATATGGTGCGACTCAAATAATGCTTCAGGGTGGTATGAATCCCGAACTCGGTATTGAATGGTTTGAAGACCTCTTCTCAGAGATAAAGAAAAAGTTTCCTGAGGTACACCTTCACAGCCTGTCCCCTCCGGAAATAGTCTATCTATCTAAACTGGAAAACATATCGATTAGAGAGATTCTTGAAAGATTGAATGATGCCGGACTGGATTCTCTACCGGGCGGTGGAGCTGAGATCCTTGTCGATAGAGTGAGGGCAAAAATCAGTCCGAACAAATGTAAGAGTGAGGAGTGGCTGTCGGTGATGAGAACTGCCCATGAACTGGGTATGAGAACAACAGCAACAATGATGTTTGGCCATATTGAAACCAATGAAGATATAGTAGAACATCTTTTCAGAATAAGAGATCTTCAGAGCAAAACAGGCGGTTTTACAGCCTTCATTCCCTGGACTTTTCAGCCCGGCAAAACAAAACTCCAGACTGTTGTTAAGAAGCCCGTTTCGTTTTCAAGGTATTTACAGATTCTTGCCATATCAAGAATAATTCTCAACAACATCCGGAATATTCAGGCATCCTGGCTCACTCAGGGGTTGGGTGTATCTGTTCTCAGTCTGTTTTTTGGTGCGAATGATTTTGGTGGAGTTATGCTTGAAGAAAATGTTTTAAGAGCAACAGGAAAAGAAATCGTGCCAGCGAGAGTTGAGGATATTGTCAGAGCGGTGAAGGCTGCTGGCAGACCCGTGGCTCAGAGAGACACCTACTACAAAATCTTGAGGAGATTTTAGCTTAAAGGCTGGTTTAAAAAGGTAATGCTGGTTTAAAAAGGTAATAAAACATGGAAATCGGCACAGGCAAACATGGCTGGCAAAAATGAATTGAAAATAAGAGGTAATAGAAACAGATTTAACCTCATCAAAACCCCGGTGAATATGGAAGGGAAATCTTGCAGCCTGAAAGTAAAAACGCTGAAAGTCGCCCATACACCGGATGCCGATGATGCCTTCATGTTTTATGCGATGACTCATGGTAAGGTTGATACCTGGCTTGAGATTGAGCACTTCATTGAAGATATTGAATCGCTGAATAAAAAGGCCTTTAATGCAGAATATGATGTTACAGCCATTTCTGCATATGCCTATTCCTTCTTACAAGACAGATACAGAATCCTTTCTTCTGGTGCAAGTGTTGGAGATGGTTATGGCCCGGTGGTTGTTGCAAGGGAAGAAGCAATAAAAGAAATGAGAGGGATAAAAGGAGAAATCACTCCAGAATGGACCATCGCTATCCCGGGCAAATATACGACAGCCAATTTGCTTTTAAAGCTTGCAGTTGATTTTAAACCGGTTGAGATGAGGTTTGACGAGATCATTCCGGCGGTTAAAGGAGGAGATGTTGATGCAGGCTTACTCATCCATGAGGGACAGATAACCTATCAGAAGCATGGACTGGTTAAAATTCTTGATCTATGGGACTGGTGGAGTGAAAAAACGAATTTGCCTCTCCCACTTGGATTAAACGCCATAAAGAGGGAACTCGATCATAAAGTGCAGCTTGAATTTCTGAGAGTTATGAGAGAAAGCATTGATTATGCCCTCAACAATGTGGAGGAGGCCATGGATTATGCGATGAAGTATTCAAGGGGTCTGGACAGAGAGACTGTTACAAGATTTGCTCTGATGTATGTCAACAACTATACATATTCAATGCCCGAAGAGGTCATTCTGGCTCTTGAAAAACTATATGAAATGGCTGAAAAGAGAGGATTGCTAAAGAAACCTGTGGTGGATGCTCTGAATCTGGAAGTCTAAGCAGGAAAAATCTGAATTGTTCGGGCTAACAATCTTGTAGTGAACTACTGGACGCTCAAGTTTATCGCAACCTCCGCAACATCTGCCGAGTATCCGATTATCCTGAATAAACTATCGATGATTGTCTTAAGTAATAAAGCTTCTTTTAATTCTTTATCCAGGATGAAACTATAATATTCATTTTCTTTCTTGAAAAAATCATCGCAGCTTTGAAGAACTTCTTCTGCAAGATCAGGATCTGCTCTGAAAAATGATACAACTGCTGTTTTGAGCATTTCTCCTGAGAAATTAACGAGAGTACATAACTCGGGAACGGGTTTTTGAAGTATCAGTAAAGACTCCGCTATGTTGGCTGCATGGTCAGCAACCCTTTCCAGCACTCTTACCACCGTTCTATACTCCATTGTTTTCCCATCTACACCGAGAAGCTCTTTTATATCGGAATAGTCTGATGCGATTTTAAGTTGCCTCAGAACGAGAAAATGAAGCTTGTCCACCTCGTTTTCCCTCGCTATTATCGAACTGCATATGTATTTGTCAAAGTCTCTAAATGCCCTGCAAAAATCCGAGAACATGCTATGGCAGATTTTGGATATTTTTTCGACTATGTCGATTGTTTTTAGTCTGTGAAAGTCAAGAAAAACCTCGATTTGCATCTCATCTCCAACATCTTCAAGAATTTCAACTCCTATAAGAATTTCAGAAACTATCGAGACGGCATTCCTATGTTCGTTGTTGTAAATTTTCACCCGTAGAGAATCGTATCCGCCGAGATAATAAGAAATTATTCTCCTTATTAGTGATTCCATTGTAGCTTCCTTATAATCGATAACTGCTGCTTTTTTGCCCTTTTCAGGTTCTCTCGGTAGTATTGTAATTTTATCCTTACCGACATTCATTAAAATTAAATCTCCGTTTTTCAATCCATTCTCCAGAACCCATTTTTTGGGTAAGGTTAGTATGAAACTGCTTTTACCGCTTGAGTAAATCTTCCTCGCCTCTACGACCATATTTTGTGTCAGTAGAGGGATGTATATATTTCTGCCGGAAAGTATACGAATATACCAGATGACGTGGGTATATATCCTATATAGATCAAATGATGATAAGGATGTTATCTCCTGTCAATATATATCTATAATCTATCTGGACAATCAATATATATCTCAGCTGATAAGGGTCGGAGTATAGAATTAAGGGAGGCATAATATGAACCGTAAATTGTTGTTGGTGGGTTTATTATTGGTAATTATCCTTTTGTCAGGATGCACCCAACCCGAATCATTACAGAGTTCAGGGTCTGCTACACAGCCTAAGGAAACAAAATCAAGCACGAAAGAGACAATTCTGATTGGTAGCGGTGCGACGTTTCCACAACCCCAGATTGAGAAGTGGATAGATGAATACTCTAAAACAAACCCAAACATTAAGATTGAATACATTGGTAAAGGGAGTGGAGGAGGTCAAAACGATTTCAAACAGAATTTAGTTGATTTTGCTTGCAGTGATCCACCTCTTAAAGAGAGTTTATGGAATGAGTTAAAAAAAGATGGCCAGCCACTTCAATTTCCGATAATAGTTGGAGCGGTTGTAGTCGCTTACAACATTCCGGGTGTTGAAAACCTCAAGCTTGATGGAAGCACTCTGGCAGACATATTTCTTGGCGATATTGAATATTGGGATGATTCAAGAATTAAAGAGCTAAATCCAGATGCTAAACTGCCACATGAAAAGATTATAGTTGTTCACAGAAGTGATAGCAGCGGAACAACAGACATCTTTACCACCTATCTTAGCTTAGTAGGTGATGAGTGGAGAGAAAAGATCGGTTCTGGAAAAACTGTTGAGTGGGTTGTTGACAGGCTTGGACGGGGAGTTGGTGGAAAGGGAAATCCTGGAGTTGTTGTTGCTATAAAGAATAATCCTCACACCATAGGTTATACTGAGTTAGCCTATGCATATAAGGAAAATCTAAAAATGGTTGCTATACAGAACAAGGCCGGAAATTATGTGACTGCTTCTCCAGAAACAATAAAAAACGCGGTCTCAAAAATTAGTGTTAATATTCCACCGCCATACGAAGGTTATAAGGAAAATATGGCGACTCTGCTGAATGCTGATGGAGAGAAATCCTACCCAATCGTAGCTTTCAGCCACATGGTCATCTGGCAAAAATACGATGATAAATCCAGGGAAGAGGAAATCAAGAAGTTTGTCAAATGGATTCTGACAGAAGGGCAAAAAGATTCCAGTTTGGTCAGTGGATACGTGGGATTGCCTGAGGATGTTTCAAACAAAATATTAGAGGAGACAGGTTTGTGGGGGTGAGTTTTTAGGATGGGTTTGTGGATGTCAATCGGGAGACCTTCAATCAATGACAGATTCAAAATATCTCTTTTACCTTTTTCCGCCCTTATTTTAGGCATATTTATCCTTATGCTTTTTGTATATTTTACAAATTCAATCCAGATTCTCCAGAGAGAGGGAATAGGACTCTACACAACCAACCAGTGGGTTGCATCCGAAGACCCTGAAAGGGAGTACTATGGAGTGTTTGCGGCATTATATGGAAGTGTATACACTTCAGTTCTTGCAGTACTGATCTCATTACCCCTATCCATATGCTTTGCAGTCTTTGTGATAGATTACGCTCCAGCCAGACTTAAAGAATGGCTTATCATTGCAACAGACATAATGGCTGGGTTGCCGACAATAATCTATGGAATATGGGGAGCTTTTATCCTGGTTCCGTTCATGAAGGAATATGTGATGTATCCACTATACAGACACCTGTCCTTCATTCCCCTTTTCTCATTTGAACCCCTGTCCGGTTACAGCTATCTATCAGCTGGAATTCTTCTGGGCATAATGGTAACGCCCTTTGCATCCTCAATAATCAGAGAGGCCTACAGGATGATACCCTTCTCATATAGAGAAGCTGTTTTCTCGCTTGGGGCAACGAGGTATGAGGCCACGAAGATTCTGATGGGTTATATTAAGCCGGCCATTATCGCTGGTGTTATTCTTGCATTCGGAAGGGCCATTGGCGAGACGGTAGCTGTAAGCCTGGTTGTAGGCAACACCTTCAACATCCATCCAAGTTTGTTCGCCCCAGGATACACGATCTCATCTCTAATCGCCAATCAGTTCGGCAATGCTTTCATATATAAATACATGGTTAGCGCTCTATTTGCTGCTGGACTCTCCCTCTTTTTGATAGGACTGGCTGTGAATTTGATGGGCATATACATTTTAAGGAGGGGCAGGCATGCTTAGAATGATTAAGGAGAAAATTTTTCTTGTGACAGTAGCGTTTCTGTCGTTGCTTACTTTATTGCCTCTCTTCCACATACTGTTCAGCGTCATCGTAAAAGGGCTTCCAGTTTTGCTTGAAGGAGGTATAGGATTCCTCACAGGAACGTTGGCTCCACCAGGCAGTGGTTTGGGGGGAATAGCCCCAGCGATAATAGGTACATTTGTTCTTGTTTTCCTGTCCTCTCTGATTGGCCTCCCGATTGCCATTATTGCAGGCATTTATGCTGCTGAATATCCAAACAGCCTGATAGGCAGAACAACAAAAACCCTGTTACAGATCATGCTTGAGTTTCCAACAATACTTGTTGGATTGTTCGTCATGCAGATTTTGGTCATTCCAATGGGGAGCTATTCAGCATTGGCTGGAGCTTTAGCTTTGGCTATAGTTATGATGCCATATGTTGCCACTTCAACCGAAGAGGCGATGAAAGAGATTCCATTCACTTACAGAGAAGCAGCTTTTAGCCTTGGCCTGTCGAGATTTAAAGTTGTTTTCAGAGTACTCATCGGAATGGCAAGAAAGGGTGTTTTAACTGGAATTCTGATTGGAATGGCCAAGGTAGCTGGTGAGACAGCGCCACTCCTTTTTTCTGCGGGAGGATCCAGCAGAGTGTATTTTAATGGTATAGATAAGCCTGTTGGAGCAATACCACTGCTTATTTACAATCTCATCCAGCAGCCATACGAAAACTACCATGAAATAGCATGGGGAGCCGCTTTAGTTTTGATGATCATATTTCTGGCGATATTCATCCCCATTAGGCTTAGAATTAAGGAGGTGAAACTATGAATGCCATTGAAACAATCGATTTGGATATTTACTATGGCAATAACCATGTAATAAAGTCTGTAAACTTAAAAATTCCTGAAAAAGTTGTTTTTGCAATAATGGGGCCGAGTGGATGTGGAAAATCTACACTGCTCAGGGCTTTAAACAGGTTGATTGACCTTAACGATAATGCGAAAGTTGATGGAGATATAAAGCTTTACGGAAAAAGTATATTCGAAATGAATTCGATTGAAGTTAGAAAGCGTATAGGAATGGTTTTTCAGCAGGTAAATCCCTTCCCGCACATGAGCATATTCGATAACGTTGCTTTAGGGCTGAGACTAAACAGACTAACCAGCTCAAAGAATGAGCTTGAAGAAGTGGTTAAGTGGGCCTTAAAGAAGGCTGCATTATGGGATGAGGTTAAGGACAGATTGAATGATCTGGCATCTGATTTGAGTGGAGGACAGCAGCAAAGACTTTGCATTGCAAGAGCCTTAGCATTGAAACCAGAAGTCCTTCTAATGGATGAACCAACAGCAAATCTCGACCCAATAGCTACAGAAAAAATTGAAGACTTGATATACGAACTTAAAAGGGATTACACCATAGTTATAGTAACTCACTCTCCATCGCAGGCTGCCAGAGTTTCCGATTTCGTCGCTTTTCTCTATTTGGGTGATCTTGTAGAGGTGGGAAGCACTGAAGAAATGTTCGAACGTCCCAGGGAGAGGTTGACTGAGAAATACCTCACCGGGAGGATTGGATGATGAAGGTCTTGTTTGTTTGCATTCACAACACTTGCAGGAGTGTTATGGCTGAAACGATTTTCAATACAATTGCAAAGAAGTGGATTGCTGAAAGTGCTGGAGTTGAGAGGGCAGAAAAAATTGATGAAACTGCCAAAAGGTTGCTTGAAGAAGAGGGTTTTGCTGTAAAAAAGAAAAAACCAAGGACAATTGATAAAATCGATTTGGAAGATTATGATTTAATTATAGCAGTTTGTGAGGAATCCTGTGTATCCATTCCTTCAAAACCCGTCGAAAGGTGGTACATAAAAAATCCCGCAGGAAAAAGCGAGGAAGACTACAAAAAGGTTCTGGATGATATAAAATGTAGAGTTAAAAAGCTTTTGGAGGAAATAGAATGAAGAGGCTTGAAGATAGACTGGACAAAGTTTTGGATGAGATAATTGAAATGCATAATCTGGCAAAAAGAGGCGTGGAGATATGTCTTGATGCTCTTTCTGGAAATGAGAATTATAAAATTGAAGCTGTGAGAATAGAGAAGGAAACGGACATACTTGACACAGAAATAAATTTTGATTGCACATCTATAATAGCTCTTTTTCAGCCAGTTGCAAGAGATTTGAGATTTGCGCTGGGCATGATTAAAATCTCTTCCTCTTATGAGAGGGTTGCAGATCTCGTTCAGGAGATCTCGATGTATGAGGTTGAAATACCTGATGAATTTTACGATTTACAGAAGATAATTCTTAAGATGTTCGATGTCATCTATAAAGCCTTTAAAGGCGACAAGAAAAATTTAAAGAGTGAGCTGATCTGCCTCGACGATGAACTTGATTTGATGTATTCAGATATGATGGAGAAGTTATCTCAGAGAGAGTGTCTGGTTAAAGATGTTCTGGACATTATCTTGATTGCAAGACATCTTGAAAGGATCGGTGATTTGCTTTTAAAAATTGCCACGCGACTGATATTCATTGAGGAAGGTAGAAGGGTCTGGATTAAGTAATGTATTGAATGATCCATCTTGGTCTGTAGTTTGAAGTTAGCAGATGCTCCAAGAAAAGATAACTAACTTGCTTTTGCCCTGAACGGCTTGCTTTTATTATCTATTTATTTTAGCTTTTTAAACCAGTATCATATGCTCCACAATGGCTGTCGCAATGAGCTCCCTCTCTTTAAAGCAATCGACCTGCCAGACAGCCATTCTGGAACCCATCCTCAAAACTTTAGCCTCGGCGACGATCTCTCCATCCTTAACCGCTTTGAGGAACTGGATATACACGCCGGTGGTTGTTACAGGCTTCAAATCATAGCTGTAAACACAGCAGGCAGTTGCAAGGGTATCGCATAGCGTAAAGACCACTCCACCATGCAAGGTTCCATTTGGATTGTAAAGCTCCTTCTTAACTTCAATAATTGCCTTTCCGTAACCTTTCCTGAACTCTAAAATCTTCATGCCTGTTTTGCCTGCGAAGGATTGTTCTACGATGCTGTTAACTGCCTCTATCTCTGCCATGCTAAAAATTCGGGGGCAGTCAATAAAATTTTTATGCGTTTGAGTGTACAGAGCTTCGATATAAAAGCGAAATGGGAAATCAAAAAAAGGACAATCAATAACTTCTTCAATCGACAATCAATACTCCAGTCAATCAATAACCTCTTCAAACTCCTCCAAAAGCTTCAGATGTCTTCTCAGGGCCTCTGGCTGATCGGAAAACTTTTTTTCAATCGCTCCCACGTACTCCTCTTTCCTCAGAATTTTAGAACCAGCAACGAGATTATCTGCCATAGCAACAACCTTCTCTTCGATCGTTTCAGGTATGTAATCTTTCTCCGGTAATCCGAACTTCTTAGCTTCCTCTGCCGTCAATCCTGCACCTATATGCCTCTCAACAATCCTGATTATTCTCTCATCAAAACCATCCTTTTTCAGAATCTCAGCACCTCTGATCGCATGATCCATCTCGTGTGATAAACTCCTTCCCACATCGTGGAGCATCGCTCCGGTAAGCACGAGATTTTTACTCTCGGGAGGAAGGTTGAGCCGTTCAGCTATTTTCTTTGCCACTTTTGTAACTGCTAAGATATGCTGAATCACCTCATCGGGCACTTTTTTCCTCTTCAGATAGTTCATTAAATCCTCTTCTGATTTCGGGATCATCTTATCCAGTTTTTCATTCTTGCCTGTTTTTTATTTTGCGGTTTGACGGGTTTTGAATAACCAGACATTCACGAGTTAATATTTTCATGCTTCAAAATTTAAATTTAAAAAAGAAAATAAAATTAGAGCTGTATAATTTTACCCTTTCCTCCCGAATTTACATCTCCCTCAAAACCATCCTCAACTCTCTTGAAACCCGGAACAACCTCAAAGTTACCTTTTACTTTGATCACACCATCCTTCATGTCTCCACCGACGAATCCACAGTTTCCGTGAATTGTTATCGTACCTCCTTTCATCTCAGTTCCAATGAAATCTCCAGCATTTCCTTTGATCACCATCTCTCCACCACTCATTTTCTCTCCGATGTAGTTGAACACATTTCCCTCCACAGTTATTTTACCACCGCTCATACCGGTTGCATCTCCCCAGTAAGCACTTCCCATGTAGTTTCTGGCGTTGCCTTTAACCGTAATCTCTCCACCTTTCATCTCAGCTCCCAGCCAGTCCTTGGCATCTCCCTCGACGGTTATCTTCCCGCCTTTCATGTATGCACCGCAGTGGTCACCGATATCTCCCTTAACAACGATTTCTCCATCTTCCATCCTCGCTCCTACCCACTTGACCTTGCCGAAATCACCATCGAGAACGAGTTTTGCATCGTCTCCTTCCTTCGATATCTCAAAAAGCTCACCAAGCTCAACCTTCTCCTTCCCGTAGTAAACCTGGAACTTTGAAATCTCCTCTACACTCATGGTCGCAAGTTCGGGGGTAATTTCCGCCTCCACACTAATAGCAAAATCGACTTTGGGTTTCAGAACTATCATTCATATCACCCCATGATGAGTTTAGTTGCATTTCTGAGCCACGCCTCTTCAACACCGTAGTTACTTCTTTCAAGGCTGTAGTAGTTTGCAAAGTACTCGTCAAGATCGGCATCAATTGCTTCCATCGATACTTTTCCGGTTGCATCAACCCAGTATGTGGTTCCCCAGAGATCCTTTACAAGTTCTCCATCCTTAACAACTATCTCTCCGCCTTTTATTGTATAGACTGCCTTCTTGAACGTTTTGTAAACAGTCTCGAAATCATTTGAAGTATCAACATTTTCAGGATTCAGGTCGTAGATCGCAATATCTGCATCCGCCCCTATTCCAAGATGTCCTTTGTTATCCAGACCGAGTACCCTTGATGGAAGACTTCTGGTCATGTGTATCAGCTCAAACAGCGTTTTCTCATTGTCGATTGCTGCCAGATTTGTTGCCTTCTGCACATATGGACTTACCCTCTCAAGCTCCTTCTCTCTCATTTTTTTACTCATGAGCATGGCCATAATATAGGGATATTCCGTGAAGGGCCCCCCATTCGGATAATCGGTTGAAAGAACGACCTTGTCTGAGTCAATCAGCAATCCGAGTTCAAGTCCTATTGCCCACTGAAGTGCATGAATCGGGTTCTTTGGCAGATAAATCAGCGGAACGATACCTGCTCCACCCTCTATTTCTGAATCCTTGTTACTCCATCTCGCTCCTGTGAGCTTGTGGAGGGTGAACTGAAATGGTGCATCTCCAGTCATTGCAGTGGCATGTCCAAAAATCGGCTGACCCATGTCTATAGTTATATTGTCCACGCTGTTGACGTATTTGGCGATCTCAGCAGCACCACTTCCAACATCTCTCCAGGAACTGCCAGCGTAGGAGTTGAACTGAACGTGCGTTACATGCAGTACCTGTCTTTTATCGTTGCTGAACTTTCCTGCGAGTTTCATCGTTTCAAGTGTGGTCTGGTAGTTTCCGGGTGTTCCAAGGTTATTGCAGTGGAGGTGTACTGAGTGGTTGAGCTTCAACTCTTCGGTAGCCTGAATCAGAGAGGTGATGATTTCTCTTGGTGTGACATCGAATCCCGGGACTGAATCATCAAGGCTCTTGCAATTGCCCCCGTACATCCAAGCCTCAACACCACCAGGGTTGACAACCTTAACACCGAAGCCTTTTGTTCTTTCGAGAGCCCAGGCAATGAACGTTTTAAGCTTCTCAATGTCCTTTTCAGCAACATATTTGAAGACAAGATGCCAGTTACCGAACACCGGAAGGGCACCCTTATCAACCAATGGGATGGCATCAAGCTCTTCATGGGTGTGCAAAGCACCAACCGGTGGTTGAGCAGCCTCGAAGGCTGTCGTGTAGCCCATTTTTGAGTATTCATATCCGATAGCTGGAGAGGTGAGCAGAACTCTGCCTATAGCGGCTCTGAATTTTCCAGCGATGTTTCTTACAACCCTCATCTCCTCGGGTCGCATTTCTCTACCAGTGTTGATTTTGCTCCCTGCAATGTGAGCATGCATATCCACTCCGCCTGCAACAACGAGTTTATTGCTTGCGTCAATGACCTTACAATCCTCTCTCTTCACATCACTCTCGTCCACTATTTTACCGTCTTTGACGAAAACATCCATTTTTTCGGCATTAACGTTATTCTTTGGATCGATAACTACACCATTTTTAATATGAAGCATCATTTAAACCACCTCTTCCGCAGAGAGCTTCTCATTAACCTTTTCAAGTATAAGCTTGAGGATCTCTTCGTCGCTCCAGTAATCTGTGTCGATAACCTTCTTTACCCTGAACGGGATACCATCCATTCTGTAGGCTGTCCCTTCCGCTTCAATTCCGGCAATGGCGGATGGAATTACCACATCTGAAACAAGGGTTGTCATGTTCGGGAACGGGTCGATCTGAATAACCGGTATTTTCTTCAGATGAGCAACAGATGCCCTGGGGAAGTGTGCAGCGGGATCCGATGCAATGACGAGTGCAGCATCACAATCTCCCCTCTGTAAAACCTCGTTGGCAGAAAATTCACCGGGTGAGAACCTCGGATAACCTCTGCTGAAATCTATCGCATAGGTGAAACCGGTCTCCCAGGCCGGAACCTCTCCCGCTCCAACCACGTTGTAATGACCTCTCATTGGCCAGATAATCCATCTTGTATGTCTGTTGAGAAGCTGTATGAGCTTGATGGCATTCTCAATGTTTCTGTCTCTTCCTCTTGATTGCGTAACTCCCAGCCCGTAGAGAATAGCT
Organism: Archaeoglobus sp. JdFR-24; assembly: GCA_002011215.1. Next base: position 17,445 of record MTML01000042.1, read on the forward strand.
CCATATTTGGCGCTCTTCATCATCTCGGCCAGCTCTTTAAGCTGGGCCTTGCTGACTCCTCCAACCTCGTCGGGAACAGCATCCTCCTCACCTTTAATAAGTGCTCTCAAAGCTGAGATTATTGGATAATCGTATCCGGGTTTTATCCGTATGAAGAGATCAGCCATGTTTGCGGATTTTGTTTTTCTGACATCAATAACCACAACCTTTCTATCCTTCCTGCTCTTTATCAGCAAGCCCTTCGCCCTTACAGAATATCTTACAGGATGTCTCGGGTGAGCTTCCATCGGATTGCTTCCCCAGAATACAACCATATCTGCTCTGTTTTTGATCTGCCCGAGACTACCTCCGGGCACACCCTCCTCAATCAGTGCAAGAGTTCCAGGAGCATGACAAACACTCGCGCATTGATCGTAAATACCTCCAACCCTCTCGGCAAGTATAACCCCGAGCCTTATCGCTTCATTAACTGTTGAGGCCCATCCATACAGAAGTGGCCTTTTCGCATTGACAAGAATTTCTGCAGCCTTCTCAATAGCATCCTCATAACTGACCTCTTTTCCATCAATCATCGGAGATTTTATCCTTTCCTTCTTCGAGAACTTGCTCCCTCCAAGCTTGCAGAACTTCTTACCCTTGTACTTCTCAACATCAAACTGTACATCATCGCAAACGCTCCCGCAAAATGTGCAGATAACATTTACAAGCTTTTCCGCCTCTTCGGCCATCATATCACCTCAATTAGCTCTTTTACACTTTTAACCTTTTCATCAGTCTTCTCAACCGAACCCTTTATTCCCTTGAACTGAGGCATACCGGTACCATCGGTATTTGGATCGATCACCATGTTAGCATAGGGCCCCATTGGTATGAATACCAGCCCTTTTGGCAAATCTTTGTTTTTAACGGCAAAAACAACGACCTCTCCAAATTCTGTTTTAACCTTGACCCTATCCCCATCTGAAAGCTCTAAGGTGCCGAAATCCTCCTCGCTGAGCTCACAGTAGCTAACAGCTTTGAAATAATCTTCTGTTAACTTCTCCTCTACGGTCTCACCCTGATCAAGAGTTCTACCAGAAATTATCTCAACCTCTGTCTTCATATTTGACACCACGATTTTTTATGAAGAGTCTTGCCTGAGTAACTATTTAATTATTGTTTTTTTGCATCGTTATATATAACGAGTCACATCGAGAGCTGTATCGAAAAGCTATACAGGATTGGTTTTGTATAGCTCTTTCCTCATCGCCTCAAGAAGCATATCATCCTGGTCAAGAAATCCAGCTGCAGAGGTGACTTTAACTCCAGCATTCTCTCCGTATTCTATGACCTTGTCAATTTTTTCTCTCCAGTTCAGATCTCGGGTCAGGTGGTGATCTGTAATAATATATCTTACATTGGTTTTGTCTATCAGCTCTTTTAAATTTTGAATTGAACCCTCAAAGGATTTTACAGAGAAGCGGTAGCCCAGCATGTATGTCATCGGGCCGTCAATGAATACCGCCTCAGGATTGCATTTTATCATGAACTCAACCTGCTCTCTATGGATAGGCCCCTCAACATCGGAGGAAAAAAGGAATGAGCTCTTGCCATCATCAACAAAAACCTCGATTACGTAACCAAGTTTGTTGCTTACTCCATGAAAAACAGGATCGGAAATTACAATCTCGGTCTCCCCAAAAACGTACCTTTTACCATCTGCAAAATCTATTCTCTCGGGCATACCTTTCAATTTTTCAAGAAAATAAGCTGCTCTCCCTTTCTGGCTACGGTTTATCCTCTTTTGCGGATGCTTGATCAGCATAGTTTTACCTCTGAATATTTCAACCTCCTCTGGATTGTGATGGTCGTAGTGGTAGTGTGTGATCACAACAACATCACTCTTTCTTACATGTTCCTTTATAATAACCCACAATTCCATCTTTCTTTTCAGTTCTACCGGATGAGGAGGCAGCCCGTATCTTTTTGGCCCAAGGGCCACTCCTGGATCGATGATCAGGCCTATGTCTCTGGTTTTTATAAAGGTACACATACTTCTTGCTCCGAAAGAATCGTATGCAAGGGGTATTATCTCCATATTCCCATCTCCTATACTGGCTGGATCGATCAATCCTATCGATCAATCCTTAGCTCATCATATTTTTAAACCCTTCTTAAAAATCAGGGTACATGAAACTCAGGGCCCATCATCTGGTCTGCCTTCAATTTTTCAGAGGCGAAGGATATACCAAAGAATACGTTGAAAACCTTTTTAAGATAGTTGGGATGCTTGAAAAAGGGGAAAAAGCTGAGATAGTGATGGGTCCGGATGATGTATGCGTAGCATGCCCCTTTCTTGAAAATGACATATGTAAATTCAGTGAAAATAGTGAGGCGGAAGTTACCGAGCTCGACCAGATGGCAATGAACCTTCTCAAAATCAAACCCGGAGATGAGGTTCGCTGGGGTGAAGTGAAGGGGAAGATGGAAGGCGTGATGAAAGTTTGGAAGAAGTATTCCTGCAATAACTGTCACTATTTCGACGTTTGCAGTAAGGATGAGTTCTGGAAGAGTTTTTGAGGTGGAAGTGTTATGAGGGAGGAGATAACCGCATGGGGACATCAGAACATTACTGCTCTCCATAAAACAACTCTCGAGATAACGAAAGACAGAGAACTGACAAAAAGAGGTGACTGCATAATAGGCGTGAACGCGGATAAAGCCATAAGTGAAATATCAGATGCTGTGAAGAAGGAACTGAAAAAGGGAAGAAAAGCAAAGGTGATACTTTCAATTCCGGACTATGGACTTTCAGAAAGGCTGGAAGGATATGGAAGCTCAGGGATGACATTTGATCATGGATCAGACATTGTGATAAGGAAGAGTGATTTCGTCTGTTCGAGAACACTCTTGGTTCGCTCAGATAAGGCTGCATGCGATATCGAAAGGGAGATGGTGGAATTATTAAAAGATCCTCAGACTGAGCTGGTTTTTATAATTGAGGTTTAGAATATATAATTGAAATTTAGGGGTATGCTCTACATACTGATTTTGACGGGTAGGTGCAACCTCAAGTGCTCTTACTGTGGAGGGAGCATAAGTGAGGATATTATGCCCTCAGAGGTTCAGTATTCACTGGATGAGCTCACCAGTTTTATTGAAAAGGATAGAAATCCATCAATAGCCTTTTATGGTGGAGAACCACTTTTACGAATCGACCTTATTAAAGAAATAATGAACAGGATTGAAGCTGAACATTATATACTTCAAACAAATGGTCTTCTTCTGAACAAACTCCCGAAGGAGTATGCCAGAAGATTTTCGTCAATCCTCGTCTCACTGGATGGCATAAAGGAGGTTACGGATTATCACAGGGGGAGAGTTTACGATAGGGTAATGGAAAACGTAAAACTCCTTCAAAAATATTACAGAAATGAGCTCGTTGCCAGAATGGTTGCCACAGAGAAAACAGATATTTTCAGGGATGTGAGACATCTTCTCAATCTTGGTTTTACCCACGTTCACTGGCAGATAAATGCTGTGTGGGTTCCTGAAGATTTCTGGTCTGATTTTCCGGGATGGATGAGAAATTACAATCTCGGCATCTCCAGACTTGTAAATCTCTGGTTGGAGTCGATGCAAAAGGGTAAAGTTTTAGGTATAGTTCCCTTTCTGGGTATAACCACTGCCATACTTAACGGAAAAAGCCTGCAACCACCCTGCGGATCTGGAAAAAATTCTTTTGCGATAACAACTGATGGCAGGGTTCTTGCATGTCCGATATGCGGAGATATGGACTGGAACAACCTTGGCGACATCTGGAATGGATTCAAGAGCAATCTGTCTCTGCTGGATCCATGCAATTCCTGCGATGTTCTCGATTTATGCGGAGGAAGATGTCTTTTCTTCAACAGAGAGAGGCTCTGGAGCGAAAATAAATTCAACATTGTGTGTTCAGCAACAAAACACCTCATCATGGAAATCAAAAGAATTCTACCGGAGATTCAAAACCTGATTGAGGGGGAGGTGATTAATCTGAAGGATATTATCTACCCAAAATTCAACAACACGACTGAAATCGTTCCCTGAGGTGAGTACGGGAGAGTATTTTACGTCCGGTTAATTAACGCATTAAAACAAATTAATATTCCGGTATTACCTGAATAATCCTGTAAAATTATAAGGCAAGATTTAAATACAGTTGAGATATTTTTCGTAGGCATGCCAAAGGTAAGCCTTGACATTCCTCAGGAGCTGTATGATGATTTGATGGAACATGTTGGAGAAGATAGGAAATTTGTGAACCTGAGTGAGGCTATAAGAACTGCGATAAGAAAAATGCTTGATCAGCTTGATGAGATTGATAGAAGACACGGGAGGTTGAAAGAATGATGCTTTATGAGTTTGTAGGATGGGCAGCAGCAACCCTCGGGATTGTAACCCTCATAGCAATCCTCGCTGAAAGGTATGGGGTGGAGATTGCCATTGGAACGTATGCAGCATTGACGGTTGTGGCAAACGTTATTGCTGTTAAGCTGATTGCTGTTGGAGAAGTGCCTTATTTTGGAATGCTTGTCGGGCCAGCAGGGGTTATAGTTTATGCCTCTACCTTCCTGCTGACGGACATTCTTGGAGAAATCTATGGAAAGGAATACGGGAAGAAGGCTGTTATAACTGGGTTCGCGGCGAACGTGGTTGCAGTGGTGTCGATTCTCATAGCACTCAGATGGACTCCCGCACCATTCATGCCCGAAGAACTGCTCAGAAGCTTTGATGACATTTTCGGCTTTGCTCCAAGAGTTGTTGTAGCTTCCATGATAGCCTATGCGATATCTCAGACCCATGACGTGTATGCATTCCACTTCTGGAAGGAAAAGCTGGGAGGCAGGTTCCTCTGGTTCCGAAACAACGCTTCCACAATGATTTCTCAGCTTATCGACACGGTGATCTTTATAACAATAGCCTTCTACGGAAAGTTCGATTTTCCCGTGTTGCTGTCGATGATAGCCGGTCAGTACGTCTTGAAGTTTTTGATCGCAATAGCTGATACCCCGCTCATGTACGTGGCAACCTACACCTGGAAGCACTTTCGACCTGCGGTGAGCAGGTAATTTTTAATTTTTATCCGGGCAGTTTTTCGAGATCTTTAAGCAGAGAAACCTTTTTCTCATCACTGATCTCGTCTATAAGGCTCTTTGAAGGGCTTCCATGGTAAAAAATAACATGCTCCGGGTTGCAATGATCGATCATCTCTAAAATCCCTATGAAGTCCAGATGATCGCTGATGACTATTCTCGGCACCCTGTAGAATTTCTGTGCAGTCAAAATGAACTTTCTACCCGCATATTGATAGACGTTTCTCGGGGATACTAAGGTGACATCTCCATCTTCAGCATCCAGGTTTTTAACCTCTATGTCGAAGATACTGCAAAGATTGCTTATTTTATCTTCACCACAAACGTCAAAACCGTTCTCGATGAGGATCTTCGCAGTCCTCTGAGCCTTTCCAACAGGATAAACACCAAAAACAGAATTTTTTGCGCACTCGATTAATTTTTCAACCTCCTCCTCAAAGATATGATCTGAGTTGCCGTAGGTTGCTTCGGTTATGAGCACATCACATTTCGGAAGCTTTGAATAATCCTTAACGTCCCCTGTGATCAGGATTCTGGAATCCGACTTTATCAAAAATGCTGATGAACCAAAAATATGCTCTGTCGGATACGTCTTTATTTTTATGCCATCGAGCTTAATGGAGTCTCCGACTGAAAAACAGCGACCTTTAAACTCCTTTCCTGTTAGCACTCTGAGTATATTTGCAGTCTCTACAGAGGCTACGGCATTCGAATTATTCATGTTGTTCTGACCATAATGATCTGAATGTGCATGTGTTATGAGGTTGAAGAAATTATAGTAAGAGCTGGGATCCTGGAAGTCCGATCCTTTTGATGAATCGACGTGAAAATCGAGAATTGAATCTCCAAAATTGAATCTCAGCGATAGATGTGGTCTCAGACCCGGGCGCCCTCTCCTATTCGCCTTAACTTGCTTCCTTCTAAAGGGCAGAAATCCAAAATTATCGACAAAGTCAAGGGAGTGCATTTGGCTCCCTCATTTTTCCTGTTACCATCTTATTCCCTCTTCTTTCTGAAACATATCATGCAGTCCTTGCATTTCTCTCTGATTTTCATGTTTGCAAGGACGAGAGATGGGTTAAAAAATTTTGGCTTTTGACATGCTAAACAATCTGTGGGTAAAATAGTATAATGGTGTAGTGGTATAGAGAAGCGTGGTATAGAGAAACAAAAAATTAAACTTATTCGACGTTTATTCTCTGTATCTCCTTCTTCTCTGGAGCTATTTTTTCCTGTATCTCGTCGAGTTTCTCAATCTGTATGTCTATTGCCCTTTTTAAGGCGATCAGAAATTCCTTGTAGGATTGAATGAGGTGTCTTCTGACATCTGCGGGCATTATTTCGTCAATTTCAGGGACCTTAATTTTTATCTCCTTAGGCATTTTATCACCTGAAGTTAATTTTTAATTCATTACTCATATACTTTGCTCCCACAGGCTCCTTTAAGGCAAGAGATTGAGGAAGATATATGATTCTCTTCCACTGTCCTGCGATAACTATCAGTTCTTCAGCTCTCTTCAAAAGCTTTATGTTCTCCTTCTCAACGAATGGTGCCTTGATCGTCAGAGTGAAGAAATCGCCCTCCTTTTCTATTTTCATCGGTTTCTCGGAATGGAACACTGCAGTTGGATCATTACTCCCATATATCTCATCGGCAATCTCGTAGAGTTTGTCTCCCATCACCTCAGTTGATTTGAATGTGAGTCTGAACTTTGGAACAGGGAAGCGTTCATCGATCTCCTTAATATACTCTTTCTGGATCTTTATCCATTTTTTAAAGTATTCTCCGGCATCCTCTGGAAGTATTTTGTTTATTATCAGGCAATCAACTCTATAGCCAAAGAGGTTGAGGTAGGTGAAAGCTCTCTCGGATTCTCTTATTACCATTCTTTCCGGATTCATGACGATCCTGACTGAAGTTTGCCCGCTCTCGAGAATCTCTTTTAGCATTCCGATTTTCTGATAGAGGTCCTGGATTTTGTCGAGAACCTCCTCAGAAGGCAAGGGGAGGTCGATAATTGGTTCTGCAAAGGGTTTGATTATTTTAAGCAGTCTCTTCTCGATCCCGAAGAACCTGTTCATATACCACCTTGCAATCTCTGGAACGCTCAGCAATCGCAGAGTCTCACCTGTCGGAGCACAGTCCAGAATTATGACATCATACTCTCTTTTCTGGTAAAATTCGAGCAGGTGGAGGAGGCTTGCAAGTTCATCGAATCCCGGAAATATGGCAAGCTCTTCGGCAACAACATCATCTATTCCTTGAGATTTAAAAAAGATGGTAAGATATTCTTTAATGGTTTCCCAATGTCTCTCAAGCTCATACTCCACATTCACTTCCATTCCGTAGAGTCTTTCCTCTATTTCAGTTGGGTAAGGTTTAAGTTTTGTATTAAATGAATCAGCAAGACTGTGGGCAGGATCGGTTGATATTACAAGGGTTTTCTTTCCCAGTTTGGCTGATTTAATTGCAGTTGCGGCAGCAACCGTTGTTTTGCCCACTCCGCCCTTTCCCGTGAAAAGAATTATTCTGGGCATATCTTCAGAAACAATCTTTCCGGATTCTGACATTTTATTCTGGTTAAAAATTTTGTTTTTTATCATTTTTACCACAGCATCTAAACACCACCATCTTTCAGATTATAAGCTTGATGGTGTTTTTTAAAACAATTATAAAACAATTAACGTTATTCTCCCCGCTTGAGATCATAGCTGGTTTAACTGGATCAGCAATTAACTGGATCAGCAATTCTCAGAAAAATATTAATCTGTCTTAACAAATTCTCCGTATGGACATCACAACTCAAGTTTCTGAGTTCATCGCTTTGCTGCTCATATCAACAATCGTTGGTGTTGGTGTCAAATATATAAAATTGCCATACACCATCGCACTGGTTATAGTCGGGTTGATTGTGGGCATCTCCAGGATATTCCCTGAGATCAGGCTTACAGAGGACATGATATTTTTCCTGATCCTTCCGCCCCTTCTATTCGAGGGAGCCATTAATATGGATCTTAACAATTTGAGGGTAAATCTGAAACCCATTTCACTCCTGGCTATTATCGGTGTCCTCATTTCCGTTCTGGTAACTGGATATATGATAAGTACACTCTTAAAATTACCTCTGGCAATAGCTCTTGTGTTTGGGGCGATGATCACACCCACGGATCCGGTGTCTGTTCTTGCAACCTTCAAAAAGCTTGGGGCTCCAAAAAAACTCTCAACGATATTGGAAGGAGAGAGCATTCTCAATGATGGAACGGGCATAGTTGTGTTCAGCATACTGCTTGAGATGGTCAGAAGCGGAGCGCTGGATATTGCAGGTGGAATAATGACTTTTATTTTTGTCTGTGCTGGTGGATTGCTGGTTGGCGCCTCGATAGGATATGTTGCTTACAAGGTATTGAGCTACATCGACGATCACCAGATTGAAATTACAATAACGCTCATAATTGCATTCTCCACCTTCATAATCGCTGAATACCTCCATGTCAGCGGTGTAATTGCTGTGGTTGCAGCAGGACTGGTAATCGGGAATTATGGAACTTATTTTTCAATGTCTCCTTCAACGAGGGTTGCACTGGTCACCTTCTGGGGGTTCTTTGTATTTATAGTGAATTCGATTGTTTTCCTCCTCATAGGTATCGATATTCACTTTGATAAAATCGTTGAATACCATGAAGCGATTTTGCTTGCCATACTGGTTGTTCTGATCGCAAGGGCAATTGCAGTCTACGGTCTGCTCTCCCTGCATACTCTTTTCTCCGGTAAAGCAGATAGAATTCCACTTCTCTGGCGACACATAACTTTCTGGGGAGGACTTCACGGCACAATTCCTGTTGCACTCGCTCTTTCTCTCTCAGATATTCCATATAGAGATTTAATAGCCAGTATGACCTTTGGTGTGGTTCTCTTCTCTCTCGTAATTCAGGGATTAAGTTTAGAATTTCTGGTCAAGAGATTTTTCGGCAAAAGGGACGAGAAAAGGCTGAAATATGAGGAACTTATCGGCAGAAGAATTGCTCTCAAGGCAGCTCTCGCGGAGGTTGAAAAGATGAGGGCTGAGGGGGAAATACCTCCGGACGTTGCAGAAAGGATGTATCATGACCTCAAAACGATCCTTGAGGAACTGTCCAGTGAACTCTCCGGAATGATGTCAGAGGAAATTGAGAAAGAGGTGTGGTTGACCGCCTGGAGGAAAATCCTTTACGCTCAGAAAAGTGCTATCAGAGATGCGGCCGTGAGAGGGCTCATTGGAGAGGATATTGCCGGTAAACTGATGGAAGAGATCGATATTGAACTGGAAAAAGAGGAGGAAGTTTAATTGGCCGGGAGGAATCACAGTCATCGGTTATCACAGTCATATGCCTGCGGCAATACCCGCACTGCAGAGCTATTGAAATCTCTCAACGAAACCTGCGATTCTTTCCATAGCCTTCTGGAGATTCTCCATGGATGCAGCATACGAAACTCTCACGAAATTGTTGCTACCAAATGCAACTCCTGGTGTCAACGCCACGCCAGTCTCATCAAGCAGTCTCTCAGTAAACTCGACACAGTTGATCGGAACCTCAGGATATATATAGAAAGCACCCTCTGGTTTTACAACTCTCAAACCAGCTTTTTTTATTGAGCTGTAAACGAAGTCCCTCCTTTTTCTGAATTCCCTGACCATACTATCCGTTATTTCTTTTGCTATCCCATCCGAAATGACCTCTGCAATTGCTTTTTGGGCAAAGGCTGGTGCACAAACACCATTTACCTGATGGATCTTGAGTATGGAGTTTAGGATCTCCTTATCTGCTATAACGTAGCCGACTCTCCAGCCAGTCATCGCAAGAGATTTGGAAAAGGCATTTATTACAACCACGTTCTCCATTCCGGCGAGGGTGGTAGGTTTTTTATCGTAGTATATGGAGTCGTAAACCTCATCGCTTATCAGGATTGATTTGTGGTCTTTCACTATTTCGGCAATCTTTTTCAGCTTCTTTCCGTTCATCACCGCCCCAGTTGGGTTGTTTGGATAATTCAGGAAAACTGCTGAAACACTATCATCCATCAATTCGTTAATTGTATCTGCATCAACCTCAAAATCGTTATCTGATGTATCAGGTGTTACTGAATTTGCCTCACAAAGCTTTGCATAGGTGAAATAGGATAGAAAATTCGGGACAGGAATTATGACATTGCTGTTTCTCTCGATAAATGCAAAACTTGCGTTAATCAATCCCTCGCTCGCTCCAGCGGTGATCATCACCTCATCGGTTGAAACTCCGTATTTCTCTGCGATAAGCTCTCTCAGCTCCTCAAGCCCCAGATTGGATGTATAGTGGGTGTACCCTTTCTCCATTGCTTCACGAGCTCTCTTTATTATTTCGGGGTGTGTGGTGAAGTCCGGTTCGCCTATAGTAAGGCTTATAACATCCTTTCCGCTTTTTTTAGCTCTCTCAACGACCTCAAACATCTTTCTGATGAGAGAAGTTGAGATTTCAGACACTCTCCTGGTTTCTTTGAATTCCATATTTATGTCACTCCTCCTCTTCAAGGAGATCACTCAAATCCCACTCTTCCTCTTCAAACTCAAAGTCATCCAGATCTATGTCAGGTTCTATGTCAGATATATCCTCTTCCTGCACCTCAACTTCTGTGACTTTCTTTGTTACCTTTGCCTCATCTACAAGCTCTGTTTCGCTTACAGCCTCAGTCTTGTCAAGATCGCTGAAAACTTCAACCTCTTCTTTTATTGCAAGAAGAGCGTTCTTCACAGTCTGGAGGTACTCTTCAACGTCTGTATTGTAAACCTCCTTTGCCAGCTGGCAATCTTCATCGCAATCATCGAGCATGTTTTTTAGCCTTTCCACAGTTCTTCTGGCGGTCTCGACCACCCAGAAATCTCTGGTCTCACTATCAACAACAGATATCGCTTCCGGTCTGAGCGATATGAATGACCTCGTTTCACCCTCAAAGATGTTGAGTTTTGCAACAACTGCTATCAGTTCAGGAGGCTGGATTTCGAGGAGAGATTCAAGCGCATCTGCCTGGTATCTTCCGATGAATCCAGTTATAACCCCTGTGGGGTCACTTATTCTTATTCTCCAGAAATTGGAATCCGGTCTAACTTCTTCCTTATCGAGAAGTACACCAACGAAGAAAACTCTGTTGCATCTTGCGCCTGTGGGAGTTAGAACATATTTGGGCATTCTATCTCCACTCTCTGAGGTCATATAGGTTGATTTTGAGAGCTCGTAAGCAAAAACTCTTTTTGCGATCTCTCTTTTTTGAAGAGGCATCATCCTCATCACCCCAGCATACTCTGTATTTCAGCAAGAATATCGTTGGTCTCCTTGATCACGTCTCTCTTCAAAAAGTCTATCTCCCTGACAATGAGATATCTCTCTCCACGCGAACCGATAATTCTGAAGTATCTGCCGAGCAATCTGTTTTTGAGCTCGCTTAATACTGATTCTCTATCCAGGGTCTCGGTTGCTATTTTTCTTGCCTCCTCAAGCCCAATCTCGGTAAGATATTTTATGTTCTCCTCATTCAGAATAACATCATAGCAGTTCAGGCCATCATCTATAACCCCTTTTACTCTCAGATCATCGTAACCTTCTACCTTGCCATGGGTAGCGCATAAACCTTTTTTGAGGGCCCTGTGGCATTCGGGACACCTCTGGATTAAACCGCTGCCCTGCTGGATGGCAACAAGAGATCCCACAATCTCAATCTCTCTTGGTGGGAGGGATATATCTTCATCGATCTCTATGATCTCGGAATTTCTGTTTATATTCACCTGGAGCCTGCCCCCAAAGGAATCTGTAACCACGTTTTTGAAAATGTAACTTTTACCCTCCTCAACTTCAGGCTTTCTGGCCTTAGCCCATACAACGAATTTTATTATTCCGGTGCTGTCTCCAATAAGCCCAACCTGAGATACGTTCGGACTCTCAGTATCCCATAGCTGAACAACCTTGGCCTTAAGACTGACCCATTCACCTGATTTTGAAAGATCAGAAATATTCTTTAATGGACTCTCTCTCGAAAATAAGTCTTCTCTGGCAATATCAAGTTCCTTTATAAGATAGTTGGTAACAGTCCTGATAGCCTCATCTTCGGGAACTTTAAATTCATAAATAAGCAATTTCAACCTCTTTGAAACCTCTTTCGGATCAACATCATGCCCCATTTTTTTAAATCTTGACAGGATTTGGTCTGTGAGTCTGTCGATCACTTCATCCTTTTTAGTGGGATTTTCTGTCATGTCGCAATCACCTCTTTTCAGATGAAGGATGAGTTCAACTTCAATAAGTTTTTCCATTAGTGCGAAAGTGGAAAAGATCTTTCAGATTGCGATGTGAGTTGATGAATTCAACAAGTGCAATAGATAAATCCAAAACAAACGGTCAAATTTAACTTGATTGGAATTCGATCATCAATCGGGCTGAAAATTTTTATGCTGGCATTTGGGAGCTAAGAGGGATGGGTAGAGGTGAAAGTAGCGTTGGAGATGAAGGCGTGCTTGAAGAAGTATATGGAAAGAAAGGGAAGAAAGAGGTGGGAGAGGTAGAAGAGATAGTGAAATTTCTGGCAATGAATCGGGCCTATCCAGTATGCAGCAAAAATGGGCGAATTTATTTTATCAGTCGAAGGAATAATGTTTTTGGCAGGTTTAAGGATCACATCATTGAGAAACTGAATTTAAGAACTGAGGAAGATTGTAAAAGGATAAGGGAAGCCATTAAGGAGGAGATTTCAAAGTCAGGATTGAGAGTGAATAGGCCGATAAAGAAATGGGTTAAGGAGGAGAGACCCAGAGAGATGTTGGTAAAACACGGTGCGGAGAAGCTCAATACTACAAAGTTGCTGGCGATAATTCTCAGAACTGGGAGCGATGGCGTGAGTGCGGAAGATCTGGCCAGAAAGTTGATGAATCACTTTGGGAGTTTGAGGGCAATGGATTCAGCTTCAATCACTGAATTATGTGAGATCGAGGGAATAGGGATTGCCAAGGCAGCACAGGTCAAGGCAGCACTGGAGATTGGAAAAAGGCTGATGAGAGAGAACGCTGAGAAAATAAAAAGGATAAAGGATGTTAATGATGTGGTTGGATATGTGTTCGATTACTACTCTCCTTACCTGAGAGATGCGAAGAAGGAGTTCTTCAACGTTATTTTGCTGGATAGCAGTAACAAGCCCATCAAAAATCTAGAATTGAGTAAAGGGGGCCTCGATGCGAGTATTGTTGATGTGAGGGAAATAGTCAGGGAAGCATCGAGAGAGGGAGCAGCATCAATCATTCTGGTGCACAATCATCCAAGCGGGGAAGCAGAGCCTTCTGGTGAGGACATAAGGATTACAAAAAGGATAGTTGAGGCTTGCAATCTGATTGGGGTTAGAGTTCTGGATCATGTTATAATAGGGAAGAACAGGGAAGATTATGTGAGTTTTCTGGAGAAGGGGTTGCTGGCTTAATTAGCAGACTGATTTCATATTTTGAATATTCAAGATTCTAAAAATTTTTGACGCTTGGTGTTTAGTTAAAGTTCATACTATGGCTACTAAGATTTAAAAACCTGAATCAATGGGATTTAAATACAAATTGTTTACATGTAAAGTATTACATGAAGAAAGGCAGAATAGGATAAATATTCAAACCAGGATAGATGAAAATTTAGATGTATGCCCAAGAACATCTCGGACTATAAAAGAAAAAGTATAAAGTGTATTGTATCAGAAGCCATCGAAGAATATGTCGCGAAATGTGAGAAAGATTGAAAAAGATCCTTTTTTTGGAATAATTGGGAGTTTTGAAACAAAAGAAGGCAACTGGAGCGAAAGAGATGACTGGAGGGTGTAACTGGGAGAGGGTGAAACATACTGGAATACAGTTATCGACACCAGTGCCCTGATACCCTTCAACAAAAAAGATAAAAATCAGGTTAAAGCCGTAAAACACCTTGAAGAATCAGTGAAGAAAGGAATAAGGTTTGTAATTGGAAAGCATGTGTTGGTTGAATATCTGGATAGGGTTACAAAAAGAATCGGGAAGAGGTTTTTGTGAATGGTGGTAGACGATATGGTAAAAGAGCACATCAAAAAGATTCGAAAGATGATGCCAAAAGATAAAAACAACTCTTGAGAATTATAAAGAGGCTAAGAAAAATGATGGTAAATTGAGTGTGCTGCTGTTAATTTCGAAGGTCCACGAGTTTCTGACCAGTAAAGATGATTTGATGTTTCACGAGAGTATATAGCTAAAAGTGAAACAAAGGACTATATTAAAGAAAAAGAAACATTAAATGAACTTTTAAGGAGAATAAAAGGCTAAAAGAAGATTTTAGTGTAATCCGGTTGGAGTAAGAGTTAAGGAGTTTTTCAATGCAACAAACAATTTCATTTTGTTTATATGGTGTGGGAATTGGAACCACCAATAGATAACTCATTAATATTTAAAAATACGTCGCATGGATAAACAGATATGGATAAAAAAGGATGAATTAACTGTTTTTGCATGAAATTTTAATACATATCATCAGCAGTATGAGTACCTCAGCAACATCAATAATTCATTTAAAAGGGGCTTTGAAAGAACAAACCCCAGCATCTGCTTGTAGCAGGTTATTTATATTCTCATACACTCTCACTAATTTCTAGAATCAGGATAATCTATTTCTAATATTATGCAGACATTAACTGGGTGGTTAAATTGATGCCCGTTAAAATTAACGGTATCATTATGGTCTTAACTGCAATTCTACTGTTGTTTCTTGCCTCCATCTTTTCAGGATGCAGCGGAATTGAAAATGTGAAGGATATGAAAGACAAATCTGCTGGACTATCTGAAGGAGCAAAATCCCCGAATATTGTGGTAAAACTGGGTTTTGAGACCTTTCCGAAAAAGTACACCTGTGGTGGTGAAGATATATCTCCATCAATCAAGCTTTCAGGAATATCTGAAAATGTAAAATCCCTTGCTATAATTATGGATGATCCTGATGCACCCTATGGTACTTTCACCCACTGGATAGCCTGGAACATCCCTCGAACCTCAGACTCACTGGAGATCCCAGAAGGAATCCCTCAAGATAGTATCCTGAATTCGTTAATGATCCAGGGCATGAACGATTTCGGAAAAATCGGTTATGGAGGACCATGTCCACCTCCTGGAAAACCACACAGATATTTCCTTAAGGTATATGGCCTTGACACCGAACTTCAAATTGAACCGGGATCAAGGAGATCAGATCTGGAAAGGGCTATGGAAAGACATGTTGTGCAGTATGGAGAGACAATGGCTATTTACGGGAAGTAATCGGCAAGTCAGCAACTGCGATGGCAACAATCAGAAATCGATAAACATGAATTTTAAACTCACACTCAACACTATACATCAATCATAAAAGCCTCATCAGCGGGTATCTCTTCGCCTCATCCCACTCTATAACTGCAGAAACCTCCGCGTCACCAACTTTAACTTTAACTCTGGCTCTTATCAAATCTCCGCTGAGAGTGGTGTAACCAAAACCTGAAATGGCGTCTCTCAACTTCTCTCTATTTATCTTAACCTCTGCATCAACAACAAAAGGTTGCAACCTCATACAACTCTCCATTGCAGTTTCAAGAATTTTTGCATTTTCAAAACTAACAGGAGCACCAGTAAATTGATGAAGAAGCGCTCCTAACTTTATTCCAGCTTCGAAAGCAGCTTCCTCTCTCTTCTCCTCTCTAACCATAATCCTACCTCCTTGGGGAATGGACTGAAAAGATAAAGGAGTGTAAGACCAGCAGTGGCAAATGCAGAATCCTTGATAAAAATCGATGAAATAATTACAACGCCTGTTATCGTGAGCAGGAACTTATCTCTGATCTTCGGATACCTCAGGTTGCAAATCATGAAAAAGGAGAGAATAAATGCAACACTCCCCACAATGTAGCTGGGAAGCTCTAAGTAAATAAGAGACCCCACAAAAAGGGCTGCAGCAGTTATTGGATAACCGATAAATTCATCTTTTACTTTAAGCAGGTTGAACCTCGCAAGTCTGAGCATTCCTGTTATCAGAAAAAGTCCTGATATCGAAAAGTACATCCAGCCATTCGATATAGCTATGATCATCAGAGCGGGAAGAACACCAAATGAGATAAGATCAGCAAGAGAATCCAGATCCTCTCCTAAAATACTGCCTTCAATTCTGCTGATTGCGCCATCCACCCCATCCATTATCACAGCAATAAAGAGAAAGATTGCAGAGTAACTCAGATCATAGAACACGAAATATATTCCTAGAAAACCAAATAGTGCATTTAAAGCACTGAAAATGTCCGCAAGGCGAACATCATTTAACACTCCGAACATACATTCACCTTATATGTAATTAAGCAACCTCACCTTATAGCTATTGTCTCTCCAGCTTTAATTTTTTCTCCAGGTTTTCTTGTGATACGATATCCTTCAGGAAAATCCACTGTAATTCGTGAACCAAACCTGATAATTCCTATTTTTTGACCTTTTTTTACCTCTTCCCCCTCTCTGACATAACAGACAATTCTCCTTGCAAAAAACCCGGCTATCTGGGTCACCTTAAATTCTCCGCCTTCATTACTTATGTATATTTCGTTCCTCTCATTTTGCTCGCCTCTTCTGTATGCTGGAAAAAATGTGCCTTTTTTGTAGATTATTTTTGTAATCTTTCCGCTAACGGGAGCTCTGGTTATGTGACAATCAAGGGGGCTCATAAAAATCTCAAGTCTTCTGGCATCAACATAGTCTATTTTACCGTCTGCAGGCGAAATGATTCCGTTATGGATCTCCCTTGGAGGGTCTCTGAAAAAGAAAATGGTGAATATGGTCAGGATTAAGATAAAAATGAATAAAGGAAAGTAGAAAAGGTAAGTTATAACAAGTAAAATAACTTCAGGTAGAATGAAGATGTATCCGCTCTTATCGATCAAAAATCTCACCTCTCATACTTTTCATTTTCTTTCATTTTGCCAGCCCCACCTCTCCACTAAAACATTCTTCAGATTGAGTATAAGCTCTGCAAGCTCTGGAATAATCTTGAAAACTGCAAGGGAAATCAGAATTAGTGCTAAGGTAGCAAGAACTTTTGAAATCACATGGTGTGCTATATAGAAGCTATTCTCCCCGAACCAGGAGTATGCAAAGCTTGCGGTAACGAATACGTTTCTAAAAAGATTCAGTATGTATATGGTCGGCACGGACACGAGGAAAGCGGCTATTTTTCTTCTCAGATCGGCTCTAACGCCGAGAGTCGCTCCACTGAAAAGTGCCATACTCTCAATGCCAGTACACGCAAGTATGATCTCCACATAATGTTCGTTCAGCATAATTACTGTATCTGAGTACCTCTCAAAGCTAAATTTCAGCAGATGGCCCAAAGCTATGGTTCTGTCTGCTGTGAAGGATATGAGTGATAACTTGAGCTCCTCATTTAATGCGAAAGGGAAGTAAACAATGGCTGCAAGAGCAGAAAAGGAAGTGATATCTACGAATGTGTTCAGATTTTTCTTTTTATCTGTTAAAATTGTGATTCCGAGGACAATGAAAAATAAGAATGCCAAGGTAACTACAACAGAATTGAAATAATCACCAATTTCGAGATAATGAGGTAGTTTTGTAATCCACACTATACCAAACAGTATCCACCCTAAACCACCTGCCGGTTCTATTCTTGAAGCGACAAATATGATCATCAAGATTAAAGAGGATAGGAGCAGTATATCCATGACCGCAAAACTTTATTTAGATACTTAAACAATTCGTTAATTTGTATGTCGTTTGATCTTCACATTCACTCATCCTACTCAGATGGGTGTGCAGGCATTGAAAGCATAGTTAGGAGGGCAAAGGAAAAGGGTCTTAAGATTATCGCAATAGCAGATCACTCTATCGAGCACAGGTTCGGCATGACAGAGTCAAAGGCAAGAAAACGACAGGAAGAGATTGAAAGATTCTCATCCAGATATGATATTGAGGTTTTGAGTGCAGTAGAATGCGGGATTCTTGCAGATGGTGAAATCACTCTACCTGATTTCAGGTTTGATATGATTCTTGCGTCCATTCACGACCAGCTACCTGCTGAAGAATATTACAGAAGGATTAAACTCTGCTTGAGGAAAAATAGCATTGATGTTCTTGCACACATCCATTCAACACTTTTCGGGAGCATAAATGGGAGTATGATTGAAGAAGATGAAGAAATCATTGATCTACTTCAGGAAGCTGACGTAGCTCTTGAAATTAACACCACTCACTCAGCTCCGCCAGACAACTTTTTGACATTGTGCAGCAACCGGAGAATAAAATACTCAGTTGGAAGCGATACACACATTCTGGGAAGAATCGGAGATGTCGAAGAGGCCTTTAAAAGAGCAAGGAAGTTTTTACCAAGGGGGAGGTTCATTCTGGATGAAAGATAGGATGAAAAATAATAAATGCATAACTCTGACCGTTGATGCAATAATCCCACACGAAAGGGGAATTGTTTTGATTAAGAGGTTGAATGAACCATTTAAAGGGTTTTATGCGCTTCCGGGGGGTATAGTGGAATATGGGGAGAGTGTTGAGGATGCTGTGTTGAGAGAGGTTGAGGAAGAAACGGGTTTGATGGGGAAAATTTATAAGCTCGTTGGAGTATATTCTCAACCTCAACGCGATCCAAGAGGCCACTTCGTCTCGGTTTGCTTTATAGTTATGAGCGAAGGAGGTGAACTGAAAGCCGGAAGTGATGCAAGAGAGGTTAAAGTCTTCCCTCTTAAAGAACTTCCAAGGCTGGCTTTCGATCACGATAAGATGATAAAAGATGCAAGAGGTGATTTAATTGGAATTCTGTCCAGAATGTAAAAGTATAATGATCTACAACCAGAATAAAGCCGTTTGCAGGAAATGTGGATATGAGATGGAAGTTGGTGAAGAGAAAACGATCCTTGTGGTCTCCAAAGGTAACAGAGAAGATGTGCCTGTCATCGAAGGCGAGAACATCAAAACCCTGCCAACCACCAACGCTATCTGCCCCTCCTGCGGGAACAGAGAGGCTTACTGGTGGTTGAGACAGCTCAGGGCTGCAGATGAAAGCGAAGTGAGATTTTTCAGATGCACGAAATGTGGAAAGACCTGGAGAGAGTACGACTGACCGGTTACTGGATTCTGGTCAGTCTTATCAGTTTTATCAGTCTTAACTTATTCAGATAATCCGACTGCGATGCTCAACTGGTTTTAGCTCAAGTTATTCATTTGCTAATTTGTAGAGTATTTCTGACAGTTTCCACTTTTCTCTCTAATATATTTGGTGGCATATCTGAAAAAGTAAATCTGAAAAACCAGTATCTAACCACTACTTTAACTCACCCAATCATTATGCACCTTAAACTTTATATTAAATCTAATAATTATTAACATGTAGATAAAAAGGGTCTCGCGATATGTTGATAAATTAAATCATATAAAAGAGAGAATAGCAGACATACTGGACTGGATTGAAGAGGCAGAATCAGACAAGAAATCCAGGCTTACCGCGTATAAAGTCGCACAGGAAATGGTTGAAGCTACTTGCGACATAATTGCTATGTCTCTTAAAGATGAGGGCTATATCCTCAAAGATGATTACACCAACATCGAGAAATGGGGAAAGCTCGTGGAGGATTCAGAGTTATCAAAATACATAAAAACGGCAAATGACCTGAGAAACAGGCTTGAGCATTATTATAATGGAATAAATGATAAACTGCCCCTCGAATCAATTTTAGACATCATTCCACGCATCGAAAGGTTTGTATAGGTGATCGGTTCTTGGTTAAAAAGGAAGATTTAATTGAAGATTTTTGTTTTTTAGCAGATAGAGTACTTGCAGTCCTCATTTTTGGTCCATCGCCTGGAGGCAGAGAAAGAAGAAGCCTGGATATATGCATAGTAAATCCAGAAGATTTTAATATGCGTGGGATTTTTCAGAGGGTTGACGTTACCGGAAAGAATTATGATGTCTGGTTTTTTGAAGAACTTCCATTATACATTAAAATGGAAATAATTGAGAGTCATGAAGTCCTATTCTGCAGAACTCTTCTGGATCTCTATGGATATTTTTATCAATTAAGGAAGTTGTGGAAGGATCAGGCGAGGAGGAATAAACTCAGCAGAGAGGAGTTAGCAGAACATTGTTGATAGTTTAAGTTTGGGTAGTTTAGGTTTGGGGGCCAGAAATGATAGATGTGATAGTATTGTAGCAGTATTTTTATAATTTTTAAGTGAGGTTGAAAGTATGTATGATGTAGCAATAATCGGGGCGGGATTTGCTGGGGCATGTATAGCATCTGAACTTGAGGGTCTCGATGTTATCGTTATTGATAAGACTGAAATCGGGAGCAAGGATGTCAGTGCAGTTACCTTTACAGAAATTGTTGAAAACGATGATGCGATCAAAAATACCTATTCCAATTTTATGTTGATGAATACTGCTGGAGATTCAGAAAAATATGAGTTTGAAGAGGACACTTTTTGTCTTGTGGATTATCAAAAGTTATGCAGGGGATTAATAGATGATGTTTGTAAAAGTGAAGTGCTCGGTTATTCCGGAAATGAAGTCATTCTTCACGACGAAACCATTAAGGCGAAAATAATAGTTGATTGTTCTGGTATTGGGGGTGAACAGTTAAGGGTAAAACAAGGCTTCTCTCTTCCACCTATACTGAACGCTGTCAGATTTGAAAAATTGTCCAGAGTTGATTTTGACGACTCAACTTTCTGTTTTATAGTGGGGTTTGCGAATTTTGGAGGATGGATATATCCAGAAAAGGGATGTGTGGAATTTGGTATGGCCAACAGGTTTAAAAGAGGAGAAGAAATCAGATTTCCGAATCTCACTAAAGCTAGGCAAACTGGCATTTTAATAAATATGTTGGCTAATGCGGAAGCCAGTGCTGAAAAATCGAGCATTTATCCATATGGTTTTGTCAAAGAGGTTGTTAAAGGGAATGTGGTTATTTTTGGAGATTCTGCTGGTTTAACCCATCCAGTTTACGGGATGAGTCTCCACTATATCCACAAACTCGCTCCAAAGTTATCAAATGTAATTAATGACTCTGTAAGAGGATTGGCAAAACTTTCGGATTATCAGAAATTCTGGAAGTCGGTGATACGAAAATCCTCAGATTTAATAGCAAGAGGCTATGCTTCTTGGAATCTTCCGATAGAACTGCAGGAAAAATTGACAAGACTTCAGATTGAATTAAAAGTTTTACCCGACTCGATGAAAGCTCATATGTGGGCTCTTGACGAAAAATGTGATTTCTATGCAAAAAAATCCCCAAAACTTACAGACTATCCATTGAGATTGTACTTAAAGACACTTCTTTACAAGATTAAATTGTTGATTTAGGGATCTTATCAATTCGGGAGTATTGGATTTAATCGAGTCACTTTTAGGTTAGTTTACTTTGAGAAACCTCCGGATATTATCACCTTTAGTGCGTCTTCAACACTTATCTTCAGATAAATGAGTTCATCTTCTGGAACAAGAATGACGAGTCCTGAGGTTGGGTTCGGTGAAGTTGGAACAAATACATTTACCAGTTTTTTACCACTTTTCTCCCTTGCCTCGCTTATCACCGCTCCGGTTGTAAACCCTATGGTGTAGATACCTTTTCTCGGGTACTCTATCAAAACAACACCCTTAATTCTCTCGGTTTCAGAAATAAGAATTGCTTTTGTAGCTTCTTTTACACCAACATATATCGTTCTAACAACCGGAATTTTTCTGAGCAGGTTTTCAGCCGAATCAATTAGTTTGTTTCCGATTGCAAACCTCCCGATAATCCCTAAGATGAATATGATGGCAATTATGAAAATCCACCCCATTCCCGGGATGTAGTGTCCTGTTGCTGAGAGATAAGGCTGGAGAAAATCCTCAATATACTTGAAAACCCAGAAAACTATAAAAATGGTGGCGGAGATTGGGAGAAAAATAAGTAAACCCGTAACAAACACACTCTTGATCTCTTTCCACATCATTAAAAAGTTCATTGGAGTGTATTTAAGGCTTTATACTTTGACACTGTATCCTCACATCTCTACACACTAAAGAATCTCTGTGTAACTTTGGCTCAAAATCAAATCACCTGCTGTTTATACTGCAACTGATTAACTTTGCTCTATTTTTTCATCATACTCAATGTTTTTAGATATGCCCGTATATTCAGTATCCAGTTTTGAAACTCAGGGATTTGAATTAGTAAACTTTAAATATTTTCAATCACATGATCATGTAGTGTTTCGAAAACTTTTTAACTATAGTTCAAATTTCGCCGAATCTTTGTCTTTAATTGGATTCAAATCTTCTTCCCTATGTTTTAAAATCATAATCGAGGTGAATTATTAAAAATTTTTAACCTTTCTGGAGAAATGATCATAATGATAAGTATATCAATAAAATAGGAAAAATTTAAATAGTTAATTTTATGATTCTTATTTTGAGGTGATGTGAAATGAAGGACAAGAAGAGAGAGGCGGAAGAGACGTTCAAAAAGATTAGAATATTTGCTTGGTAATTTATTTTTAGCTATTAATGTACCTCAAAGAAGTATTTAGGTTATCAGCAACGCCTCAAACGTTGTATTATCCTATTCCACTTATACCTTTTCTTGTTTTCGCTTATACAGGTTCAGATTTGATTTATTTTCTCAAGATTGTTATAGTTTCTTTTATATTTTCCGCAGGTATTAATTTGTGGAATCACGTAAATGATACATTAGAGGATAAAATTGCTGGAAAGAACCTTATTTTGACCGAAAATTATAAATTAAGAATATCAATCGCTGTACTTGCTCTTATATTATATCTTTTATCATTTTTTGCTATTTTAATATGGGTTATGGATAAGAGAGGAATCATCTTGTTCATCATTGTGGCATTGGTTACTTGGATTTACTCTGACAAAATCTTTTTTGGGGTGAAAATTAGAAGGCTTAAGGAAAATTACAAAACTGAGATTATAGCATATACTATATCATATCCTTTATTCACTCTGACCTTATGGGCGATTGCAGCAAATATAAATGAAACAGCTATAGCGTTATCTTTTTTAATGCTGCTTTTTGGTTATTGGAATGTATTTTTGAAAGATATAAAAGATGCATCAAATGATGAACTTGCTGGTTTAGAAACATTGGCAGTAAAGTTTCACCCAGAAACACTATTCAAAATTTCTTTTGTTTTCATTATGTTATATTATGTTTTTATTATATTTTTCTCCATTTTTGATATTCTTCCTTTACGATCAATTTTAGGTGCAACTCCCATCATATTTCCTATTTATGTTATAATCGTATCATATAGGTTAAACTGGACTTTGAATGAGAATATTTTGAAACCTCTCAAAATTCTGGTCTTCTCCAATCTGTTTTCAATGTTTATTTTATCTATTCTAGGCTTGTTTTGAATTCAATAACTGCTGTAGAACCTGAAGTTGTGAAACATATCTTGTCTCCAATATCACTTAGATGTCTAGATTTCTCATAAGTCACGAACATTGAAGGGGGAGTAGAAAATATACCAAAAGCTGATTTAGAGTGATCATCGATCCTTTGTAAAATTTTATGGACCTCTCCACCAAAAGCTAAAATGGCACTCATATCGAGAATGTAAAAATCAAATCCATTGTATATTTTTTTATCAAATACTTTTATAAATTTCGTAGGACCACCTTTAAATGTCTCACCTAAAAAGAAACATTTATCAAAAAAAATTTCTAGAGTTGAGGGGGAAGGGTAAATGTTAACTGGCGAATTAACGAGTCCTAATAATGAAACACCTGAATTAATTTTACTAATAAATGCAACCACATATGGGGAAGCTACTTGAAGTTTGCCTCTCTCTACTTTGTTTATGAATTCATCCTCACTAACCTCATCAAAACCTCTTTTTTTCAATTTTAAAAACTCCATAGGCCTTATTCCATTAATCTCACCAATCGCAATATCTGCCTTAACAGCCTCAACCTCCTCAACATTTGAGAAGTAATTCTTTATGATCTCAACAGTCTCCTCAAAGTTACTTCCCCTCTCTGGAAACACATCATGATAAATAGCATTAACCTCTCCTTTGAAACACAAAGCTGCAACTCCTCTCCCGACATCTTCATAATTCGCCAGTATGATGGGTGTACCCACTTTAGCCTCCAATGGCATAAGATTCATACCAACAATTGGGGTATTACCGCCAGTTTTGTCAGCCAAAATTTTCAGCACCTTATCTATCGGAAATATGAAATTATCCTCAAGATATCTTGAGTATTCTCTCAACACCTCTTTTTTCTCTTCAACAGTCTTCTTGGATCTGTAATTTCTGTAGTATAATTTATCATTCAAAAACAACCTTACGAATTCCAGCCTTCCAGGGAAATAAAACGCAGGAAACATTATTAGTATTGTATCCCATTTGTCTCCTATCCTCTCTCCGAGCCTTCCACACACTCTCTCAACATCTCTCCCACTTTCCCAGAATACTCTAACTTCACCCTCAAACTCGCCAAGCAGAGCAGCAACTCCCCTCGTCCATATCGAATCTTTGACGATGTATCCTTCAACAATGCATCCCACCATCTGCACATCAGGGAAATATCTCCTGAACAGCTCATTATACTTCTTGTAATCTTTAAAGGTTCCATCAGTCAGAAATAAAAGTAGAAAATTAGGTTTAAATTTTGAAAGCTTGAGCTCCTCTATTTTTTTTACAATCTCGCTTGAAGCTTTCTTAAATTCATTATTTGCTGAGTATACAATTTCGCCTCTCATGATCTCGATAATTTTTTAATTTTTTCTGAATATTTGAAATGCCTACCCTTTCCTCCTCATTACCTCATTCACCGCGCCATTGTGCCGTCATTACCGCTGTAATTACAGTAAGAAATAATTGTAAGTAAAATATATACTTTTCTCATTTTTCATGATATGGCTTGGTTGTTATGAATTGGCAACTCTCCGAACAATTCGTAAAATTTGTAAAACCAACTGCCTGTAGATGCAAAACTGAGAAATATCAACTTTCTGTAATATTAATTTCCTGTAATTAAGCTTTCCATCTCCTTGCATGATGTTCTTATATCTATATCCAGCTTGTAAGCTGATGTCTCCTCATCAGCCATTATGCCGAGAATGATTGTTCTGGATACAGGATACAACATAATCTTTGTGTTGCCGAATTTGAAACTTGCTTCATCCAGATTCTGGCTGAATATTTGGTATAACATATCCTTAATCTGCTTTTCAAGCCAGTAAAGGGTTGGGGCGATCTCTCTCTTGGGAACGTTAAGCCTTGCGAAAATAGGAACACCATCGATTCTATAAAGAACCACCATCTTCACACCCTCATCTTCTGTCAGGGGTTCAAGAATGTTTGATATTTTAGAAAGCATTTCTTACACCTTTAACCTTTAATATCTCAACCTTTAATTCTCAATTCTTGTCTTCGATCTTCACTTTTTCAAAAGGTAATTTTTAAGCAGGTCTGTTATCACTTGGCTAATCCCTCTTTCACCCATTTTTGCAAGTTTCTCAATTTTTGCGAGCACACTACTGCTGAGATCACTTCTTTTTATACCAAGCTCGTTGAATATCTCTTCGAGATTTACCTCTTCTTTGGATTCGATTATGTACTCTACACCCTCAATATATACACCTATGCCATCGAGTATTCTGTAAGGAAAAACGCCTTCTGCATGCCATGATCCTCTTTGTTTGATTATCCTGAGTGTTCTGCTGAACGCCTCACCATATCCTATGTTTTTCAGCTGTATTACGCTGTCCCCCAGGAACATTGGAATTGAGACGTAAGCCTCACCGAGATCTCCGTTCAAAGGCTCTTCAAGAGTCACAAGAGCGGTTCCAAGTTCTCTGAGCTTGTTAAAGAACCAGTTAACGTCATTTCTCATCTCAAAGTTGAGGGATGATATCATGGGTGTGAATGAATCAATTACTATTCTGGTATTTTTATTCGATTCTGTCATTAGGAGATTAAGCAGGTCATTATTAACATAAGAAACGTTTTCGGCATAGAATTTATTAACTAAAAGTTTACCTTCTGCGATGTAATCCTTTACCTCATCCCATCCCAGTGCCAGTGCGGTTTTTATCACACCTTCTTCATCCATGTCAAAGGAAACAAAAATACTTTTATTGCCAACTTCCACACCCTTTAATAGATATTGAAGGGAGAATATGGTTTTCCCAGTTCCAGTTGAACCTAATACAACATTTATTGTGTTGGGAAGAAATCCTCCTCCTAAAAGATCATCTAATCCATATACTCCAGTACTGACTCTCATCCTGTTCACCCAGTTAATCATAATTACAATTAGAGATATTCGATTTCAAATATAAACTTTTTCCAAATTATGTTGAGAATAAAAAAGTTTTTAATTATCTGCTGAATAAAATTTTACAGTTTAATAGGTCTAAATAACGGTTTAGCAAATCCAAAATAAAAATAATTTAGTGTTATAAAGTTTGGTCTTGTAACTCTCGTGAAGGAATTTCGTGATGGAACTGCTACAAGCTACTGCTACAAGTTATATTCATTTCAGACCTGTATATCCGACCCTATTTATCCTCAATACCCCTCTCTGTAACTTTGAACACAGCCTCACTTTCTGGAAGATGTGGGGAATCTATGAGTCTTGCAACTCTCAACTCACCTTTGCTCTTTCTGAGGTATATTCTGAACGTGGCTGTGTGAGCTATGATATGTCCACCAACAGGTTTTGTTGGATCTCCAAAAAAGGTGTCTGGTTTAGACTGCACCTGATTTGTCACGACAATAGCTGCATTGAAAATCTCGCCCAGTCTCATGAGGTCGTGAAGGTGACGATTCAGTTTCTGCTGTCTGTCTGCAAGTGTACCTCTGCCAACGTATTCTGCTCTGAAATGGGCCATGAGGGAATCGACCACTATCAGTCTTACTGGCTTTCCACCCTCTTTCTTTATTCTGTTGGCGAGCTCCTTTGCATTATCTACAAGAAGCATCTGATGGTTTGAGTTATATGCCTGAGCAACGTAAATATTTCTCAAAACCTCCTCAGGATCAAGTCCTTTGCCCTCTGCCATCTGTATTATTCTTTCTGGTCTGAAGGTATTTTCAGTGTCTATGACTATAACAGAACCATCAAGCCCACCCAGGTCCTTGGGAAGTTGAACGTTAACACTCAATTGATGACATATCTGTGTTTTTCCGCTGCCAAACTCCCCAAAAAGTTCGGTAATGGCCTGAGTCTCAACTCCACCGCCAAGGAGAGCATCAAGAGCCTGACTACCCGTTTTTATCTTTCCTACTCTCCGTCTCCTCTCAAGAATTTTTTCTCCGCTTTCAAACCCGCCGATATCTGCCAGTTTTCTTGCAGCAGAAATGATTTTAGCAGCAATCGATTCTCCTATCTCAGCAACAGAACTGAGTTCAGCAGGAGAAGCCACAGCAACAGCCTCAACTGTAGAAAATCCTGAACCTCTGAGCTTCTCAGCAATAGCTGGACCAACATGGGGAATATCTTCAAGATCAACAATCTTTACATCACTCATCATACCCTCATTTTCCTCAACAGAGGTCCCTTCTTTCCCGACCTCTTCATTATTTTCATCTTTGTTTTCTTTCTTTCTTGCCATCAACCACACCCTCACCCTCAAATGCATTCTATCAATTAAAGTGTTTTGTGGGTGTGATGAAAATGATACAATTTGTTAAAAGTAACGAATTTTCGATGATTGGGTGTAAATGTGATGCGGTAAAATAGTGGGTAAGGACACTGTTACAAAGAAATATTTACAGCCCTGTTACAACTTTAACCAATTCCTAGCCTCTCTAAAAACTCTCTTAGGTCTCAAACGGCTGGATCAGGGATCGCGGAATAATGGTCATGGTTTCATAAATGGAAGAACTGCAAAAACTTTCGCATCTTCAACGAGATTTCTGATCTTTGCATACTCGTTGGGCTGATGGGCGGTGTTATCTACTGTACTCCACACGGCCGTCTCAAATCCAGCCTTTCTGAAGAAAGCTGCACATGTGTTTCCCCCCATCCCGTAAACTCCTGAATCAACTCCTTTTGTGACTTTTATGGATTTTTTAAGTAGTTTCACAATTTCGGAATCCTCAGAAGTTGGAGGGGATGACTCCTTCTGGACTATCTCAATATCGATTTTCTCTCCATCTCTACTTTCAAACTCACATGCAACTGCTTTGACAACCTCAAGAACCTCCTCAACAGGGTAATCAGGAAGTATCCTGCAGTCCATGTAGCTGATATCCAGCCCGGGGATCGTGTTAACATTATCTACATTTCTCTCTCTTTTGGTTGGTTCGAATGTGGAGTAGGGAGGTGAGAAAAGTTTGTCTGTTTTGTTGAATTTTTCTTTTAGCTTCTTATCTAATGCAAGAATAAACTCCATGGTTCTTCTTGATGCGTTCAATCCATTTTCAGGAGTACTTGCATGTGTTTGTTTTCCGAAAACAGAGAATTTAAGCCAGAGAATACTCTTTTCTGCGATTTCAATGAGATTGCCTGAAGGGGTCCCGCCATCTGGGACTATGAATAAGTCATCCTTGCTAAAAATATTCTGATTCAGAAGGTGCTGGATGCCATACTTGCTTCCAGTTTCCTCATCAGACACGAAAACCAAACCCAGGCTATATTCAGGCACGATATCCAGCTCGATTATTGCTTTACCGGCAATCAGGGAGGCGACAAGGCTCTGACCATTATCTTCACTCCCCCTCCCGTAAACCCGGCCATCTTTTACAATCGCTTTGAATGGTGGCGTATTCCATAGGGATGCATCCCCTTCAGGAACCACATCCATATGAGTAACTATCCACACCGTTCTCCTCTTTTTACCAACAATTTTTGCGACAATATTTGGCCTTATTCCACCAGCAGCCCGTTCATCCTCTGCATCGTGTCTTTCAACTTCAAACTCCTCCAGATTTCTTAAGAGGAGTTCAGCCTTCTCTAACTCCCCATCTCCCCCAGTATCCGGGCTTATAGCTTTGATTTCAATTAACTCAGAAAGAAGTTTTATGGCATAATCTTCCAGTTCATTTACTTTATTCACAATCCTATCCAAATTCATGGTTTTACCCTGGTTTAACTTTATTTAATTTTTTAAGATTCATAACCATCCATACAACCATCATCTTAGCATTTCGATTACCTTATTTTCCAGGCTTTTGACCATTTCAAGAGTTTCTGCATCTTTTGATTGCTCTTTGAGTATTCCAAGTTCAGTTCTGACAGGTGCAAGTATCTTAAACAGATCTTCTTTATTTGCACCATTTGCTTTGCTGACAACTTCTTTCAACAAATTCAATTTTTTCCTTGCAATGAAATCTTTTTGCAACTCTCTTCTCAACACCTTGAAAATTTGAGCAATTTTTCTCCCTTCTTCCGTGAATCTGACTATTCTCACTCTTCCCTTAAACTGACTCTCGATCAGTGCATTCTCCTCAAATTCGCTGAGGACTTTAGATATGTAACTGTAGGGAGATCCAACCTCTTTTGATATGCCTAATGGATAAGCATTCTCTCCCTAGTCCTCAGCTTCGAGAATTTTAAGCATTATATCGACTGTTTTTTCGTGCAGAAACATTTTCTCCAGGCTCATACTTTACACCTCCTTTTGAAGTTTATTCGCAAACCATACAACTCTTTGCGGGAAGGGTATTTCGATTCCCTCATCTTCAATTGCCTTTTTAATTTTCCACAGCAGATCCATTTTCACCTCAAACCATATTTCTGCCGGTGCCCAGACTCTTACAGCTATGTTAACACTGCTGTCTGCGAGCTTGTCGACGAAAATTGCCGCAGGTGGGTTTTTAAGGACGAATGGATGGGCATCAACAACTTGCTTTATTACCTCAATTGCTTTTTCTGCATCATCTGCATATCTTATACCGACAACGTATTCAAATCTTCTTGCTGTGTTCGCTACATAGTTCACGATATTCGAAGTAAAAACTTTCTCATTCGGTATTCTTACATAAATTCCATCAAAGGTTCTTACAACGGTTGAAAGTATGTTTATGTCTTCCACTATTCCTGTGACATCACCGACATTCACAGGATCTCCAATCTTTACTGGCCTCTCGAATATTAGAAACAAACCGGAAACAAAATTTGAAACCACGCTCTGGCTTGCAAAACCGATAATAAGCCCTGCGAATCCACCAGCAACCAGCAAACCGGAAAGGTTTATACCAAATTGAGTGAGGGAAGAAATAACTGCAATGATTATTATACCGTAATAGGTTATTTTCTCCACAACATTCAGAAGGTCTTTGGGGATTTTATCACTTAAAAATCTTCTGAGGTATGTTATCGCCATTCTTGCAGTGATTAAAGAGAGGAGTACAATAATTACAAAAACCATAACATCGAATAATGTAATATCTCCATAAATATTAATTTCAAACAGGGTGGTTAAAAATCCTATGTCCATCACGAATCACCCGTATCCGTACTCCATCACGAATCCACCCTTCTCTATAATCTGAAGTCCCTTTGCGCTGTAGAGTTCAACTGATCTTTTCTGACTGTCTTCCAGTGGTTTGTTTATGAATTTTGTCTCGGCTATACTTTTCCCGGTAATCTTTACCTCTCCTTTCATGGAGATAAGCTTGTTATTGTAAAATATTTTCATGTCAATCGCGTCAAATACTGTTTTTGAAACCTTAACCCACTCACTCAGCGTATTTTTAATGCTGAGTTCAATAACCCCCTCTTCGCTGGGATCAGTTTCGGGAATCTCAGTATATATTTTGCTCTCGTGCTGCCTGCAAATAATACCTCTCCTCGGAGTACCGTAGAGGGTATACTTGGGTTTGGTTTTTGTAAATATGTCTAATGGGTTGATTTTACCACCTTTTGAGACAAAAACACAGATTTCTACAGGAAATTTGACGAATACTCTCGCAAAACCTGTAGGTTCGATAATCACAGGCTCTGAAAAATCTATCTCCAGATGATTCGTAATTTTTTTTGGAAGGTTTACTGGCTCTACCGGAAGAACAAGAATGCTATTTATCTCAGCAGAAAGCTTTATTTTAAATCTTTCTCCGCGACATTCCCTCGAATAGCTGATTAACCCACCTGATTCGCTTGCTGAAATGGATATCTTATCGTCCCTATATGAAAACGGGATTTTGTGTTCACCGAATATCATTTTTTCTTTTCACCAATTGTTATTTCGTTTATATGTCAAAATTGAGAGTATTAAAATTTTTGGAAGTGCAAAAGATTTATACTCGAACTGAAGTATGGGGGAGTTGTATCTAAGAGATTCAAGAGGTGCTGAAATGGGAAAAGAAAATGAAGAAGTGCAGGAAGTAAAGTATGAAGATAACCCAGAGCTTAAGGATGAAAATCTTGGAGATGAAAATCTCTCTGCAGAGGAATGGTTCAAAAAAGGACTTAATGCAAAGAATATAAACGAAGAAATCATGTGCTTCCAGAAAAGTATAGAAGTGGATCCAGACAACCCTTCTGCATGGAATAATCTTGGCATTGCTCTTTTCGATTTGGGGAAGCAGGAGGAAGCCATCCAGTGCTTTGTGAGAGCTCTTGAGATTGATTCACATTATGTTGACGGTCTTTTTAACCTGGGAATTGCGCTTATGGCAAATAAGAGGTTTGAAGAAGCACTTCAGTGCTATGAGAGGATACTCAAGATTGAGGAAAAGGATTCGAACACATGGAACAATATTGGGTATGCACTCTATAATCTTGGAAAGTATGATGAGGCTGAAAATGCATTAAAGAAAGCCATTGAATTTCAACCACAAAACGCATTTGCATGGTTTAATCTTGGTCTTCTTTACTATGCTCTTGAGAAATTTGATGATGCTCTCCAATGCTATAAAAAAGTCCTTGAAATTCAACCCAACCATATTCAGGCAATGAACAATGTTGGTATCGTGCTCGGGAGAATAGGGGAACTCAGGGAAGCTATAAAGATTTTTGATCAGGTACTGGAGCTCGAACCAAAAAATGAAATAGCTAAATTCAACAGACAGTTTTTCCTTCAGAAAATAGGAGTCTCAGAAGATTCGGAGGAAATCACTGATAACTGATTAACGTAAATTGAAATTAACGTGAGTTTTATGTTAATTTAACATGACCCGGGGATTCATATGTACAATAACCTGCAGAATAAAAAGCTTGAACTGATTTTTTTACTTGATGAGTCAGAACTGTCAAAGAAAGCTGAGGAATTTGCATTTGAGCTCGAAAAGATCATAAAATCCAGCTCCGAAATAAACAGCTCCGAAATCGACATATCAATTGAAAAAAACTATGGAAACTATGGAAAATTAGAGTACGATTTGAATGTAAAACCAGCCATTATTTTAAAAAACCAGAAAGGTTCAGAAATAGTTTATTATGGGTATCCCGAGGGAATTGAACGAACGTTTTTACTTAAAATTATTTCTAAGTTGTTTCAAGATGCAATCGATATTAATAGAACGTACTATGAAAGAATAAAACGAATTGGTGATGTGAAATTCACTGTGTTTGTTGCACCTTTCTGTCCTCACTGTGCGAATACTGTCGAGAGATTAAGTCAGACTGTGATAATAAATCCCAGAATAAAGCTGATGGTGGTGGATATAACTCAGTTTGATGAACTGAGGGAGAAATTTAGAGTGGTTTCAGTTCCCGTAATTCTTATTAATGGAAAAATCACATTACATGGCGAAAAATCATTTGAGGAATTACTTGAATGGGCTGAAAAATTTGGTGATGAGAATTTTATCGCTGACTATATTGTAAAAATGATCAGAGAGGGGAAGGCTGAAGAACTCAGTCATGCAATTGTTGAACTGGAGAATGATGAGGCCATCGCGGATCTCCTCACTCATCAGGACTTTTTTGTTAGATTGGGGGCTATGTTTTTACTCGAGCACTTATTTGAAAAAAATAAGGAAAATGTGATCCGGGCCAAAGGAAAAATTATTGAGCTCCTGGAACACGGTGATTTCAGAATAAGGGAAGATGCGGCAATGATTCTGGGGAAGATCGGTGATATGGAGGACGTTGAAATTCTACAAAAAAGGCTTGATCTGGAACGGGGAGAAGTCAGGGAAGCAATTCAGGAAGCAATTCAGGAAATAGTAGAAAGATCAGAACAAAAATTCGATGAGGTTAGCAGTTAAACTTAAAAGTTTGGAATTTCAGAATAAATCAGAAGTCAAAAAATTCTGTAATCATTGCAGATACTCAACCATCCCATAAAGGTGATTTTATGGCTGAAGTGAATATAGATGGCATTTCATGCACGTATGATATAAGGGGTGAGAAGGCAATCCTCCTCTACCCTCCACACCCTGAAATGGGTGGTAGTAGATTTGATGTAAGGCTGGAAAGAATCTCCGATGAGCTGAAAAGAGGCGGATATTCTACACTTCGTTTTGATTATGCTAAACCCTTCAGAAATGGAATTGGGGAAATAGAAGATGCAAGGAAATGCATTTTCTATCTGAAAAACCGACATGATTTTGTTGGGCTTGTTGGATATTCTTTTGGAAGTGTTGTGGCATCGAATACTGCAGAATATGGTGATGCTCTTGTACTGGTCTCTCCATTAAAAAGAATAAACTCGATTGAACTTAAAAACACCAGCATACCAAAATATTTGATATGGGCGACCAAGGATGAAATCGTCCCAAAAGAAGTATCAGTAGAGATTTTTAACTGGTTTGACCCTCCAAAAGAATTCCTGGAAGTTGAGACAGATCATTTTTATTTTGGAAAGTTTGATGTTCTTGCAAAATCCATCCGGGAGTTCTTTGACGGACTATAACTTTGAATTGACGAAAATTTATTGAATCCTGCTTTTCATATCATGAAAATCGCAAAACATATTTAATTTTGAGTCAATAGTAGTATGTGGAGAGAGTTGAAGAGTATCTGGAAGCAATTTATGACCTCCAGCAGAGGGAGAAGAAGGTTGTAAGAACGAATGATCTTGCAAAAAAACTCAATGTCAGGCCATCCAGTGTAACTGAAATGCTATCAAAACTGAGTGAAAAAGGTTTTGTTGAGTATCAACCATATTATGGTGTAGCACTTACCGAAAAGGGCTCAGAAGTGGCTAAAAGAGTGAAAAGATTTCATAAGATCTTTGAGGTATTTTTCACTGATTTTCTTGGAGTTGATAGAGATGAAGCTCATAAACTCAGCTGTGAGCTGGAACATCACGTGAATGATGAAGTGGCAGACAGAGTATGCATGCTTATAGCATCATCCGACTGCAGAGCATGTTCTGATTGTGACCGAACCTTTTTCGCTCTTTCGAACGCCCCTGATGGACAGTATGAAATAATGGCAGCCCCCGTTATATCTCAGAGAATTGGTTTTGAACCGGGCAGAATAATTCTCAAATCCGGCAATGAAATCACTCTGATCTTGAAGGATAAGAAGGAGGAGTATACTATCAGCCATGAACTTGCCTCTAAGATCATAGTGAAATCAATGGAGGTTTAGTGATCTGGTTAGCTTTAGTTAGATTTTAACTATTTACATACCTTCAAAAAATGTTGAAAAAGGGCAAAGGCTGTTAAGGGGTAAGAGCTTCTCCTTTTATGGCGATTTTTGACGCCAGTGATACGATGGACAATCCTGTTTTTTCACATACCTCTACTGCTGAATCAAGAATGGCGGCCTTGGAGACTACGAGTGGTATTCCTGCCCTGACAGCCTTTGCGGCAATCCCCCTGCTAATCCTGCCTGAGAGCAGCAGAAAAGTTCTTGAAAAGTCTATTTCCTCTTTCAGACCCATACCTATGACTTTATCCACAGCATTATGTCTTCCAACATCTATTGCTCTAACCAGCATTCCCTCTTTCCCAACGATTGAGGCTGTGTGATATCCTCTGGTCTGTTTGTATTCTGCGACTTCAATAAATTGCAGTGCCCCTTCAACCTCTTCAAGTGAAAAAGTTTCATTTGAAGTAACTTCAGGAAGAATCTCTTCATCTCTGAATACACCTACACAGCCAGAACTTCTTAATTCTAAAAGAAAAGAATCTGCATCAACATCCACAAAAACTCTATCGCCTTTTACATCAATAACGGCATCTTTCCATCTTGTTTTTATAATCAACCCTTCAGAAACTATAAATCCAATCACAAGTTCCTCCAGATCTGCAGGAGTGCACATGAGGTGGGAAGGAAGACCGTTGATGAAAATCGTTATTTCTTTCTCCTTAGCAAGCTCAAGCGGTTGACCCAGATGAATTACTGGGACATCTCTGAATTCCATAGTAGAATCTGGAATTGATAATTTAAAGTATTTCTGGTTTTCGAATGCAATGATCAATATAACGATTCTCTTTTTAGCAGGTCCTTTCTCCTCTCACCGGCAAGTCTGTGAGCAATTCTCAACGGCTCTGGAAGTTTATAACCTTTTAATGTCATTTTAACGATTTTAACTGTGAGATCGTGGCTGATAAAGCATCCGGGCGATATAAAAATGGGTTTGCATCTGTTGCAACTCTTCAAAACATAGCCTATAAGCTCTTTGCCATCCATCAATGGCTTAGATTCACCTGGTCTGGATGGATTTATGAACTCACCAATCAGCTTTTTCTTTGTTACACCAATGGAGGGCATTCCCATTTCAAGACCGATATAGCTGGCAAGACCACACTTTCTTGGATGTGCTATCCCACTTCCATCGACCATTATTACGGTTCTGTCTCTGATCGATCCTTTAACAATTTTTTTCAGGGCATTCAAAGCACTATGTCCCTCTCTGAACATGAGAAAAGTTGGGATGTAGGGGAAATTTACCTCATCTACAGTAACAGCCTCATCTACAACCTCAAGCTCGGGAAAGGTTAAAAGAACACCTGCAGAAATCACAGTATTTGATCTGAATCCTAAAAAGGATTGATCTACTCCTGCGATGTATTTTATCTCATCCAGGCTTAAAACATCCTTTAAATTTATCAGCTTTGCCATCTTTTCCTGTTTTCTCCTCAATTCTTCAAGATTAATTGGTCTCATACTGTGGTGACCTCATAACCTTACCATTGATGACTGCATAATCAAACAATCGATTATCTAAAACTCAATTAACACTTATGCCTCTGCATATTTCTTAGCTCTCACATTCAACTCTGACAGCAACGAACATCGGTCCTCTAATATCTATTCTTCCACCTGTTGATGTGATGTATATTCTTATGTTATCCTGCAAACAGAGATTTATGTCGGAAAGCCCTTCAACGACTCTCGTTCTTATCTTAGCCTCTTTCAGATTCATAGCAACCGATTCTTCGATTTTTCTGGCAGCAAAGTAGCTGAATGAGTCTATATATCTTAGTCCTGTGTTAATGCCGTGTTCGAATACGTGCATCCATTTTTCAGTTCTTGGAACCCCATATATACTCCCCTGGTAAACAATAACTTCATTCGCAAATGCAGGACCGCAAAGCCTGACGTTCTCTTCACTTTCAAATAAATATACTTTTATTTTTTTGCCATAGAGCACTCCTTCGTAAGCCAGGAACTCACAGGGGCCTTTCTCGTTCGCATATTTTTCGGCAGCCTCAGAAATGCTTTGAGCAATTCTCAACCCCTCAACTGTATGGGGCACCTCCACGAGTTTTATTGCCCTCGCTATATCCATATCTGATAGATCAATTTTCCCGTAAAGCCAGGGATACACCATCTCTCTTACATCGGAGTAGTTATACAGGATCATTGCAAGCCTCTCCACACCCAGCCCGAGATTCATCACCGGATACTCGACATCATACTGGGCGAGGGCTGTCGGGCTGTATATCCCGAAGGTGGCAATCTCAATCCAGCCATCGCTGTATTTTGTGCTTGAGCCCACTATTTTGGGGTGGAAGGCAAAAACCTCTGTCTGAGTTCCAGGGATGTAGTATTTACTTCTCTTCTCATCGAGCCGAAATCTGAATTTTTTGAATCCGAACTGTCTCAGCAAACCCTCTGCGACCGCTTTCCCCTCATCAACGCTGACATCCTCATCAACGACAACACAGCTTGCTGAGAAATAGGTATAAAGTCTCGTCGCATCTTCTCCCTGCTCCTTTCTGAAGCATCGATCAATGCTGAAAAGTCTGATGGGGAGTGGAAATTTATCCGAAATTTTGCTGAGAGTTATAAACCATCCTGTGGTCATGTGACTTCTCAATGTGAGATTCCCTGCCTCAGCCCTGAGATTTTTGAATTCCGGAAAAACCCTGTCAAGAATTTCAACCGCTATTACATCGCTTGTATTGAGAGCTGAAGCAAGCTCAAAGCTAAGATCATCCCCATCTATTTTCCCCTTCTTGAAATCCTGAAAAATTGATCTTACGGTGTTTATCTCCTCATTACTGAGCTTTTTACCGGCAATCTCTTCTATCTTCGAAATTCTGTCTGAAGAGATGCCTATGTTTGGTCTTGGAAGTGAAGCCAGGTAAAAACATCTGTCAAGGACGGCAAGCGCCTCCTTTCCAAACTGCCTTTTTACATGAGAATCCTCGACTATGATGGGATTTACAACCTCTTTGAACCCCAGAGATATGTATGCTCTCCTCAGGTCGTTTATTGTTTTGAAGAGGGGATGTTCTTCACCCGTGATGTAGCTGTATCTCGGGAATACGGAATTGGGATCTCTTGGCGTGAGAACTTCAGTGCTGTTCAGCCATGCGTCCTCAAAATCCTTTTCTACCATCTCGCGGTATTTTCTTGCATCAAATTTCATTAATCTCAGCCTCTACCTTTCTTGCAAAGGCAATGATTGAGTTCTCCTCAAAATAGTTTCCGATTATCTGCATACCAACGGGTAGGCGTTTTCTTTCGAATATCGGGAGGGAGAGGGAGGGTACACCGGCAAGATTGATCGGAACGGTATTGACATCAGCTTTATACATTGTCAGGGGATCAGCAAGCTCACCAATCTTGAACGCCAGAGCCGGCATTGTCGGCGAAATCAATAGGTTGCACTCTTTAAATGCTCTTTTAAAATCTCTTATCACGAGTGTTCTCACTTTTAGGGCTTTCAAGTAGTATTTGCCATAGTATCCAGCCGAAAGTGCATAACTTCCAAGCATAATCCTCCTTTTCACCTCATCGCCAAATCCCTCGGCTCTGACGGCTGAGAAAAACTTATTCCAGGATGTAATCTGCTCGAGAGTGTGGCCATATCTGACACCATCATACCTTGCGAGGTTCGATGAGGCCTCACTCATGGCAATTATGTAGTATGCTGCAAGCGCATATTTGAAGGAGGGCATGGAAACTTCCTTAATGGAATGTCCCAGACTTTTTATAACCTCAACAGCTTCGTTGAATGAAGACATCACATCGTCGTTTCCGCTCATCTCTCTGATTATTCCAACTGTAAGCTTCTTTCCGTTCAGCAATTCAGGATCAAAAACAAACTCCTTTCCTGAATTTGTGGAA
The DNA here is from genome assembly GCA_002011215.1 of Archaeoglobus sp. JdFR-24. The sequence goes on from MTML01000042.1 coordinate 56,027, forward strand.
TCTCTCTGATCTTTTCCAGCAATAACTTCAAGAAGTAGTGCAAGATCATCAACGCATGTTGCAAGTGGACCAATTTGCTCCAAGCTGTTTGCATAGGGGATCAGCCCATATCTTGATACAAGTCCGTATGTGGGCTTAAGCCCAACAACACCACAGAAGCTGGAAGGACACCTTATACTTCCCCCCGTATCACTCCCCAGGGAAATAACACCTTCTCCTACGGATAAACATGCCGCACTTCCACCACTGCTACCTCCAGCAACTCTTTCAGGGTCATGGGGATTTCTGACAACTCCAAAATAAGAGGTCTCTGTTGTGGTTCCCATTCCAAATTCATCCATGTTCGTTTTGCCGATTATTATGGCTCCCTCACTCTTCAACCTCTCGACAACATGGGCATCGAAGGGAGGAATATAGTCATAAAGAATTTTTGAGCCGCAGGTGGTCAGCAAACCCCCGGTTGAGATGTTATCTTTCACAGCTACAGGTATGCCTGCAAGCTTTCCGTTCACCTTCCCTCTGTCGAATTCTCCAGCTCTCTCTATAGCATCTTTGTTTATGGAAATGAATGCATTGTACTTGCTTCGTTCAATTCTCTCGATCAGCTCCATTATAAGGTCTTCAGCTTTCTCACTCTTCAGCCTCTCTCTCCATTCTGCAATGGATATCTGGTGTGAGGTCATTCAACCACCCTTGGGCCCTTAAAGTAACCCTCTTCAACATGTTTGGCGTTCATCAAGGCCTTCTCTCTTTCAAGTGGTTTTCCGGGCACGTCATCTCTGAATACGTTTTTAAGTGGAAGGACCTGGAAAGTGGGTTCCACATCCTCCTCAACCTCATCCAGAATCTCAAAGTATTCGAGGATGCTTTGAAAACCTTTTCTGAACTTTTCTACCTCGTCATCTTTTAACTCAATTTTTGCGAGGTTTGCAATGTGAAGGACCTCCTCATCAGTTATCATCAAACCACCTCTTATAAATCATCCATCTCCTTGAATTTGACACATCTGGATACATATGAACCCATCAGCCATCCTGATCAGCAATTTACGTACCTGATGATTAACGCTTCTGCTGAGTAATAAAATGTTTTGGCTTAAAATTTTATTCGCTGAAAATTATTACAAACCTGGCTCTGCTCTCCCAGAATTCTCATCAAATTCCGGTTATTCCCATCTCTTCAAGATAATACTCTATATTCACAAGAAAATCATTCAACGCCTTGAAAGGGACTATCAGGCAATCTTTATGGAGAATAATCTCATCATCTATCAGTGAGACGATCACAGGTATAATTCTTTTTCCAGTAAGCCTAGCAAATCTGGAACATCTTTCGCAATGTTTTTCCGCCTGCCTCTTCAAAGCACTTTTTCTGTACCATCCTCTGTTGTACCTTTTTGCATCAATCCCGATTAGAATACCAAATTTCTCCCCGATGACATCCATCTCTGCCCGTCCATGCTCATCCTTAAAAACAACTCTGAAATCTGTTTTAAAGTCGTTTCTTTCCAGAATTTCTCTTATAAGCTCCTCAAACTCCTGCCAGCTGATATCATCCAACCTTGATCGTTTCATCCTTAAATTCATCCCTTTATCGGAAAGCAATTTTCTTGCGGCCATCATACTCTTTTACATTTACTTTCTGAACGAACATATGGCCAGCAAACTTTACAAAATATGTGGGCAAATGGCTATATTTCCCTTCATGGCTTAGCAACACGGTTTAGCAACACGTGTTTTTTAAATTATTGCTTTAACTTTTCTGCAATCCAGAAACCTCAAAATCAATTCCATTTACCTGGCAGTAGGCCCTGATCATCCCAAGATTGCCCGCGATCATTGTATCTCCGGCTGGATTCGCAACTCTGAAAGAGCAGAGGTGAACGTTTGGGCCAGTAGCGACAACATCCCTGACATCGACAACATCTCTTATGTATGCTCCATGTCCTCCATCCTCGAAAACATCCTCGTTTGTTATTTTACCCTTTAAGAAAGCATCAAGGAAGGATTTTATCCCCTCATACCCCTTCCTCCTCATCACTGATGTGTGGTGTTCAAAGAGTGAGTGAACGAATCCATCCTCATCCACAACAGCTCCAGTGGTGTGAGAGTTGCCAAAGTTCAAAACAAAGGCTGGAAACCTCCTGACATCAAGCATTGCTCCAAGAATTGCTGCAAAAACAGTATCGATTACATAACTCTGAATATTCATTCCGCTTTTTCTGCTAAAATCCCTTATGCTATCGACCACACTCCTCATTCTGTTAAAGTACGATGGAACATTTTTTTCATTGTAGAAGAATGAGTAGATCATTCTCTCTTTTTTTATCTGATCCTGAAAGACACTGAATCTGAACTTTCTATTGCTCATATGGGGTGAAAATCCATGATCCTGAACGGCAACAAATATTTTATCTGGCAGACTTACATTGACTTTCTGGAAAAAAGACACGAATTCATCCAGAAACACATCTTTCATCTCAATGCAATCGCTACAATCAATTTTATCAACAATCTCTATGCCCATCCCCTTAACTTTCTCAATATTATCATTGAATGTCAGAGCAGGCTTTTTGAGAGAAATGATCCTCAACCCCTTTTTGAGATGCTCTTTTGCAGCTGCAGTTGATGCTCCACCACCCATTGTATAGCCTGTCAGGTAAATGTCTTCCCCCTTCTCAGTATAATTCCTAATTTTTTCAGCGATTATTCTTGTTGGTGATGGTAAAATCATCTTTAAACAATTTTTTGGATTTTTATCACTCTCAAATAAATAAATGTCCTGCGTTCCTGTACCTACATCAATTGTGAATGCTTTTAATTCCATGGGTTTCGGTAGGTTTTGATGTTTAAATTGTTTTTCAGGTCTAAAGTCATAGCATAATTAACTATAGTTATATTAATTTATTATGTTAATTTGAAATAAATGTATTTTAAAAAATAGTTATGATTTAGCTTTTCCTCAATTCAATTTTTAAATCAAAATGTATAACTAATAAATTAAAAGTTTAAATCGAAAAAATCATCTTAATTCCATTAAAGAAAAGTGGGCTGAAATCGACTTATTTCTTAAATGAAATCATCAGAAGCCTTGTATGGCTAATATTAATATTTAATAGTTATAGATTATGGGAAAAGCCTTTTATATCTTGATTAATCGTAAAAATATTATTCGAAAGGCTTATATAGATTATACGGTAGAAATTCCATCACAAGGAAAGGGGGGTATTTAATGGAATATATCGGTCATGGCGGAAAGCCAATAGTAGAGAGAGTTTTAAAACCCGATGAAGCTAAGGATGCTATTAAGGGTTTAACAGAGATTCCAGTGAGGAGACAGATCGCTCACGAGACAATAAGCATCGCCTACGGGTTCTTTACACCGATTGAAGGATTTATGAAATATGAGGATGTGGATTCTGTCTGCAAGAATATGGCCCTTGCAGATGGAGTTGTATGGAGCATCCCAATCGTTTTTGACATGAATGTTGATGAATTAAAGGAGAAAGATATCAAAGAAGGAGATTCAGTGCTTTTCAAGTACATGGACAAACCACTGGCAATATTCGAAGTAGAAGAAATTTTCGAGTATGACACGAAATTCATGGCGGAGAAGGTTTACGGTACATCAGAAGAGAAACACCCCGGTGTGGCAAGAACCTACAAATATGGTGAGAAATTCCTTGGAGGTAAGATCACTCTTGTAAATGAGCCTGTTTTCAGTGAACCATACGCAACCTACTGGAAAACGCCAATCCAACACAGAGAAGCCATGAAAGAGAAGGGCTGGGAAGCGATGGTAGCACACCAGACGAGAAACGTTCCGCATACTGGCCACGAATGGCTCATGAAGGGTGCATGGTTTGCAGCAAATGAAGACCTGATGGTTGATAAATTGAGAACTGGTGTTCTTGTAAACTGTATTATTGGTGAAAAAAGAAAGGGAGATTACATCGATGAAGCAATTCTGCTCAGCCACGACATGCTCAGAAAAGCAGGATACTTCAGAGATGATGTCCACATGACAACCTTCACACTGTGGGACATGAGGTATGCAGGACCAAAAGAGGCAATTTTCCATGCGATCCTGAGAACGAACCTTGGATGCACTCACCACATGTTCGGTAGAGACCATGCAGGAGTTGGAGATTACTACGGTACATATGATGCTCACTACTTGCTCAAGAGTGTTAAGGAAAAACTTGCAATCAAGCCAGTTTTCGTTCTTGAATGGTGGTACTGCCCGATCTGTTCTGAGGTTACATGTTCTGCACTCTGTAACCACACTAAGGAGAGGCAGAAGTTCAGTGGAACACTTATCAGGAGCATCCTGATGGATGGAGTGAAGCCTACAAGGCTCATATTCAGACCAGAGGTCTTTGATACAGTTATGGAAACTGCGGAGAAATACGGATTTGGATCTCCGTTTGTCACCGACCACTACCTTGAGAAGAGACAGCCGATATTCACTCTGAAGGATCTCTAAGCGGGGTGATAACATGGATGATATTGGAATTAACATCTGGATTAATGAAGAGAGATACGAAAAACTGAAAGAAGCGGGCCTTGCAGACATGGCGAAGGAAGTTCTTGCAGGCATGAAGAACATTCAGGTGAAATGCACTGAAGAGCAGAAGGACGAGATTTTGAAAAAGTATCCATCTGCAAAATTCGATGCCTCAACAACAAGAACCATCGAGCTCCTTCCAAGGGAGGTCAAGGACAAAATATTCGAAATTGCAATTAAACGCAAATCGACCGGCCCGGACGTCATTGAGGAATTCCTCAAAAGTTAATTTTAATTTTTTTAAAATTGGATAGTTTAAGTAGTGGAATAAGGAAAATTTGGGATTGGTAGAAATTGGGTGAATAGGTAGGAAATTTAGTAGATAGTAAATTTGGAGGTGGAAAAATGCCAAGCTATGTAAACCCGGAAAAGTGTGACGGATGTAAGGCGCTGGATAAGACGGCATGCCAGTACATCTGTCCCAACGACCTGATGGTGCTGGACAAGGAAAAAGAGAAGGCATACAACCAGGAACCTGAGATGTGCTGGGAATGTTACAGCTGTGTTAAAATCTGTCCACAGCAGGCTATTGAGGTTAGAGGATATGCAGACTTCGTACCACTTGGAGCACAGGTCACACCCCTGAGGGGTTCTGACTCCATTATGTGGACAGTAAAATTCAGAAATGGATCTATCAAGAGGTTCAAGTTCCCGATAAGGACAACACCTGAGGGCTCTATAAAGGCACATGAGGGATTCCCAGAAGCGAAGGTGGAAGACTTGGACAGTGAGCTTCTGTTCTCGGAGCCGGACACACTTGAAGTTGAATTTCCGACTCTGAAGAAGTGATTTTGGAGGTGTAAAGTATGCCATACGAAGCGGAAATTAAGGAAGTTGAAACCGATGTTTTGATACTTGGTGGAGGAATGTCAGGTTGCGGTGCAGCAGTGGAAGCATCCTACTGGGCAAAACCTCTTGGGTTGAAGGTAACACTTGTTGACAAGGCTGCACTTGACAGAAGTGGTGCAGTCGCAATGGGTCTGTCTGCTATTAACACATACCTTGGAATGAGCGGGAGGGCAAGCTATGGTCAGTGGACTCCCGAAGACTTCGTAAAGTATGTGAGGACAGACCTGATGGGTATCATTAGAGAAGACCTTGTTTACGATGTTGCAAGACATGTTGATTCAACAGTTCACCTTTTCGAGAAATGGGGTCTGCCAATCTGGAAGGATGAAAATGGAAAGTACATTAGAGAAGGACCATGGCAGATAATGATCAACGGTGAGAGTTACAAAGTTATTGTTGCTGAAGCAGCAAAGAGCGCGATTGGAATTGACAACATCTATGAAAGGGTTATGATAACCCACCTGCTCACAGATGACAACGATCCCACCAGAGTTTGCGGTGCAGTAGGTTTCAGTGTAAGAGAAGACAAGTTCTATGTGTTCAAGGCCAAGGCTGTCATCTGTGCATTTGGTGGTGCAGTTCACGTATTCAGACCAAGATCAACCGGAGAAGGTCTTGGTAGAGCATGGTATCCGCCATGGAACGCTGGATCGACATATGCCCTCATGGCACAAGTCGGTGCCGAGCTCACATGTATGGATGTAAGATTCGTACCAGCAAGGTACAAGGATGGATATGGGCCAGTCGGTGCATGGTTCCTGCTGTTCAAGTGTAAAGCAACCAACGCATTTGGCGAGGAGTATATGGTTACAAGGAAGGCTGAAGTGGAGAAATTCCAGCCATACGGCTCAATGACGCCCATGCCAACATGTCTGAGAAACCACGCGATGCTCCTTGACATGAAAGAAGGTAAGGGACCAATCTACATGAGAACACCTGAAGCTATCAAGGCTCTTGCAGAAGCCATACCTGATGAGAAAGAGAGAAAGAAGAAATTCAAAGAACTCGAATCTGAAGCTTGGGAAGACTTCCTTGACATGACAATCTCACAGGCACTGCTCTGGGCAGCCCAGAACATCGACCCGGCTGTTGAACCATCTGAGATCATGCCATCTGAACCATACTTCATTGGTTCCCACGCAGGAGCTTCCGGTGCATGGGTAGTTGGACCTGCTGACTTAATGCCAGACGAATACAAGGATGCATTTCCAGCTCTGTACAACAGAATGACCACTGTGATGGGACTCTTTACATGCGGTGACGGGTCTGGCGCAAGCGGTCACAAGTTCTCAAGTGGTTCATTCACTGAAGGAAGAATTGCTGCAAAGGCAGCTGTAAAATTTGCAAACGACCACAAAGACTACACACCCTCTGTAAGTGACGAGAAAGTAATGAAGCTGAGGGAGATTGTTTACAGACCACTGAACCTCTTTGAGGAGAACAAGAACGCAACAACAAGACCAGAGATAAACCCCAACTACATCAGACCAAAGATGTTCATGTTCAGACTGCAGAAGATCATGGATGAATACGTGGGTGGTATCTCAACTTACTACACTACAAGTGAGAAACTCCTTGAGAGAGGATTACAGCTCCTCCAGTTCCTGAAAGAAGACAGCGAAAAACTTGCAGCAGAGAACCTCCATGAGCTCCAGAGAGCTTGGGAGAACGTTCACAGAATGTGGGTTGCTGAGGCTCACACAAGAACGATCCTCGCAAGAAAAGAGACAAGATATCCAGGATATGTCTACAGAGCAGACTATCCAGAGCTTGACGATGCAAACTGGAGAAAATTCGTTAACGTGAGATATAACCCACAGACTCAAGAGTGGGAAGTCATCGAAAGACCATACGTCCAGCTCGTTCCAGAGTAAACTTAAGGCGGTTAAGATGGGTAAGTGGGGGAATTTAACAACACATCAATTTTTTTATCCCCTGCGATCCCACATGGAATTTTTTTATTTTTGTGAAATTTTTTGGCATCGCCTTTTACGTGAGTTACCCGAAACCGAATCTCTGAACGGTATTTCGGGTAATTTAATTGATGTGTGTAATATAAAAAATAGGGCAAAGGTTAGATTATCTAAGATAAACCTTTTAAATTACTGTAACACTTACATTAAAAAAGTCCAAGGAGGCGAAGTATGAGAGAAAGTATTCCATCAGGACCAGTGAGTGGAAATATTTTGGTTATAGGGGGAGGAATAGCTGGTTTGAGTGCTGCCCTTGAAGCCTCTGAAGCGGGATACGATGTTTTTGTTATAGACAGAAACCCCTATCTTGGAGGTAGAGTTGCACAGTTTTACAAGTATTTTCCAAAGCTATGCCCTCCATACTGCGGACTCGAGATTCTTTTCCGGAGGATAAGAAGCAATCCAAAGATCAGATTCTTGACAATGGCGGAAGTAGTTGATGTGAATGGTGAACCGGGAGCATTTGATGTCGATGTCAAAATAAACCCGAGGTACGTAGATCTTGAGAAATGTACTGCATGTGGCGAATGTGCAAAGGTGTGCCCTGCAGAAAGACCAAATGATTTCAACTACGGAATGGATACCACAAAGGCGGTTTACCTCCCGCACGATCTTGCTTTTCCCATGAAATATGTTATCGATGATAAAGTCTGTCTGAAACAGGAATGCTCCAAATGTGTTGAGGTTTGCAAATACGATGCAATCGATCTGAACATGGAGTCAAAGACAATAAGAATCAAAGCCGATTCAATAATTGTTGCAACTGGCTGGAAACCATACGACGCCACTAAACTCACGAATCTGGGATTCGGGGACTTTCCAAACGTCATAACGAACGTGATGATGGAAAGACTTGCAGCATTCAATGGTCCCACCAAAGGCAAAATCCTGAGACCGAGTGATGGTAAGGAACCCAAATCTGTTGCTTTTGTTCAGTGCGCCGGTTCGAGAGATGAGAACCATCTTCCATACTGCTCTGCAATTTGCTGCCTTGCGTCGATGAAGCAGGCCACATACATTAGGGAACAGTATCCTGATACAAAGGTGTATATCTTCTACATTGACATCAGGGCCAATGGTAGATATGAGGACTTCTACACTATGGTCCAGGCGGATGAGAATGTTGAATTCATAAAGGGTAAGGTTGCGAAAATAGAGGAAAATCCAGAGAACCAGAACCTTGTGGTTATTGCAGAAAACACATTGACCGGAGAAAAAACAAAAACTGAGGTTGAAATGGTTGTCCTTGCGACAGGAATGCAACCAGAACTATCTGAAGTAAAGATTCCTCTGAAAGACCTCAAGCTGGATAACTATGGTTTCGCAAGTTTTCTCGACATACCGGGAATTTACGCAGCGGGTGTTGCAAAGGGACCGTCTGAAGTTGCCTCAGTAGTTGAAGAGGCAACGGCGGCCGCATTAAAAGGAATTCAAGCGGCAAAGAGGTGATTTAGATGGAAAACGCGGAAAAGGTTGAAAAGAAATATACTCTATACATATGTACCGGGTGTGATATCGGAGAGTCGCTTGATATTGAAAAATTGAAAGAAATTGCAGATGATGAATTTAAAGTTCCGACTAAAACTCATGAATTCCTGTGCAATTCTGAAGGCGTTGAAATGATCAAAAATGACATCGCGAATGATGGTGTTAACACGGTGATAATAGCAGCATGTTCACCTCGTGTAAACTATGACACTTTCAACTTCCCTGATGTGATCGTTGAGCGAATAAACCTCAGAGAGCATGTTGTATGGAGTCACAAACCAAATGATGAGGACACTCAGATGCTTGCAGAGGACTACATCAGAATGGGTATTGTTAAAGCTCAGAAAACCGAGCTTCCTGAACCATACAAGGAAGAGATCGTCAAAAACGTCCTTGTTATCGGTGGAGGTATCACTGGATTGACAGCCGCAATTGAAGCAGCCAATGCTGGATATGAGGTCGTTCTGGTTGAAAAGGAGGCTGAACTTGGAGGATGGGCCAGGAAGTTTGCCAAATTGACTCCAAAAACACCACCATTCAGAGATCTGACAAAACCTGATGTTGATGAAAAAATAAAGCAGGTTATGGAAAATGACAAAATAAAAGTTTACACGTCAGCTCACGTTGAAAAAATATCTGGCCAGCCAGGTCTGTTTGACGTCACGGTAAACCAGAATGGAAACACTGAAGAGATCAGAATAGGCTCAATCGTTGTGGCTGCGGGATGGGAGCCATATGATGCCACAAAACTGGAACACCTCGGATTTGGAAAGTATCCGGATGTGATAACAAACGTAATGATGGAAGAGATGACTGCAGAAGGCAAAATAGTTGTACCATCAACAGGTAAGGTGGCGAAAAGAGTTGCATTCATACAGTGTGCTGGCTCGAGAGATGAGAACCATCTTCCATACTGCTCAAGCGTTTGTTGTAGGGTATCACTCAAGCAGGCACTCTATGTAAGAGAAACCAATCCTGATTCTCAGGTTTACATCTTCTACAAAGATATCAGAACACCCGGCCATTATGAAGACTTCTACAAACGAGTGCAGGAAGATCCAGCAGTATTCTTCACAAAAGGAGAGGTAAAAGGAGTCTCTCAAACAGATGGTGGACTTGTCGTTGAAGTTGAAGACACCCTGCTTGGTGAGAAAATAGAGGTCGAGACAGATCTTGTTGTTCTTGCAACAGGAATGGTTCCAAGACTCATGGAATACGTAAAGAAACTTGAAAAGGAAGCTGAAGAACAGGCAGAACAGACTGAACAAACTGAACAGACTGAACAAACTGAACAGACTGAACAAACTGAACAGACTGAACAAACTGAACAGACTGAACAAACTGAACAGGCAGATGAAAAGCTTGCTGAGGCTCTTGAAGACTTCAAGGGAATACTCAACCTCACTTACAGACAGGGTCCAGAACTTCCAGCACTGAAATATGGTTTTCCTGACTCGAATTTCATATGCTTCCCATATGAAACTACAAGAACGGCAATATATGCGGCTGGATGCATCAGACATCCAATGGGAGTTGCTGAAAGCGAGGAAGATGCAACAGGAGCTGCTTTAAAGGCGGTTCAGGCTCTTGAGCTTATAGGCAGGGGTGCAGCAACCTTCCCGAGGGTTGGAGATCTCACGTATCCGGAGTTCTTCCTGCAGAGATGTACACAGTGTAAGAGATGTACCGAGGAATGTCCGTTCGGAGCTCTTGATGAGGATGAAAAGGGAACTCCAAAGCCAAACCCGAACAGATGCAGGAGATGTGGTGTATGTATGGGTGCATGTCCTGAAAGGATAGTCTCGTTCAAGAACTACAATGTTGACATGATTGGTTCGATGGTCAAAACAATCTTTGTTCCAGAAGAGGATGAGGAAAAGCCGAGAATTATTGCATTCGTTTGTGAGAACGACGCTTACCCAGCATTCGACATGGCTGCATTGAACAGAATGGAATGGGATCCGAATGTGAGGATAATCCCTGTGAGATGCTTGGGATCTTTCAATGTCGTGTGGGTTGCCGATGCCCTTTCGAGAGGTATTGATGGGGCAATACTCATCGGGTGCAAGTATGGAGATGACTACCAGTGTCACTTCATAAAGGGAAGTGAACTTGCGAACAGGAGAATGGAAAACGTCAAGGAGACACTTCAGAGACTGGTTCTTGAAGCAGAGAGAGTCAAGGTGGTGCAGCTTCCAATTTCAGATTACGACAAAATACCGGAAATAATCAACGAATTCGTTGAGGAAATTAAGGAAGTTGGTCCCAACCCGTATAAGGGATTCTGATATGGGTTCTAATTTCCCTTTCTTTTAATTTAATAGGAGGTAATAAAATGACATACATAGAGCCGGACGCAAAATTCGTGAAAGACGTAATAAAATTGGGTGGAGGATCTCTGAAAAAATGCTTCCAGTGTGCAACCTGTTCTGTCATCTGCCCGCTCTCTCCAGATGATAACCCCTACCCCAGGAAGGAGATGATCTGGGCACAGTGGGGTTTGAAGGACAGATTGCTGAAGGATCCCGACATTTGGCTCTGCCATCAGTGCAACGACTGCTCCATAAACTGTCCGAGAGGGGCAAAGCCAGGAGAGGTTTTGAACGCAATAAGAAACTATACGTTCTCTGAATTTGCAACACCAAAATTCATCGGAAAACTCTTTACTTCTCCAGCATACTTGCCGGTGCTCATAGCAATCCCGATAATTTTACTTTATGCATTTCTTCAGATACCTGGCGTGCTTATGGTTCCAGGAGGAGAACATGTCGTTTTTGGCAACTTTATCAACCATTTGGCGATAGAAGTTGCAGGAATATTGCTTGGAGCCTATGTGGTACTGGTAGCACTAATGAGCCTCTATAAATACTGGCGTGCTATAGGAATGAGTTTAGGTCAGGTTTATGAGGTTGAAGTTGGTGTTGAAGGCCAGATAAAGCCAGTCACAAAGGGGTTCTGGGGCGACCTCTGGGACGCTCTTGTTGACATCTTGAAACACACCAGATTCAATGAATGCAAAGAGAACAACTACAGATACTGGGCCCATATGGGCGTGTTTTATGGCTTCATTCTTCTCGGCATTTCTACACTTGGAGCAGTAGCCTATATGTACCTTCTCGGCATTGAGGAACTCGCCCTGCCGTTGTATGATCCTGTTAAAATCCTTGGTAACATTGGACTCATTCTGCTGTTCGGTGGAATGACTTGGATCGTTTTTTCAAGACTTGCAAACTCAGATAAAGTCGGTAAGCCAAGTTATTACGACTGGTTTTTCATCATCGACCTCTATCTCGTAGCAATAACTGGTTTTCTTATGGAAGCATCAAGGCTTGCAGGAGCAGCATCGATAGCATATCCAATGTATCTCGTACATTTAGTACTCGTTTTCATGCTTCTGGGATATGCACCCTACTCAAAGTTCGCTCACCTGATGTACAGAGGTCTTGCGATGGTATGGGCAAAGAAAATGGGACGAATTCCAACCAAACCGGTTTTTGAAGGTGAAGAGGCAATAGCTGAAGCAACTCAAGCCTGATTTTTAATTTTTACTTTTTTGAATTTGTTTTTGATTCTAAGATATTTCTGAACTTGAAAGCATACTACCACTGACCTACTTAATTTTCAAACATCAACAATTAGACTCCACTCTTTCTATATACGACCACATTACTCTCTATTGCTACCATGGTACCCAGGGCTGAAGCAGTTTGATCGAGTCCTCCCTCGACATCGAAGCCTCTTCCTGGAAGGCTGAGAGCAGACCACTCTTCTCCCCCTAACCTCCCTCTTTATTATTTTCCGAAAATTTCAGGGTGCAAAATCTTTGCGATATCCTCTAGCGCATAAACCAGCCTGTAGGAAGGTCTTGAAATAATATCTGCATCAACTACATATACTCTATTCTCTTTAACAGCTTTCACGTCTCCAAGCTCGGTCATAACCCACTCATAAATTAGGTCCTTTCCCTGACCACCCATCCCACTTCCTGAGCTGACAAGTATCACGTCGGGATTCTTTTGAAGCAGATCTTCTTTACTTACAATTTTCCATCCGTCCAGTCCTGAAAACACATTTTCTCCACCAGCAAGATAGATCAGTTCATCGATGAAAGTATCTCCACCACTCACCCATATCGGATCGTGCCAGAGAATGTGAGCAACTCTGGGTCTGCTTTTATATTCAAGCTTTATCTTGTTAATCTTTTCATCCATCATCATCACAATTTCCTGAGCTTTTTTGCCGGTTCCTGTAATCTTCCCCAGAAGGATTATGTTCTCTTTCACATCTTCAAGTTTTTTCGGGTTGAATGCAATAACAGTAAGTCCGAGATCTCTCATTACGTCAACATTTTGCTTTCCGTTTCCGTAGGAGGCGACAACAAGATCAGGTTTCAGGGATACAACTTTCTCTATGTTTATCGTCGAGTACCCCCCGACCTTAGTCTTCTTTTTAGCTTCGGGGGGGTAGTTACAGTAATCTGTAACACCTATAATTTTACTCCCCAGACCAAGAGCGAACAGGTTTTCTGTGTTGCTGGGTGCAAGAGAAACAATTCTTTCTGGAGGTCTCTCAATTGTCACAAGGGAACCGAAATCATCTCTTACTGTTAAGGGAAATTCAGATAAACTCTCTGAAACTGCTTTCGACAGGTTTGAGTCTGAACTTGCATAGTTTTTTATGTCTTTGACTGTTTTGATATCCTTTCCTGATTCGCCTGCATAATCCGATAAACATCCTGCGGTCAGGCTTCCAGCTACCAGGAGAAAAATTAAAAGGAATTTAATTGCTTTCATTTTTTATGCCGCCTCCCAAACAACAAAACTGCCGAAATGGAAACCAGCCATAATAATGCCTCAAAACCCGGTATATTTCTTTCTTTCTCCTGGAATCCCTGTGTTTTCGGGGTATTTGAGGTTGTTGCTGGTGCTGGTTGTTTCAAAGACTGATTTGAGGATTTATTCATGGATTGATCTGACGGTTGCACTCCATATTGCATTGTAGATTCTTTTACCTTAGTTTCTTTGCTGAAATTCAGTTCAATCCACTTCTCTGGTTTGAGGGGGAATGGTTTTCCGAGAAGTGCAATTATCGCTGAAGATGTCATATATCCGGGGTTTGATTTCTGGTGGGCTGTGTAGTAAAATGATCCATCGGGCTGCTGGAGAGACAGCAGGTGGTCGACAACACTTATATTATTTCTTTTCCACTCCAGAGGATTCTGTCCGCAAGCAATTATTGCCTGAATTATCCAGGAATCACTTGCAGCATTGCTTGATGAATTTCCGAAAAATTTGAACCCCCCATCTTCGTTCTGTCCGGTCCTCAGATAATTCAGGGCTTTGGCTATTACATCAGAACTGCTATCTTCTCCTGTTGCAATTAAAGCCTGGATGGCTGCTGCAGTATCATCATAGTCACTCGCCTCACCTGGAGCCCATCCAAAACCTCCATCCGGGTTCTGCTGAGACTTGAGCCAGTCAACCGTTCTGGAGACATCCTCACCACACACTTTGAGAGCCATCAACCCCCAGATTGTGGTATATGTGAAATCACCTATTTGACCGTTCTCTTTAACTTTCGATTTAAGCAACTCGACCAGATCAAACCCTCCAAAATCACTGGGATCCCTTCCAGCAGCATACACCGCAAGAATGGTTCTTGCATAGTCGGCAACCCCCATCTTGCCCGTTTCATTTTTCAGGTTCATTTCGATGTAGTCTATCGCAGAAATGTTATTCTTAACCCACCACTCAGGATTCTGTTTCGCAGCAACCATTGCCATGATTGCCCAGGACGTCTTTGAAATCGAACTGCTCTCTCCCGGGTTTGAAAAACCCCCATCATCATTCTGTAAACTCTTCAAATATCTGAGTGCATTTAATATAGCCTCATCTGTAACGTTTAGGGGAAAAACCTGATCTTTATATCCTATTTCTGCTGCATTTTCTTTATTTGAGCCAATAACGACTTCTGGTGCGTTTACTATCAATTGTATTACTGCCTGTGAAGTTTGAGGTGTGTCGTTGAGGGAAGTTGAATAATACCACCATATCACATCACCGTTTTTGATTGAATGCTTATCTGGAGCATCTGATGGAAGTTCATTGTTAACCTGATACATCCATCCACTGAATCCATCATTTTGAATCCCTGCGATTGAATTTACAAGCAGACCAAATCCATCATACCACGAATCATCAACCAAAAACTGGAAACCAGCTGATTTGCTTGCAACATAAAGAGCTGAAAGAGCTGTGAGATTATCCACAGTATATGTGTTCTCACCAGCAGTTATGTTGAACGTTCCAGGAGAAATGTTGACTTTCAGCTTGTAGAGGACATTTGTCAGATTCACATGCATTATCATTCTGTATCTTGCTTTCTCAGCACTCACTCCCCATGGAGCATAATAAAACTCGACCACATCGTCCTCTTCAACTGTATAGCCTGCGGCACCAACAGATGGAGAAACTCCGTTCACAGTGTATAGCCAGTAGTGATTATTTTCTGGCGAGATGCCTGCTATACTTTCAACATACAGTCCCCAGCTGGTGTTTAAAATAGAAACGCTAAAATTACCTTTTTCTGCAGCCCTCAAAAGAGCTGAAAGAGCTGTGAAATTGTTTAGAGTTATCTTATCACCATCAATTACAAGACTTGCTATTCCGGGATTGAGCTCCACTTCTCCATCCCAGATTATTTGTTTACCGAAACAACGGAGTTTGCCGTCATCTGCACCTATATACAGTCGACCATCATAAATGAAGGGTGATGACATTATGTTGTAGTAGCTTTCAGCTGGCGGATTGAGTGTGTACTTCCATATAAGCTCTCCATTAGAAGCATTGAGAGCATAAATTGTTCCATTTTTAGTGTTCGTTGCAAAATAAACCACATTGTCTGAGTATGCTGGGGACGAATCGATTTTTCCATTGGAACGGTAAACCCATATGACGTCTCCAGTTGACGCATTCATGCATACGATCTCTCCATCAGCAGTTCCAACATAAACTCTATCGAATGCTACCGCAGGAGTGGACATCGCCCCTTCCAGTTTTTTGCTCCATACTATGCCACCATCTGACAGATCTATTGCATAAAACATATTGCTGGCTGCCAGAAAAACAAGATTGTCGTGGATGACGGGGCTGCTCTTCACCTCACCAATTTGTACACTCCATATCACTTCCCCTTTCTCGTTGAGGCAGTAAAGGGTTTTACCGCTGGTAGAATTGCCTACAAAAAGGACTCTCCCATCATAACCAACTGGGGAAGTGTAATGTGCGGTAGCATTGGTTGAAAAACTCCATTTTTCCTCGCCATTTAAATCGACTGCATGGAGCGTACCATCAGAGAATGAAACAACGTAAACAGTTCCATTGTAAACGAGGGGTGATGATGCGACTCCCCACCATTGAGGATCGTTCTCCACCTTCAGTCTCCAGATAACCTCACCCGTAGTTCTGTTCAAGCAGTTCAGATATCCATCATAGGAACCGACAAAAATATAATCGCCTGTTACTGCTGCTGTCGACACCCCGTGTATATTCGAATTAACCCAATTTATTTCGCCTGTCAGGGCATCAATGCTGAAAAAACCCGGGTTCCATTCTCCCCATCCCATCCAGTTGGAGATATAAACTGTATCATCAAAAATTACAGGGGATGCACCAACAAGGCCAGTGAGCTCAACTTCAAAAAGAACATCATCTGTTTTCGGTCCGGGATCTGTAAAGTTACCACTTCTTGTTCCATCAAAATGGAAGGTTGAAGCATTTGCCGTCTGCAATATCATTAAACAAATAAGAATCAACACAAAAGAACCGGTTTTAACTCCAGAACACACTTTACCTTTCAAGCATGCCATCTTTACCACCTATAAAAAAACCTTCAAGAGAGGTATTTAAGATTATCTATATTTTTTGATATGTTATCAAATTTATCTGATTTACTTCAATCGATCCATAGATATATCGCGAAAAACAAAGCCATCTATTCAGTTTTAATCGTTTATCTGAGGAATTAGAATCGGTAATTCTTTAGATTATACTTTCATAAACTGTCAGACCGCATTTTTCCATTTGATATATTGTCCGGTTTAAAAATTTATTCGCAATCTAAATTCCAGATCAAAATACATTTATTTTTTCGGACTAAAAATTTTTGTGAACGAACTTTTGTTTACGCTGGCAAATAAATTTGTTTATCTATTTACGAATATCTTTCCGGTTCTCATCATCGCAATAATTTTAGCTAATCTTTTGAACGATTTCGGGATAATAGGAAAGGTATCCTTTCTGGTCAGACCGATTGTAAAATTCTCCAGGCTACCTGAAGAAGCAGCTCTTTCGATTATCACTTTTATCGCAAGTGGAAGTGCCGGATATGCAATGCTTTCAGCCCTTCATGAAAGAGAGGTAATCGATGAAAGAGAGACGATAATCTCTTCCTTTGTAAGCAGCTTTTTTGGTTTTCTCAATCACCTCTTTATTTATTATATCCCTGTGGTTTTGCCGGTACTTGGTCTTTATGCAGGAGGAATTTTCATAACGGCAAGGCTTTTTGTTGGCATCTCTGTAACACTAACTGCTGTTATTACCGGACATTTTATGCTCAAAGAAAGGAAATTTGAGATTAAAAAAACCAAAAAAATTCCAGAAATTCCAAAAGTAACAGAAAGTAAAAAAGATGTTTTGAGGCAATCCTTTAACAGATCAAAAAAGGCATTGAGTAAAATTTTAATCCGGTTTGTTATAGTTTATATGATTGTAGGTGTTGCATCCTTCTACGGTGTTTTTGATCTGTTGAAAGAAGCAGAATTCTCAAATCTGGTAAAGCTATCGCCTGAAGCCTCAGCCATCGTTGCTGTGGGTTTTGCTGACACAACCAGTGCGGTTATAATGGCCGGTTCCATGTTAAAGGATCAAATGATTGGAGAAATAGAAGCAGTATCCGCTTTACTTCTTGCAAATGTGCTGTCTTTTTCCGTTGTTCTTGTCAGGCACTCTCTTCCAGGAAAAATCGCTTACTTCGGCGCAAGGCTTGGTACCAAAATAGCGATATATGGGGCATTTTTAAATATTGTTTATACAATTCTGGTTCTTTTTTTGCTTCATTCTTTAATGCTTTGATTTCAGCTTTTGCCAGCGAATATTTTCTCAGTCTGCTTCCCTAACAATCTTCCCCCTTTCTGATGGAATCACCTTCATCCTTGCATCATCGAACTTGATTTCAAAAGTTTTTCCAACTACTCTATCGAGAAATACTGCAAGGGCGGCAACTTCGCTGTGGGGTTGATTTCCGATTGAAATATTGTAATCACAGAGTTCATAGACATCTGGAGGCACCTTTTCCGCCCCAACTATGACCAGAACCTTTTCACCCTTTTTGATCTCATTTATCCTCTCTGGAAGTGGAATTCCATACATTGTAAGATGAACCTTGACACCATCGAATTTTTTTAAAAAACTCCTCCACTCATTCACAACCTCTATGAAAAATTCTCCACCCCATCTTGATGTAACGTCTCTAACCTTGCTGAAGAGCACATCATCTTTTGTGTTGAAGTATATTCCTTCCGCACCAAGAGCCCTTGCTGTGAGAGCCACGTGGGTGGAAATTCTTTTATCTCTTTCTGGCCTGTGACCCAATCTGAGCACGTATACCTTCATTTTATCACTTTTATGGTTTTATCCCGTTAACTGGATTTTTACAGTTTATGGATTCTTTGTTTAATTCTGGTTTAACTTTGAGTCATCTTTGATCAGACTTTATTTTTAACTTTACTCTCCGACGTTTTGCTGTTATCCTGCTCACGACCCTACCACTCACACTTCCAGCTAAATTATTTTATATGCTGACAGCCTCCTCCACCCAATGAAAGAAAAATTTGAGGTTATGCATAAAGATGTGATGGGGAGGATTGGAAAGCTCTACACACCTCATGGCACTGTCGAAACTCCCACTTTAATGCCAGTCATCAATCCGAATATTGATTTCATACCCACTAAAAAAATGCGGGAATTTGGGACGGAGATAGTCATAACAAACTCTTACATAATTTACAGAACTCCTGAACTCAGAAACAGAGCAATTGAAAAGGGCGTTCATGCCCTCATCGAGAGTGATCTTCCGGTAATGACTGACAGCGGTAGTTATCAGCTTATGGTTTACGGTGATGTCGAGATTACAAATACAGCCATAGTTGAATTTCAGAATAAAATAAAGTCTGACATAGTTGTTCCTCTTGACATACCATCTCTACCGGATGTGGACAGGTTAAAGGCGGAAGAAGATCTCAGAATAACTCTTGAGAGGGAAAGGGAAGCCATAACTCTCCACTCTGAAATTGGCAACGGAAGATTAATATCTGCACCAATTCAGGGGTCAACGTATCTTGATTTGAGGAGGAAAAGTGCTGAAGAAGCATCCAGACTTGGTGCAGATTTCTATCCGATCGGAGGAGTCGTACCATTGATGGATGAATACAGGTTTTTAGATGTCGTTCAGATAATTCTCGAGGTAAAATCCGTTTTACCACCATCCGCTCCAGTTCACCTTTTTGGAGCGGGTCACCCGATGATATTCGCAATGGCTGTTGCTCTGGGATGTGACTTCTTTGACTCAGCCGCATATGCACTTTATGCAAAGGATGATCGATATCTGACAGTTTATGGAACAAAAAAATTGGAGGAATTGCATTATTTCCCATGTAGCTGTCCTGTTTGCTCAGAATATATGCCAGCAGAGTTGAGAAAAATCCAGAAAGATGAAAGAGAACTCATTATTGCAGAACATAATCTTTATGCAAGTTTTGAGGAAATTAGAACAATTAAACAGGCTATTAGGGAAAAATCTCTGTTTGAGCTGGTTGAAAGCAGGATCAGAGGCCACCCATATCTCGTCTCTGGCTGGAGACAGATCAGAAAGTATGGCAGGATTCTGGAACTTTACGACCCCTCATCCAAACAAGGATTCTTCCACACGGGAATAGAAGGCAACTACAGACCTGCAGTTACGAGACATCATGAGAGAGTCCTCAACGTAGAGCTCGATCTTAAAGATATATATGTAATCAGTACGGATGAATCCGGTAAAGCCGACTTCTACCTGAAACCGGCTTTTGGGGTTGTACCTGCAACAATAAGTGAGATATATCCTGCGGGACATGCAGAAATGCCGGAGGAGGTTGAAATAGAGTCGATTTTGACAGGAATTAAAGGATTAATTAACTTCTTGAACCATCACAGTGATAAAAAATTTAGGTTATATATAGATGAGGTGTGGGATGAGTGTTTAAAAACCTACAATCTGAAGCTACCTGATAATGTTCAGATTGAAAAATTGAGAGAGTAATCAGAACAAAGCATAAACAAATAAGCAGGATTAAGTATCAACGATGGGGAAATGTTAAAGGAAAATTTGGAAATTGATAAGAAGATGAATTATTAGGGAAATGAAGATAAGTGAAAGGAGATCAATAATTCAAAAAGATATAAGATGGATCCTGGTGAGCTGATATGCTATATAGCAGGTGAATATGGTTATGGAAGTGGAAACCTATCTTATCAAGAGAGACGGATGGGCAAGAATAGCTGAATTCAGGATTGAAAATCGCAGTTATATCTCTCCGTCTGTTATCGACATTCAAAATCAATTCCTGGATGAGTTAAATTTTGATCTGGTTCCTTACAGTCTCAAGGATTTTGATCCGGAAAGATTCAACAGGCTTTTTTCTGAAGACGAGAACTTCATAATTGGAACCGGACTTCATGTTCTTCCACCATCCAGACTTGTTGAATTTCTTATTGAGCTCAGATCTAAAAGCTATTTCAAACCACTCTATGTTCCTGCTCTCGCCACACCTCAAAATCTCCCGGTTCTCGCTTACTTCGGTGTTGATTTTGTGGATGACATTATACCTTTGATGGCAGCCTACAAGAAATATTACCTGCTGGAAAACGGTTACTTTATGATTGATAGGCTTAAAGAAATTCCATGCTCATGTGAAGCCTGCAGGGGACTGAAAACTGAAGAGAGACGAGAAATGAGTGAAAAGAGGAAAGTCGATTTGCTTAAAAAGCATAATTGTTTGAAGCTTGAAGAACAGGCAATTCTCGTCAGGGAACATATAAGGAATGGAACTCTGAGAAATTTTGTCGAAACAAGGGTTAAAAGCAAACCTGAACTGACTGTAATGTTGAGAAAAGCCGACCAGAGAATGGATTTTTTTGAAAAAACCCATCCAAGGTTTAAGAGAAGCACGATCTTCACGACAGCACTTGAGTCCTTCAGCCGGCCCGAAATCGTGTTCTTTCTTAAAAGAATTGCAGAAGTTTACGAACCATCGTCTGAAACTCTCCTGCTACTCCCTTGCACAGCAAGAAAGCCTTATTCTCTCTCAAAAACACACCGGTTGATCAGGAACTCGCTGGGAGGTTTGCTCAAAGGTATTGATGAGATAATAATATCTTCTCCTCTCGTGTGCCCAAGGGAATTTGAGCTAACATATCCAGCCATGGCATATGATACACCTGTTACAGGAATATGGGGCGACGAAGAAGTGGATTTTGTGGCTGAAAATCTTGCAAAACTGATAAAAAAGGATTTTGACAGAATTATCGCTCATGTTGAGGGCGGATACAGAAAGGTAGTGGAAAAAGCTGCGAAAATTGCTGGATTTGAACCGATTTTCACCGCAGAAGGACAATCGATTAAAAATCTGAAAAAAGAACTTGAGAAATCTGTTAGAGTTAAAAAAGACAGTTATCTTTCCTTATTCAGACATATGTTCAGATATCAGTTTGATGCTGAGCTTGATGATTTTCTGGATGATGATTTTCTGGACAGCTACAAAATTAAGGGTAAATACCCAAATCTCATGCTGTTTCAGAAGGAGAGGGTTTTGAGAGTTGACATGAATTACGGTATGCTTGATGTGGATCTGCAATTAGCTCAAAAACTGATAGAAATGAAAAGTTATACTGTCAAAATAGGGGATTTTGAGCCAAAAGGGACAATTTTCTCGGCCGGTGTAGAAAAGGCGGATGAAAGGATCAGACCCAATGATATCGTTTTCTTTGAGAATGATAATTTTATAGGTGTTGGAAGAGCCTTCATGACAGGAAATGAAATGATGGAAGCTGAAAAGGGTGTGGCTGTGGAGGTAAAAAGAAAGAAGAAAAGGAGTACATAAGTAATTTAAACCTCCCCATTCATCTGATATATATGAGACCTGACCTCATCGTATTCGGGATTGCACTCATAATAATCGGGTTATCCATCCTGACGATCTCAAGTTATGGTGGTAATGCGGAGTATGGAGGAATAATTCTCATTGGCCCATTTCCTATAGTTTTTGCCTCCTCACCCGATATGGCTGTTCTCAGTTTGATGGCAGGTGTAATCATGATTCTGCTCGTAATGTTCTTTAGAATGAGGTGATCTCATGCTGGAGGTTATTGGTATCCTACTGATCTTTGCAGGTTTGTTTCTCGTTTTTAAGGGTTTAACCTCTGCAGATACTTTTTATCAGGAATATGAGGATTTTGATACCGAAGAAACCATGCATCCAAAAACAGTTAGAAGATATGCAGATATTGAGGATGAACTGTATCCGGATGAACAGTATGAATATGGAAAACAGAAAAGGGCAAAAGTCAGGGGTGGTGGGGTAATACTGATTGGCCCAATCCCGATCGTTTTCGGAGACTCGAAATATGCGTTCTGGCTTGTGTTGCTGACTATAATTTTGATGCTTCTATCTTTGCTCATTATGTTTTCTGGAAATATTTAAGGAAATGTTTATGCCGTGCTAAGGGAATTAAGGAATGAAAATTTGAAGGGGAAGGTGGAAACGTGGAATCTGCCATTTGGTATTTTGAAAGACCCGGTATGCAGAATACAGAAAAGACAATCCAGCTTGCAGTTGAAAGGGCAACGGAACTTGAATTAAATTACATTGTTGTGGCATCCTCTACAGGGAAAACAGCGATGAAAACCCTTGAGGAGATTGAAAGCAAAAACAGAAAGCTCCAACTTGTGGTTGTGACGTATCACAGAGGTTTTCTCAGAGAAGGTGAAGACTCAATGGGTCCCGAGATTGAAAGAGAACTTCTTGAGAATGGAGTAAAGGTTGTGAGGCAGTCCCACATCCTGTCCGGACTGGAGAGGAGCATAAGCAGAAAACTGGGGGGAGTATCGAGGACAGAGGCAATTGCGGAAGCGTTGAGATCTCTGTTTGGTCACGGATTGAAGGTATGTGTTGAGATTGCTGTGATGGCTGCTGACAGCGGTGCAATTCCAATTGAAGAAGTGATCTCGATCGGTGGGAGGAGCAGGGGGGCAGACACAGCAGTCGTTATCAGGCCAGCTCATATGAATAATTTCTTCGATATGCAGATCAGAGAGATCATCTGTATTCCCAGGGAAAAAAGGAAAAAAGGATGAAAAGATAAAATAAAATGAGAATTTGCTATTTTAGAGCAGGAAAGATATACTGGGGGTGTGCAAGTCTCAGGGTACTTCCAGAACCCCCAAACTTATTTAACAAAAATTAATTTTAGGTTCATCTCCTTAGCGCAATTCTGAGTTTCTCCGGGCTGTAAGACCAGTCTTTGGGTAAGCATCCTCTCTCTTTGTAATAGCTTGAAAGCCTCCAGATCTTCGCCTCAATGAGCTGAAGCCCCCTTTTGTTGTGAAAATCCTTTTTATGGACTTCCATATGTTTTCTGAGGTTCAGTGCCTTTTGAATCAGAGCCTTAAGATCTTCAGGATAGTCTATCTTCACTCCCTTTTCCTGTAGTATTTTAACGAGTTTCTTGCCAGTTATCTGCCGAACTGATGGAACGCCATAGCGGTCTCTCAGAATCATCCCTATCATACTCGGTTCATAGCCCTCATTGTGGAGTTCTATAATTCTTCTTTCAAGTTCTTCTGGAGTTATATCTATCCATTCAGGAGGAGAATCACGATAAACTTTCTTTGAACCTGAACTTCCTCTTTTTCTTGCATGCATTCTGGCCATTGAATATCACCTTCACCTTTCAACGGGTGTGCAACTTAAAAATTTTTTGTATCTCTTATCTGGGGTTTGCATCAATTTGATTCCTGATTGTTGAATTTCTTTTTGAGCATATGTCTTTCAGACCTTCGAACCGTTTCTGCTTTTTGATCCATCTATCTTATCAGATGTTTGAAAAAGTTCTCAAGCGCCCTTCTTCTGTGGGAGAACAGATTCTTCTCTTCACCAATCTCAGCGAAGGTTTTGTTATTGTAGATGAAGATGGGATCATATCCAAAACCCATCTCTCCTCTTTTCTCGAAACTTATTTCGCCCTCCACTTCTCCGGTAAAGGTTCTGGTTTCTTTCCCATCATAGAATGCAACGACAGCTATAAAGCGGGCTCTTCTATTTTCAACACCCTCCATAAGTTTTAGGATTCCATCATTTCCTATTGTTTTGAAAACATATGATGAATACGGTCCTGGAAATCCTTTGAGAACATCAATGAAAAGCCCACTATCCTCAATAAAGAAAGGATCGTTTATTTCCTTTTTCAAAAATTCCACACTCAAACGAGCTATTTCTTCAAGAGAGCTTCCCTGAGGTTCAATGTATTCTCTTTTCAACCATTTTACTATTACTCCATATCTTTCAGCTATTTTGCACGCCTCTTCGAACTTTCCTTTATTTGATGTAATAAAGAACACTTCACTCATCTCATCACCTGCAATGGCTCCTTATTTTAAAATTTAAGGTTTTTTCAAGATTTTTTCAGTACTTCTTTTCTTGCATAATCAATTAATCCGAGAAGCGTGAGCTGATGAAATCCTGAAACAATTTTTGAATAACTGAAAATCTTTAATAATTCAGCATACACACTGTCAACTCTCAGTAATTTCTCGTGGAGTTCCTGTGTATTACCACCTTCTCTGACCACGTCCATTGCAATCGCGCTCCATTTAATCGTTTTATCGAGCACTTGATTAAGTAAATCTTTGCTATTCTTCGCAATTCCATAATGAGTGTAGGCGATGATTTCGGGTTCAAGCCTTATCATTTTTTCGAGTGATTTGATCGCATCATCCAGATTGAAGGGTGGAGGGGTGGTTGGTACGGCCCTTCCCGCTCCGTAAACTCCAGCGGAATCTCCGGGGAAAAGCACTCTACTTTTTTCAAGGAAGAAGGAAATGTGGTGGGGTGCATGTCCCGGCGAGTGAATGGCAATCATCCTATCATCTCCAAGATCAAAAACCTCTCCATCCTCTGCAGCGATAACTCTCTTTTCAGGAATTGGTTCTGGTTCTTCGTAAATCTCTGCAACAGGACCTAATGCTGAAATGGAAGCATTCCATAGCTTTTCAGGATTGATTAAATGCCTGTATGCTTTTGGATGGCAGATTACCTTAGCCCCAGGCAGATGTTTAATCAAAGTACCTGCTCCACCTCCATGGTCAAGGTGAACGTGAGTAACGAAAACATATTTGACCGCTTCTCTCTCAATTCCAGCCTCATCAATTGCCTTGAGGATTGATAGAGATACAGATCTCGGGCCCGGTTCAACAACAGCTGGATGACTGAAATCCAGAATATAATGTGCGAGAGCACCGTGTTCACCCATAATCTCTGAATCAACACAGAAAATTTTACCTGCTTTTCCACAAAGTTTCATGGACAGGAATCTATTTTAGAGTTTAAAAAGCTCTCGGACTTTACAGTATAACTTTCAAGCACCTTAGCCTACTCGATAAGATCTCTCTCAACTACTTACTAATTGTTAAATCTGATTGCTTAAAGCTTCTATGGCCGCTCTTCTCATGACGTTAATCGGTGCGTCTCTTTTTATCCATATTTCAAATGCCTTTGCTGCCTGATAGACGAGCATCTCAACTCCACTTATAACTTCACACCCCTTTTCTTTCGCTTTTTTTATCAAAATTGTCTCTAAGGGGTTGTATACGGTATCAAAAACTATATTGTCTTTTATAATCGATTCTGGAACAGGTAATATATTTTCAAAACCACTCATACCAAGCGGGGTCGTGTTGATTACCAGGTCAGCGTGTCTGATCTCTTTCAGCCGTTGATGATCTACAAAGATCGCTTTTCCGTATTTTCTGAGTTCTTCAACGAGTTTCAATCCTCTCGACTCAGTTCGGTTGTAAATTAGGACTGTTGCTCCCCTCTCAACAAGTGGAAATGAAACCGCCTTTGCCGCACCGCCAGCACCGGCCACAAGTACGACCATATTTTTCAAATCATCGAGTTTAATTCTGGTCTCGATAGCCTTTAAGGCTCCATAAACATCGGTGTTGTATGCTTTCATGCTGGTGAAATCGACTGTGTTTACAGCCCCAATTTTTTTAGCATAGCCTTCAAGCCTGAAATATTTTGCAGCGATTTCCTTATATGGGATTGTTATGTTGATGCCTTTGAAGTCCTCTCTAAGATTGATTAGAGCTCTCTCTACTTTATCTGGTCTGAGTTCCAACTTAACGTATTCTGCATCTATGGAAAGATATCTGAAAGCTGCATTGTGAATTTGAGGTGAAACGGAATGTTTCAAGGGGTAGCCAACGAGCCCGTAGCAGTCCATAACGTAAAATTTGTTATAGGTTTAAAAATTATTGTCTTGACTCTAATGTGGAAATCTGAGTTATGGTGTGAAGCGGTTCAGACATTAGCTTTGTATATTTAGCTTTGTATATGTTGTATAGATTTATTTCCGGAAATTCTGTAAGATTAAAAATCGCAAAAAAGAGCTACCTTTTTATACTTCGTCAGTAAAACTGCTTTGATGCTTCCTGATGTTCAGCTCTTGAAACCTGAAGTTCGTATCGGATTAAGCAGAGTCGGAGCCAGGGGTGTGAAAAAGCTTGTTCAGGTTGATAGACCTGGAAAAAGACCGATTATTCTCATTTCGACTTTTGACGTATATGTGGATCTGCCATCAACAAGGAAGGGTGTCAATCTGAGCAGGAACTTTGAGGCTGTGGATGAGGTAATTGAGAGCCTGACAGCAAAACCCGTGAGAACTGTGGAGGAGCTGAACATTAAAATGGCGGAAACACTTTTGGAAAGACATGAATATGCTACTAAAGCTGAAGTGAGAATGGTCTCTGAACTAATTATGAGGAAGAGAACTCCTGCAACCTCTCAGAAAACCCAGGAGGTTGTGAAGATATTCTGCGATGCTATAAAATGGAAAAATGGAGAAAAGAGAGTTTTGATTGGAGTTGAGGTTACAGGCATAACAGCATGTCCCTGCGCACAGGAGCTTGTAAAATCAAAGGCGGCAGAAGAGCTTATGAGATCAGGTTTATCTGGAGAGATGATATCTAAGGTATTTGAGATTGTCCCAATGTCAACTCACAATCAACGTGGTCGGGCAACGGTTAAAATAGAAATTAAAGATGGATTCACACCATCCATTGATGAGCTGATTGAAATTGCAAAAAGCTCAATGAGTTATGATGTTTACGAGATTTTGAAGAGGGAGGATGAGCTTGCAGTGGTTGAAGAGGCTCACAGAAATCCGAGGTTTGTTGAGGACAGTGTAAGGTTCATGGCCAAAGCAACTGTTGAAAAGTTCACCGATGCTCCTGATGAAGTTATTGTATTTTTCAGACAGGAGAATGAGGAGAGCATACATCAGCATAATGTAGTTGCAGAAAGGGTCTCGACAATAGGAGAGCTCAGAAATGAGCTCAGGAACAACGAAAGCTGATGAAATTCAGATTGGAACTGGATTAAAAGGTTTAAAAACTATAACTGAAGTTTTATTCGCACTGACTAATGCGTTTTTGTTGCTCTCAGTACTTATTCAATTTTCATCGGGCGAAATTCTGGAGGTGTATCCGAATCCTTATGGAGATGACTCGTATGAATATGTTATTGTGAGGGTTACCTGTGAGAACCAGGTGATAACTGACGGAGAGGGATATATTCCTTTGAATGGAAACGTATCTGAGATTATGACAATTGCGAAAAATGGAACCGCCTACAAAAACAAGTTTGGAATTTATCCGGATCTGGAAGCCGAAAAAATAGATCCTGGATTCGCCCTTTCAAACAGTGGTGAAGAATTGAGGCTGTTATGCGATGGCTTTCTGGAAGACTCCTTCGTTTACGGAAGGGAAAGCAACGGAGTTACAGGGTATCTTAATGAAGGAGTAATCTATTTCAGGGTAAACGGGAGTTGGGATTTCAGATATGAAGACTGGACTTCATTCAAGCCGATCTCAGACTATGTGAGTGGAAGAATAATCGTCCACCCAAACGAAATTGTGCTTGATGCGAACGAAAGTCTAATTCTTGTATCATATACTTTAACTGATCGGATGAATCTCATAGAACTTGCCAAGAAAGGTGTTAAAGTTGAAATTTATC
Source organism: Archaeoglobus sp. JdFR-24 (assembly GCA_002011215.1). Next base: position 84,293 of record MTML01000042.1, read on the forward strand.
TGGATGCATCCCCTGTAGGTGGAATTCCGGTTGAAGAGGCAACAATCGTTAAAGAACTTGATGATATTGCAGAGATTCATTTTCTCAGCTCAAATTCTTTTAAAAATTTCCACTATAAATTTGCTGTTATTGATGATCGAAAGGTGATAATCACTACTGAGAACTGGAAAACCACTAACAGGGGATATACAGTGGAATTTGAAAGTGAAAAAATTGCAAAAAGGTTAAAGGAACTTGTGAAACACGATTCAAAGTACTCATCTGAACATGGAAAAATTTCCGATGAAGGCAGGTATGCTAATTTTTATGTAAACTCTAAAAAAATCAATCTAAATGGGGAAGTTGAGCTGTTCATTCTTCCAGATTACAACCCGGTTTTGGAGTTTATATCCTCTTCAAAGGATGAACTGCTAATATCCGTACCATATATCGATTTATCATGGTTTGGAGATGCTATGATGCTCCACTCGATAGAAAATGCATGTGAAAATGGATCGAGGGTTAGAATTCTTCTCGATTCAAAGTACTCTGTGGATAGAAATTTGAAGGTTGTTAATTTTCTCAATGGACTGGCGGAGGAGAGGGGGTATGATCTTGAAGCCAAACTCGTTAAACTGAAGGGATTTGATAGTTTGCACGGAAAGATGGTTTATTCTGATGGGGAATGCCTCATTACTTCAGCCAACTTCAATAAATATGGTTTAAAACTTAACAGGGAGGTTGGAATTATAATCGGAGATGAGAGTGCTTGCGAGATGCTAAAGGAGCAGTTTTATGATGACTGGAAGGACAGGTTTGAAATTGGAGCACCTGGCTTACTGAATTCACCCTTTTCAGATATTGTTGCAATTTTGAGTTTTTTAGCCAGTGTCGGAATATATTCGAGGTTTTCAAAGTTGAGGTAGTGGTATTGCCCATCTTGCAGATACTACGATAATGATATAAATTCATCAACTCCTCTTTTATCATGCATTCTGATTTCGTCAACGTCAGACAGCGTGGTTTTTCTGAAAGAAAACCAGTTAAGGAAGCTTTAAGGATATTTTTTGAAAAATCAAACCTTAAATTGCTTGGTATTGAAGAACTGGAGTTTGATAAATCTCTTAACAGGGTTTGCGCAGAAGATGTTTTATCAAAAAGAGATGTCCCTCACTTTAATAGATCGGCAGTAGATGGTTATGCTGTCAGGGCTGTTGAAACTCATGGGGCAAGTGTAAACAATCCATTACTTTTCAGGTTGAAGGGAAGTGTTGAAATCGGGGAGAATTCTGAATTGAATGTGAGTGAGGGGGAGGCTGTTAAAGTCTCAACAGGCTCACCACTCCCGAAGGGTGCAGATGCTGTTGTGATGCTCGAATATACGAACAGAATTGATGCTGAGTTGATAGAAATCTACTCGCCCGTTACACCCTGGCAGAACGTCTCGAGAGCTGGTGAAGATGTGAAGCATGGTGAAGTCGTGATAAAAAAGGGTGAGGTGATACAACCACAACACATCGGTTTACTGACCGCTACGGGAAACCTGAAAATTAAGGTTTACAGAAAACCTGTGGTGGCGGTAATCTCGACAGGCGATGAGTTGATTGAGCCAGATCAGGAGCCTGAAGCCGGTAAGATTGTTGATGCCAACAGATTTATGCTGATAAACTCTCTTTTGCAACTCAACGCACAGCCGGTAGATTTTGGAATTGTGAGGGATGATTATGACTCTCTGAAAAATGCACTTGAAAAGGCGCTTAAATACGACATGGTGATTTTCAGTGGAGGAACATCGGTTGGAACCAAGGACTTACTACCGGAGATTATGAATGCCTACTGCAATCCCGGGATACTGGTGCATGGCCTGGCAATAAAACCGGGCATGCCCGCCGGGTTGTGTTCATGTGATGGAAAACCTGTGGTACTGCTTCCTGGTTTTCCGGTTGCAGCATTCGTTGCTTTCAATCTGCTGATACCTCCGATAATTTATCGTATGATGGATATGGAAGTGAATTTGAGCAGATTTCTCCCCGCTGGTTCGGTTATCAGGGCAACTGCTGGAAGAAGGATCACCTCATCAGCAGGAATCAGATCATTTACAAGGGTTTTTTTGCAAAAGGAAGGAGGATTGGAAGGGGGATTTGTTGCATATCCAATCAGAACTTCTGGTTCTGGAATCATCTCATCACTTGTAAGGGCTGATGGAATTGTTGAGGTTCAGGAAGGGAAAGAGGGTTATGAAAAGGGTGAAGAGGTCTATGTGAGGCTTATTAGACCGTATATGGTTGGTGATGATGAATTGTAGGGGGATTGAGTTATGCCAAAAAAAGTATTCAGAGATCTGGTTTCTGTGGAAAACGCAATTTCAATTATAAAGGAGAACTTCAAACTCTCACCTTTTGAGTTCGAAGAAGTCCCGCTTGAGAAAGCCTATGGTAGGGTTCTTGCGGTTGACTGCGTGGCAGAGGTAGATGTTCCACCTTTCGATCGTTCAACAATGGATGGTTATGCAGTCATAGCTCAGGACACGTTCGAGGCTGAAGAAGACTCGCCTGTAAAGCTCAAAATAGTCGGAAAAGCACCAGCAGGTGAAAATCCAGATGTCGAGGTGCACACAGGCGAGGCGGTTGAGATATCCACTGGAGCGCCAATTCCTAAAGGTGCGAACGCTGTGGTCATGGAAGAATACACTTCTCAGCATGAAGATTATGTGCTGATTTATCGGGCGGTCGCTCCTGGAGAGAATATTATGTCTGCAGGGTCAGATATAATGGCTGGAGAGCTGATTGCAAGGGCGGGGACTGTACTCTCCTCGAGAGAGATTGGGGTTCTGAGCGCTTCAGGGATAGATGCGGTTAAGGTGTTCAAGAAGCCTGTTGTGGCGATTTTTTCGACTGGAAATGAACTCGTCTCACCTGGTGAGAAACTCGATTATGGCAAGATATATGATGTCAATTCATATGCTCTGATCGCATCAATAAGGGAAGATGGTGGAGAGCCAGTATTCATTGGGATAGCAAGAGATAATGAGGAAGATATCGTGGGAATGCTGGAAAAAGCCCTCAATTATGATGTTGTCATATGTTCGGGTGGAACCTCTGCCGGAACCGGGGATATGATTTACAGAGTTCTTGATTATGATGAACCGGGCATTCTGGTGCATGGAATCTCTGTAAAACCGGGAAAGCCTACAATTATAGCTTCGATCAATGGAAAACCTGTTTTTGGTTTACCGGGAAATCCAACTTCAGCCCTCATGATATACCACATTTTTGTAAGTCCCGTCATCAGAAGGATGGCTGGATTAAGACCGGAAAGAGATGAAGTGGAAATTGAGGCAACACTGTCAACAAAGGTATTCTCATCCCCGGGAAGGATCGAATATCTACCAGTTAACATTGTGAAAGGGGAGGCAGGATATTCAGCATATCCTGTTTCCGGACATTATTCCGGAGCGATAACCTCTCTGGCAGAAACTGATGGATTTATTGAAATAGAGGAAAACAGAGCTTTCATGGATGCTAGAGAGAGAGTTAGAGTGAGGCTCTTCAGCAATGAAATAAAACCCGCAGATCTGATGATAATTGGAAGCCACTGTGTCGGGATAGATGTCCTTCTGGAAATTCTGAATAGGAGGGTCCCCTTAGCTGTGAAAGTGATAAACACAGGTTCTTCTGGAGGTATTGCCGCTGTTAAGAGAGGCGAGGCGGATATAGCAGGCACTCATCTTCTTGATGAAAGCGGTGAATACAACCTTCCATATATCAGAAGATATGGGCTTGCGGGCAAGGTATATCTCATTAAGGGATATCTCCGGGATCAGGGGATAATAGTTAAAAAGGGAAATCCAAAGGGAATCGAAGGGGTTGAGGATCTCCTCAACGTTACGATCATCAACAGGAATCGGGGATCCGGAACAAGAATGCTCTTTGATATGTATTTGAAGGAGATAGCGGATAAAGAGAGCATACCTCTCGACTCACTTGTTACCAGAATAAAGGGGTATGTATCTGAAGCGAAATCCCATACGGCTGTGGCGATGGCGGTTCTGATGGGTAAGGCTGACGCTGGAATCGGAATAAGGACGGTTGCAGAGAGATACGGGCTCGATTTCATCCCTCTGAGGGGTGAAGAATATGACTTTCTCGTGAGGAAAGAGAGAATGACCAAAAGAGAGGTTAAAGAATTCTTCGAGATTTTGAGGTCAGAAGATTTCAAAATTAAACTTCAGCAAAAACTTCCCGGACTCAGAACCTATGAAAGGACAGGTGAAGTAATTGAAGTTTAATCAAGTGGTTCAAGGAATCAGATAGTTAAATAGCAGAAATAACCAAAAAATTGCACCGATAAACCACAGCCGAGGAACATATTTTTATATCGTCCACGGGGATTCAGGGCGATGAGGATGATCCCCAGAACTATGAGCACCCAACACCCAGACAACATCACGATTCCATTTTTTGCTGAATCATCAATTCTTAAAGGAGATGATGAAGTCAAGGAAGCCTACTATATTTTTTCCCATCTGAACTGCCATGAGCAGATGTGGGATTATGAGGGTAAAGAAGTAGATAATTTCGTTGTTAAGAAGTTGCTATCCCGATACGGGTATTTTTTCGAGGAAAATATCCTTGGAAAAGATTGTTTTCTAACTTTGAGAGTACCAAATCCAAGCTGGGAGAAAGCAGAGGCAAAAGTGCTGCTTGAGACTCTGGAGAGCATACCAAGGAGCTTCGATGCAGCAAAGCTTTTCTATGGTAATGATATTGCTCCAATATTTGAAGTAATACTGCCCATGACAACATCCCATATCGAATTGAACAGAATATTCTATTATTACAAAAACTTCGTTACAGGAAAGCAGAATAAAACATTCTTCCACGGAGATATAACGATCGCTGAATGGATTGGTGAATTCAGGCCCCATGAAATAAACGTCATCCCACTCGTCGAAGATCTGCCCTTTTTGCTGAACTGTGATGAGATAGTTGAAAAGTTCTTGGAGGATAAATACCAGGATCATCAGAGGGTATTTCTGGCAAAGTCTGATTTGGCATTGAATTACGGAATGGTGGCATCGAGTATAGTGCTGAAGGTTGCACTGGCGAAACTTGAGGAGCTTGAGGAAAGATCGTCTGTAGAGATATACCCGATAGTTGGGTTTGGTTCTGCACCCTTCAGGGGAAATCTCAGACCCCATACAGCTAATAGAATCATAAGGGAGTGGGGAAGCGTCCAGACCTTCACAATACAGTCAGCATTTAAGTATGATTATCCGGAGAAGGAAGTTAAGGATGCGATTGATGTCTTAAATGCAGGCAGGAGAGTTAAAGCTGATGTGGTCGATGAGGAAATGGCTATAAAACTGATAAAGAATTACAGTGGAGAATACAGAAAGATGGTTCTGGCTCTATCAAGTCTGATAGGTAAGGTTGCAGCCCATATACCAAAAAGGAGGGAAAGAAAGCTCCATATTGGTCTTTTTGGCTACTCAAGAAGTATAAATGGGATGATTTTACCGAGAGCGATCCCCTTCTGCTGTGCTCTTTACTCAATAGGATTGCCACCGGAATTACTCGGATTGAACGCTCTGAATGAGAAAGAGAGAGAATTCGTTTATGAGACGATCAATCTTGAAGATGATCTGAAAGATGCCCTAAAATATTTCAATCCGGGAGTTCTTGAGTTGATCCCCAAAGAAGTGTCGAAAACTCTGAATTTTGACATCGATTTTGAAATTGATGAAAGACACCGAAACGCAACAGATGAGGTTATTGAAGCTCTGAAAAAGAACTCTATTGACACCCTCCAGGAAAAAATAATTCAGGCAGCGAATATCAGAAGGTTTCTGGGTTAATGGCTTTAAGTTAAATGATGACTAAAATTTTAACGTTGAAAACTTGAGAACTAATGCTATCTTTACACTTGGGATGTTTGGTCTCAATCCATCTTCTCCAATCAAAAAAATAAGATTTAAATAATTAAAATCAAACAACTAATGGTAATGGATTTGAGTGCCCTTTTCAAGCTGAGTTATGGTATGTATCTGATTACCTCGAAAAAGGATACAGAGATAAATGGTCAGATTGCCAATACGGTATTCCAGATCAGTTCCGATCCGATCTGTATTGCTGTCAGCATAAATAAAAAAAACCTGACTCATGAGTTCATTGAAAGCAGCAGGGTTATTGGTATAACAGTCCTTTCAGAAAAGACTCCCTTTAAATTCATAGGCAGGTTCGGTTTCAGAAGTGGGAGAGATATAGATAAGTTTCAAGGCATAAGATATGAGATTGGAAAAACAGGTGCCCCACTTGTAGTGGATCATGCGGTTGCATGGCTGGAACTTGAGGTCATCGACTCTCTTGATGCCTTTACACACACAGTTTTCGCTGGAAAACTGATTAATAGCAGGGTTTTAAATGATGAAACACCAATGAACTACCGCTACTATCATGAGGTTGTGAAGGGAAAAACTCCAGAAAGGGCCGCAACTTTTGTAAAGGAGGGATAAAATGGAGAAAAAAATAAAGTTCAGTATGCTTATTCCCTATCCAGCCCCTGAACCTGTAGAAAGGGTATTCAGGCTTGTTGAAAGGATGGAACAGTACAGTATCGACTCGTTATGGCTACCCGATCACCTGCTCATGTTCCCGAAGGGTTATTGTCCTGACGTCTGGAGCCTGATTTCTGCAATTTCAGTCAGATCATCATCTGTCAGAATCGGAGCAGGAGTTACCTGTCCCCACAGGCGACATCCGGCAGTTTTCGCTCAGATGGCTGCAACGATCGAGCATCTCTCAAGGGGTAGGTTGAATGTTGGCATTGGAGCTGGGGAGGCGATGAATCTTGACCCCTTTGGAATTGAATGGAGAAACAGACCTGTAAAAAAGATGGTGGAATTCATCGAAATTTGCAGGCTTTTATGGACTGAGGAGAAGGTAAATTATGAAGGTGAGTTTTACCATTTGAAAGATGCGTTTCTTCAAATCAGACCTGAAGGAAAAATTCCATTTTACATAGCCGGAAACGGCAGGAGAACAAGGGAGATAACAGGTATGATCGGTGATGGCTGGATCCCTATCTGTGAGAGTCCAAAGACATACAGAAAGAACCTTGAAGATGTGAAAAGGGGTGCTGATAAAGCAGGGAGGAAACTGGACGAAATAGACATGGCCCTGCAGATATACACAGCCATCTCAGACAACCCGGAAGAACTCAATTTTGTAAGGATGTTCCCGGTGGTCATGCTTTTAGGAGCTCTCAAAAAGGTAAAAGAGGGTGGGTATGCTATTGAAATTGATGAGATAGGTGATGAATTTTACTTTAAGGATCTGATCGTTGGAGGAGAGATGGAAAACAAACTGTATGATCTCGTTCCAAAAGTGCCTGTTGAGGTTGCAGATGAGTTTTCTATAATGGGGACAAAGGATGAATGCATTGAAAAAATTGAGAAGTTTATTAGGGCTGGGGTTGAACATTTCATACTCATAAACATTGGGCCTAACCCTAAAGAAACGCTGAGAATTTATGGAGAAGATATAATCCCTGCTTTTCTGTAGAGTCGCTGGATAGCACTGAATCAGAAATGTCAGGAAATTTTGATGTGATAAGTGCTTAGTATATTGAATGGAGTTTAATCCAACTACAAAATTGATATTGTAGATAGCTATGGTGATCAAAAATTGACTGATAAAAGACTAAACTTACAAAAAATTATTAATAGATATTTAACCAATCATACACAATCATGGGAAAAGTAGCTGAAGTATTTGGTGTGTTTGCAGCACCAAGTGTTATGGGGATATCACCAGTTGTGGTGTTAAGGGCAGAGGATGGAAGATATCTCCCTATTTATATAGGCATTTCGGAAGCAATGGCAATACATTCTGCATTGAAAAACAGGTTGATGTCAAGGCCGATGACCCACGATCTGTTGACTGAAATATTGAAAAAGCTAAAAACGCAGGTAAACAAAATCATCATCGATGACATAATAGACAATACATTTTATGCGAGGGTCATCCTGAAACAGAACGATCATGAAATTGAGCTTGATGCAAGACCAAGCGATAGCATTGCAATAGCAGTAAGAATGGCATGTCCAATTTATATTGAGGAAAAGGTTCTGGATGAAGCTGGTCAGGAAGAGGAGCTACCTTCTGATTATGTTGAGTTCGATCAGATAATGCAGTAATTATAGTTAAAATTGAATTTAGGTTTATTAGAATATTATTCAATAAAATAAAAACACGTCCTTTTATACAATATATCCTTTTTTAGAATAAAAAATCGTAAGACTTTTATATTTTAAGGATTAATTTTCTATATGCTTCCTTCAGGAATAAAAGGACTGGATACTATACTGGGGGGAGGGATTGAAGAAGGATGGAGTTACCTGCTTAAAGGATCTCCCGGTTCTGGAAAAACTATCTTTGGACTCCAGTTCCTTATTAAAGGCTTGAAAAACTCGGAAAAGGTTGCATACATATCTTTTGATGAATCAAAAAAAGAGGTTTACAATCAGGCCAAATCTTTTGGCTGGGATCTCAATTCAGAAAACTTTGTTTTTGTGGACTGGGTCTCGGAATTAAATCTTCTGGAATCTGATTTTCTTTACTTGGATTTTGACTCCCTTAATGAGGTCAGGTCATTTATCTCAAAATTTACCACGATGGATGAGCTGAAAGGCATCACCCGTCTTTTCATAGATGGAGTTGGGGCTTTAAGAGATGCATCAAACAATCCAACGATTTTTCGGAGAATGATTTCTTCAATCACCGACATTCTGCATAAAAATGAGATTACAACTATCGTCAGCATGGAAATGTCCGAAAAGTTTGGTAAAGACCCCATCAGCTATCTCACTTCTGGAGAGTTTGAACTTGACCGCATCGTTAGAAGTGATGGAGAGGTCATCAGAACATTTGATGTTATGAAGTACCGTCCCGGAAAGGCAATACTTGGAAGACATTACTTCGAAATAACTGAAGAAGGAATAGTGGTCTTCCCGATCACTCCAAAAAATAAAATAAAAAAATTAAAACACCATGTGTTCAGCACAGGCAATAAACAGCTGGACTCGCTTATTGGTGGAAATATAAATGCCGGGTCAGTTATTATGATTACGGGAAAGACAGGTGTTGGAAAGACGAATCTATCTCTTCAGTTTCTTGTCGAAAATGACAGGATGGGAAGAAAAGGCATACTTTACACATTCGAGGAATCTGAGAATGAAATCAAGAGGAGATTTAAGGACCTGTTCGCTCATGAGGTGATAAATGTTGTAGTTAAAGAACTATCACCCTACGGCATGAATATCGGGAAATTTTACAACGTTATACTGGAGGACGTGGAAACGCTAAAACCGGATCTGGTGGTAATTGATCCTATAAATTCCCTTGAGAACGTTGTCCTCTCGACTGATGAGCTAACGAGGGTTATAAATTACATACGAGAACACCTCAAAAATTACGGTATAACACTTATTTTGACACATGAACTGCTCAATCCAGTGGATGTTTTCCAGTTCTCCGGTGGTTTGAGCTTTATTGCAGATATTCTGATCTATGGAAGGCATATGGAACTGGATGGAGAACTTATTAAGTCGATTTCGGTAATAAAGAACAGATTTGGAGACCATGAAAGATCAGTTAGAATTCTCGATCTGGAAGAAGGGAAGGGATTACAGATCGGTGAGCCTCTCAAGAACTTTAAAGGTGTGATGAGGGGCTACTTGAAGGAGCTTTAGCTTTGACTTTTTGCAGACATGCAAAGTCCCGAGCGATGCGAGGGGTTGGGTGAGTGCATTCGACATGTCCGCTGTCGTCCGACCCCAAAGGGCAAGCAATCCTATGCCTTAATCATCTTCCTGAATATTTTCCCAGCAATTTTCTGATCTTAACCAGTTCTTTCTGATCTTAACCAGTTCTTTCTGATCTTAACCAGTTCATTAAGAATTTTCAAGTTAATATTTTTCTTCTTCGTAAGTTTCTATTGCAGCAGGTTTTTCAATCCTAACGAATCTCATAATCAACTCTTTTAATTCCTCAAATTGTTCCATTCCCTCTACCCTTATTTTAGCTCCTGTCTGTCCAGAATGCTCAGCAGTTTTTTAATAGTGACGATTCCAAGCCTCCTTGAGATCGGACCCTGACCAATATATATTGGTTATCCTGTTGTAAGGCACAATTCCTGTGTTTTTGAGCCGTATTCTCCTTTTCCATACTATTTCGTTTTTACCAGTAAATTTTTGAAAATTTTCAGCAGGGTAAAATCAGAAATTGACTCAATTCAATTACGCGGGAAAGATTCTAATCAAACTTATGCTGAATCTTATACCATCTCCATCTCAATTGCAGGATATCTGAATATTTGCCACATCTCAAAACACTTCAGCAAGTTAACAAAAGTATTATATGTTTCCCAATTATTCAGATCTCGATGAATCTCGATAGTGAGTATCTCGATATAACTTACCTGCCTGAGAACGGGTATGTAAGGAAGAAGTGTCCGAGTTGTGGCAAATATTTCTGGACCGCTGATGAAAACAGGGAAATATGTGGTGATCCGCCCTGTGGAAGTTACACTTTTATCGGAAATCCTGCATTTAGCAGAAAATTCGATCTTGCCGGGATGAGGGAGTATTATCTATCTTTTTTTGAAAAAAGAGATCATACCAGAATTGACAGGTATCCGGTGGTGGCAAGGTGGAGAGATGATATTTATCTTACGATAGCTTCAATTGCAGATTTTCAGCCATTTGTGACTGCTGGCATCGTCCCGCCTCCAGCAAACCCACTCACGATATCTCAGCCGTGCATACGCATGGATGATCTCGATTCTGTTGGGAGAACTGGCAGGCATCTTACCTTATTCGAAATGATGGCTCATCACGCTTTCAACAATCCGGAAAGGGAAATTTACTGGAAGAGTGAAACAGTGAAGTACTGTACGGAGCTGCTTGGTGAACTTGGGGTTAAAAAGGAGGATATAGTTTACAAGGAAGAGCCATGGGCCGGAGGTGGTAACGCGGGCCCCTGTCTTGAAGGCATCGTTGGGGGGCTTGAAGTAGCCACCTTAGTTTTCATGAATCTCGAGGTGCATCCTGAGGGCGAAATAGAGATCAAAGGAGAGAGATACAGGAGGATGCCCAATTATATTGTGGATACTGGATACGGGCTTGAAAGGTTTACGTGGGCCAGCAAAGGGACTCCCACGGTATATGATGCTATATTTCCGGAAGTTCTGGAGATAATCGTGGAGAACAGCAATGTTAAGCATTTCACAGATGATGAAGAGGTTGCAAGAATAATTGGTGAGAGTTCAAAGGTTGCAGGTGTGATGGGCTCGTTGAGGGGCGAAGCTTTGAGCCAGCTGAGAAAAAGTGTTGCTTCTCGTCTGGGTATTGGAATTGAAAGGCTTGAAGAAATAGTAAAACCTCTCGAAAGAGTTTATGCTCTTGCAGACCATACAAGGGCAATTCTTTTCATGCTTGGTGACGGTCTTGTCCCGTCTAATGCAGGTGCGGGCTATCTTGCAAGACTCATGATCAGGCGAAGTTTGAGGTTATCGGAAGAACTTGAACTAAAAATTGGGTTGTTTGATCTTATTGAGCTTCACAGAAACATACTGAAGAACTTTAAATTTGTTATCCCGCTTGAAACGATCCATGAGATTATTGAACTTGAAGAAGCCAGATACAGAACAACCATAACAAAGGGTATAGGGCTGGTTGAAAGGACGATATCCAGAAAGAACAGAATTGAGAAGGAAGATCTCATCGAATTTTATGATTCCCACGGCATCCCGGCGGAGATGGTGGTCAAGATCGCTCAGGAAAAGGGAGTCGAACTTGAAATGCCTGAAGAATTTTATGCTGAACTGGCAATGAGACATTCAAAAGCCGAAAAGAAGGAAAAGGAGGTTATAAAGCTATCCAAGGACTATCCAGAGACCGAAAAGTTGTATTATAACTCAAAACTCCTTGAATTCGAGGCGAATATAATCGGAGTTGAAAATGGATTTGTAATCCTCGACAGAACAGCCTTCTATCCTGAGAGTGGAGGACAGGATAACGACACGGGCTATCTGGAAAGTAAGAGCGGGAAGATAGCTGTTACGGATGTTATCGATGCGGATGGAGTGGTTCTCCACAGAGTTGAAACACCAGATTTGAAACCGGGGATGAAGGTTAGGGGTTACATCGATGCCGAAAGGAGATTCAGACACATGAGGCACCACTCAGCTACGCATCTTTTGTTGTATGCTGCCAAAAAAGTACTCGGTGAACAGGTATGGCAGGCCGGTGCAAGAAAGGAGTGGGACAAGGCGAGACTTGACATAACTCATTATAGGAGACCGAGTGAAGAAGAGGTCTCAAGAATAGAAAAGATAGCTAACAGAGAGGTTATGGCAAACAAACCCGTTTCATGGGAGATTATGGACAGAGTTGAGGCGGAGAAACTCTATGGATTTACCCTTTATCAGGGTGGAGTCCCTCCAGGAAGAAAAATCAGGGTAGTGAGAGTAGGAGACGATGTTCAGGCGTGTGGAGGCACTCATTGCGAGCGTACGGGTGAGATAGGGCTTATAAAAATAATCAGGACAGAGTCAATTCAGGATGGAGTTGTCAGATTTGAATATGCGGCTGGTGAGGCTGCACTTGATTATATCTCAAAAGAGGAGGAATATCTCAAAGAGGCAGGGCAGGTACTCAGGGTCGAACCTTCAATGCTTCCAAAAACAGTAAAAAGGTTTTTCGATGAGTGGAAAGAACAGAGAAAGGAGATAGAGAGATTGATCTCTGAAGTGGCAGATCTGAAAGCCCAGATGATTCTCGAAAATGCTGAGGAATACGACTCAATCCCGGTTGTTGCGGAAATTTATGAAAATGCCGATCAGCAGGAACTTGTAAAGCTTGGATTCGCTCTTGCGGGAAAGGGTGGGGTTGGATGCCTCATCACAACCAGGGATCGTGTGAAAATCGTTACCTTCAGCGGTAAAAAAGAGGTTGATGCAAGGGACCTTATAAGAGAGATCGGCAGGCACATCAAGGGAAGTGGGGGAGGAAGACCGAATCTTGCTCAGGGTGCAGGACAGGTAGCACCAACGAAAGATGAGCTATTGACCTACATTTTCGGCTATCTCCAGAGGGTTCTGAAGAGTTGAAGGGTCAAATTACTGATTAAATAAGTTAAAAACAAGCTGAAAAATGAACGGAAAGGTAAAAAAAATCGAATTTTTCGCACCAGAGGGATTACCTCTGATCGATGCGGGAACAGATCTGGCTGAGATCATTACCAGAGCCTTCAGGCTGGAGGATCGTGATATAGTTGTAATTTGCTCCACCATAGTATCAAAATCTGAAGGAAGGATAAGAAAATTGAGTGATTATATTCCCTCGGAGGAGGCTGTTCGACTTGCATCAAGAATCGAGAAACCTCCTGAGTTCGTGCAGGCTGTGCTGGAGGAATCTTCAGAGGTCTTAATCGAAGCACCTTTTCTCCTTGTTAAAGCCAGATTTGGGAACATATGTATCAACGCCGGAATAGATGAAAGTAATATTGAGAAGGAGTATATTATCCTTCCTCCTGAAAACCCCGACAGAAGTGCAGAAAGAATCAGAAGAAGACTGGAATCGCTCACCGGCAAGACCATTGGTGTAATAATAACTGATACAAATGGAAGGTGCTTTAGAAAAGGTGTTACGGGTTTTGCCATTGGAATCAGCAGAGTTAAAGCCATGAAAAACTGGATCGGTGATGTTGACCTCTATGGAAATCCCTTAGAGGTGACCGTTGAGGCGGTGGCAGACGAGATAGCGGCAATGGCAAACCTCCTGATGGGTGAAGGTGCTGACGGTTTACCTGTTGTGATTGTGAGAGGTCTCGATCTGATTGGTGAGGGGAGCATGGACGAAATTTACCGCTCTGAAGAAGAAGATATCATAAGGCAGATCATAAAACAAAATCGGAACAAGAATCATCAAACAAAAACGGGAAGAAATTGAAAAATGAATGGCGAAAGAATTCTGGTTATTGGAAACAATGTCAGAAACATCGTCCAGTCTGCTGCGAAATCTGGATACAAAGTTTATGCTCTGACAAAGTTTATTGATTCTGATTTAATCCTTTTTGCTGAAAGAGTGTTTCTCATTGAGGATGAGAACACAGACTGGGTGAGAAAGAGGGGAGAGGAGTTATCGGAAATTCTTAATGCGAGAGTGGTGCTCGCCTCAGGTTACGAAGATCTTCACTTAACTTCCGAAATTCTTGGAAGCGATCCATCAGGGCTTGAAAGTGTTTTAAATAAATTGAAATTTTACAGGACGCTTGAAAGAGCTGGCTTACCTCATCCAGAGGTTTTGAGGGATTATGAAGGAGATTGTATTGTAAAACCGATCAGGGGAGGTGGGGGCGAAAGAATCCTTTTAGCTCCTTTGACTCAAGACAAACTGAGTGATTATTTAATTCAAAGGCTCATCAGGGGGTTTCCATGCTCTGCATCATTGATTGTGGGGAAGGAAACAACTGTTATAGCTCTGAATGAGATTATTGCAGGATGGGGCGAGATGAACGCTTTCGGATTCAGATATGTTGGAAACATCACTCCACTTGTTGTGGATAAGGAACTGGAAAAGAAGCTGAGAAAATTAGCCATCGAAGTGGTCAATCTGTTCGATTTGAAGGGATCGATAGGGGTCGATTTTGTTGTTGATGAGCGAAATGAACCCTACATTCTTGAAATCAATCCAAGATTTCAGGGTTCACTGGATTCGGTTGAATGGAGCCATGATATTTTTTTATTCAAACTGCACATGGATGCTCTCTCTGGAAGAAAAGTTAATCCTCCAGATCCAAAAAGAGTTGCAGGAAGAGCGATTTATTTTGCTGATAGAGAAACGCTGATAAACCACACGCTAACAGGCAATCCATTCTATGCAGACATCCCTCCAGAATCGATCATTTACCAGAAAGATGATCCAGTGGTCTCGATTCTCGCATCAGGCAATAGCAGGACTGAAGTTTTAAAGAGATTAATTGAGAGGAAGAATCTCTTTCTGGGACTGCAGAACTTGAGTTAGAATTTTAAGTTCTCAATTTAGGCTACATAATTCTCAGTTTATCCTTTTTTCAATAAATTTATAAGTGTTTTTTGATACTGTCTGGCGTGAAAGAAGAAATTCAGAATTTAATCAGAGAATTTGTAAAAAATTACAAAATTAAAAATCAAACAGTGTCTGACTGGAAAGAACCGATCGTTGGTTTTGCAAATGCCGATGACCCACTATTTTTGAAATTAAGAGCTCTGGTCGGTGAAACGCACAAACTGCCAGTAGAATTGCTGAAAGATGCAAAGACAGTGATCTCGTATTTTATTCTCTTTAATAAGAAGATCGTCTTAAGCAACGTTTCAGGAGAAAATTGTTCGAGGGAATGGGCTATTGCCTATATTGAAACCAATAAGTTGATTGTTGATTTAAACAAGCATTTATCTGAAGAGCTGGAAAAAGCAGGTTTTAAATCGGCAGTTCTCCCACCAACCCATAATTTTGATGAAGATAGATTAATCAGTGACTGGTCGCATAAGCACATTGCCTATATAGCTGGATTGGGAAAATTTGGACTGCATCACATGCTGATCACCGAAAGGGGTTGTTGTGGAAGACTGGGAAGTATAATAACGAGCGTCAAAATTGAGCCCACAGAAAGACCCAAGAAAGAATTCTGTCTGTATAACCATGACAGAACCTGCAATAAGTGTGTTGAAAAATGTATTTTTGAAGCACTAAATGTTAACTCTTTTGATAGACACAGGTGCTATGAGATTTGCTTATTGAATGCCAGCAGATATAAGGAATTAGGATTTGCTGATGTTTGTGGAAAATGTATCTGTGCGGTTCCGTGTTCCTTCAACAATCCTGTAAGATAGTTTCCGCCCACCAATTTTTACCTTTCCAGTTTGAAAATATACAGGTAAAACACTGGTGATTTCTGGAAAGTAGAGCAAAAATGAATTTAAGCACATTAAATGCAATTTTCTGAAATGATTATTTCAATCATCCTTTTAATGGTGTTCTTGTTTGCTAAACCCTCTATTCCGCTTACAATTTCTCCATTTCTGAAAATTGCAAGTGTTGGGAGTATGTGGATGTAATATTCTTCGGCGATCTCCCTACTCTCATCGACATTAAAGCGACATACCTTTATGTTTTCATACTCTTTTGCGATCTCTTCGAGAATGGGCTCGATTTTAAGGCACGGTGGGCACCACTCGGCATAGAAATCGACTAAAACTATCTTATCAGATTCAAGGATTTCCTTCCAATTATGTTTATTCAATTCAATAATATTGCCATTGTTCAGCTCTTCCACCCCTTATCTCTCATCCAATCTTTATTTGCTATCTTTTGTAAACTGAGCCACTACTCTATGAACAACCTGTATATAAATTTATTCATTGACACATAAATCATGAAACGATCAAATGACTATAAAAAGGCAAAAAATAAAATCCTCTTAGAGATGCTAAATGAAGGAAGTGGTTGGTATGAGGTTGCTCTCTCTCATGTCTGGTGGAATTGATTCTCCTGTTGCAGCATATCTTATGCTGAAAAGAGGATTTGATGTTGATTATCTCCATTTCTATCACTCTGAGGATCTCGAAAAGATAATTCAGATTGTTAAAAAGTTGAATGAACATACAAAAAAGCAGGGAAGACTTTTTGTCTGCCCACATCTGGAAATAGTTAATTTAACCCTTGAATTTGAGGAGCGCTATACTTGTGTTTACTGTAAAATTTCAATGCTAAAAACTGCTGAAAAGTTAGCAGAGGAGATCAGAGCAAAAGCCCTTCTAACCGGAGACAGTCTGGGACAGGTTGCAAGCCAGACAGTATCAAATCTCTTTGTGGAAGATCGTTCGGTTAAAATACCTGTCATAAGACCCCTCATTGGGTTTGACAAGGTTGAAATCGTTGATATATCTAAAAAGGCTGGAACTTATGAGCTCTCGATATTACCATCGGTTGGATGTCAGGCGGTTCCAGACAAACCTGCAACTGCAGCAAAAATAGATAAAATAACTTATGAGATTATTGATATCTCTGACGTGTTCCATAACATAAGGGAGATTGAGGTTTAGTTATCTAGGTTTGAAAAGACCCGGAACCATTCATGGCACTTCTCTTTTTCTATCCTAAGGATCTATAATAGAACAGCAGATTCATTAATTTCAGACCATCTAAAAATCCTATACTTCCCTTTTTACAGGATTTCTCTGTAAAAACACGAACATCATCCCTTTTACTTCCGTATAACAGGAAGGGTACATGTTCTGCAACGTGTGTTCTGACTTTAACAGGTGTAGGATGGTCTGGCAGGAGCATTATTTTTGTATCTTCAAGGTCGAGGTGATCGAGAAGGTATCCGAGAATTTTTTCATCGTAGAGGCTGATAGCTTCGACCTTTTTCTCAGCATCACCTTCATGTCCAACCTCATCTATCCCCTCGGTATGCAGGAGAACAAAATCAGATTTTTTCATTTCTCTGAGGGTTGCCTTTGCAAGGCCGCGGTAATTGGTATCTATGTATCCGGTGATACCATCAACCTCAACCACCTTCATTCCGAGCCCTTTACCAATGCCTTGGAGAAGATCCACTTCTGAGATCATCACAGAACTTTTTCCATACATCTTTTTGAATTTTGGAAAATCCGGTCTTTTTCCTCCACTCCATGGCCATATCATGTTTGTTTTTTGAGAGATCTCTGGAAGAATCGATGCTGACCACTCCATCAGCTCATTAAGCAGCTCAGCAAGCTCTCCGTTTTTTGGAAGATATTCAGCAATCTTTTTTCCCTGGATATCGTGGGGCGGGGTTGTGATTGCATTCTGCTTGAAATCTTTGTTTATGGTCAGCAGGTTTCTGTAGCTTCTCCCGAGGTGGAATCTTACATAATCATATTCTAGATTTGTGTTCAGAAAATCTATTACCTTTTTTGCCTCCCCATTATCAATTCTTCTTCCACTGTAATCTTTCATTTTGCCGTTCTCAACATAAACCAGATTACACCTGAAAATAATTTCACCGTTAACATTCCGTGCCAGAGCCTCTATGGGCCCTCTGCCGGTATAATGTTTCGAGACGTCAACTCCGAGAATTGTAAGGTTTGCAATATCGCTTCCGGGCTCAAAACTATCAGGAATTGTCTTTGTATAACCACATGATCCATTTTTTGCTAAAAAATCCATATTAGGGGTATCTGCAACCTCGAGTGGAGTCCTGTTTCCGAGAATATCCACTTCCCAGTCGGCCATTCCGTCAGGGATTAACAGAAGATACCTGGTCATCAGGCAAAGATTAAAATCCGGTTAAATAACTTTTTCCAGTAAATTAAAAATACAATCAGGCCAGTCATAATTCATGGATTTGAGAAGTGCAATAGAAACTCTTGGCGATAGGGTTGTTCATTTTGAGGATGATATAGCTCATGACGAGCTTTTGAAATTTATTGTGGAAAAGAAATTAAGGAACACTCCTTTTACAATTAATGTTGAGGGTAAAAAACTGGCATCAAATTTTATTTCATCCAGGGATTTTCTTTGTGGCTATCTTGATGTATGCAGGGAAAATCTTGCTGAATTTCTATCGAAAATCCCGATGGAGGGGGATATTCGGATAATGGATAGCAATCCATTCAAAAAGGTAAACTGGACACTTGAAGATCTTCCCGTTCCCAGATATTTTCCCGGAGATGGTGGAAGATATATCACCGCTGGTGTGGTTATCGCAGGTAAGGAAAATCCCGAATCATACAACGCATACAACGCTTCCATTCACCGTTTGATGGTAATCGATGAGAGGAGGATGGCTGCACGGCTCGTGCCACCCCGTCACACCTACCTGATGTGGAAGGATGCGGTTGAAAGAGGAGAAGACCTGCCAGTGCTTATATCAATTGGCACGCATCCCCTTTTCGTTTTCTCTGCATCGACAAGAGTCCCTCCGGGTAAGGAGTTTGGCTATGCCGCATCCCTGATGGGCGGGTTAGAGCTGTACATGGTTGATGGGATGTTTACACCGATGGCTGAAATAGTTATTTCTGCCAGGATTACATCGGAAAGGACCCCTGAAGGGCCATTCGTGGATATTACCGGAACTTATGATAAAGTAAGGGATGAGCCGGTTCTCGAAGTGGATGCAATCTATGCAAGAGAAGATCCAATATTTTACTCAATAACACCCGGAGATTACGAGCATCAGGTTTTGATGGGGATTCCCTATGAACCTGTAATCTACAAAGCAGTTGCCAGCGTTTGTCGTGTGAGGAATGTCATCCTAACACCAGGCAGCAGCCACTATTTCCATGCGATAGTTCAGATAGAGAAGAACACAGAAGGTGATGGAAAAAATGCCATTTTAGCTGCTTTATCTGCACATCCAAGTCTTAAGCACGTTGTTGTTGTGGATCCCGACATCAACATCTACGATTATGAAGATGTGGAGTTTGCAATAGCAACGAGATTTCAGGCGGATAGAGATCTCGTAATAGTTAAAAATGCAAGAGGGAGTAGCCTTGACCCATCCGCAAATGAAGATGGAACAACTGCGAAATGGGGAATTGATGCGACAGCCTATCTTGACAGGAAAAAGGACTTTGAAAGGGCAGGGTTTGAGTTTTAGAGCCTTAAGTAACTGGACACGATCAATTACATGCTGCAATCTATTTTCCATCAGAAAGAAATCTTCCATCCGATATCCCTTTTCTCTTTTGCACCTCTGCCTTTTCGAACCAGCCTTTACTGATATGTTCGGAGGGAAAATCGAAATCCGAAATGTAGGGTTTTATATCAATGAGTGGTGTACCATCAACTATGTCGATATCCTCAACATGTATTGTATTTCCTTCGATCTTCTCGAGCTTAACGACCGACAATCCAATTGGGTTCGGTCTTTTTGGCGCTCTTGTAGCAAAAACTCCTCTCGACTTACTGTCAAGAAAAGGAATCACCTGCAGGGAATATCCTGAAGAAAGATGAAAATGGTAAAGCAATATTATGTGTGAAAAACCATCAAGGTCTTTTAGGCCATCACAGTACTCATCAAAAATTTCAATATGTCCTTTGATGCCTCTACCGAAACATGGCTGAATTGGAATCCCCCCAGGACTTTTGAATGGTGTATGGATTATACCGATTGGTCTGTAGATAATATTATAATCATCCATAATTTTAGATTGGTCTGCAATCAAATTAATTTTCTGGTTGCATTGAAACTTTTGGTTCCACTGGCATTTGTATCTAATACATTCGTATTCTGATAAAACATATTAACTTCAATGTTGATTCGGTCGTATGTACCTTACAAAAGAGGAAGAAAAACTCCTCGAGTCAGACAATGATACAGTAAGGAAATGTATGGAGATTCTGGTAGCTCTTGGTGAGATCTTCGAAGCTGATAAGTTAATAAAGGTAAATTCCGTTCAGATATCCGGTATTTCTTATCAGAATATCGGAGATGCTGGACTGGAGTGGTTTGAAAGTCTTGAAGGTAAATTTGTGGTTCCTGCAATGGTAAATCCTGCTGGAATGGATATCCAGCGATGGAAAGAAATGGGGATTGATGAGGGATTTTACAGAAAGCAAATAAGGATTATAGAGGCTCTTAAGAAGCTTGGAGCTGAGGAAACTTTAACGTGCACACCCTATTATCTCCACATTCCTGACTTGGGTGAACATGTGGCCTGGGCCGAATCCAATGCGGTTGTTTATGCGAACTCAGTTATTGGTGCGAGAACTAACAGGGAAAGCGGAATCAGTGCTCTGGCTTCGGGCATTATAGGAAAGACTCCAAATTATGGTCTTCATATCGATGAAAACAGAAAACCCACAGTAATTGTTGAGGTCTCAGCTGAACTTTCCAATGAAGCAGATTTATCTGTGGTTGGATACATTGCTGGGGAAAGGCTTACAGGTCATGTGCCCTATTTCAGATTCAGAAAAAAGTTACCTGTTGACTGGTTAAAGTTGCTCGGCGCCTCACTCGCAGCCAAAGGCAATACGGCAATTTTCCATGTTGAGAATCAGACTCCTGAATGGAATCTTTGTGAATCAAATCTGGAAAAAATTGAGATTGATGATGTGGAACTCTCGGAATTTTCAGTTAATGGATGTGAACCTGATTTGATCGCTCTGGGTTGCCCCCACATGTCTTCGGACGAAATAAAATATTTATTGGAAATTATGGAGAAAAAAGGCGGTAAGGTTAAGAAAGATTTCTGGATTTTCACTTCAAGAAGAGTTCTGGAGGAGACTAGAGATCTTGTTGAAAGGATTGAAAGTTTTGGGGCTAAGGTTTTCACAGATACATGTATGGTCGTATCTCCAGCAACAGAGGCTTACGAATGTGTGATGGTAAATTCGGGAAAAGCCCTCACGTACCTTCCAAAACTCAGAAAGGTGGATGTTACCTTAGGGAGCATGAAAGATTGTATTGATGAGGCATTCAAATGACCTTTTAACCTATATAATATGTGATTAACGGTTCCTTAATCAGCAGTTTAATAATTTGGGAGTCGCAGGAAATTATCGACAACGAGTTCCGTCCACCTGTTAAGGTCTTTGATATATTTGTCGGTTTCATCGATTATTTTCTCTTTCTTTTCCTTACTCAGAGTTTTCTCGTTTTTTATCCAATTTCTAACAGTCTCTTTTTTAACCTCGATGTGGAACTGCAGGCCTAAGGCAGAACCGAGCCTGAATGCCTGGTTATTTACTTTGGATCCTTTGTAGAGAAGCTTTGCCCCTTTCGGGAGATCGAATGTGTCACCATGCCACTGGAAAACGATCAATTTTTCTGGTAGTTTGAGAATGTCATCATCTGAAACCTTCTCGATCTCATACCATCCTATCTCCTTTACGAATGGATAAACTCTTGCGTTGAACGCTCCAGCAATCAGTTGAGCGCCGAGACATATTCCGAGCAGAGGTTTATTCTCTGAAACAGCTTTTCTTATCAATTCCATCTCGAGGTTCAGATAGGGGTGCTTATCTGTTTCATAAACTCCTTGAGGCCCTCCAAGGATCACTATATGTGAGAAATCACTCAGGATTTTCCCAACCTCATCAGAATCAAGATTTTTTGCCTGAATATATTCGTAGTGAACACTTTTCTCCCTCAAAAGATTCTCCATATATTCCATTTCCTCATTTCTTGCATTTTTCAACCCCAGAACTCTTGTATCTCTCATCATGTTTTTTTGAGTTGAAGGAGCTATTTATTTTTTCAGGATGTTGAGGTTGTAGAATGTCTGGTAATCATCTCACTCCATTAAATTCATAAACCTGTAAGTGACAGAAGACTTAGACTGGATGCTTATCAGACACGCTCTGGTGGGGTAGCGGATATCCTGAGGGGCTGCGGACTCCTCGACCCGGGTTCAACTCCCGGCCAGAGCACTGGATTTTTTGTTTAACACCCTCTGCCCTCAATGCACTCTACCATCTTTTAAAAAAATTTGAGGCCAGATCCTGTTGATATTCAAAATTACCTGATCGGAGTGGTGAAGTTCGGTTATACACCGGCAGCAAGCTTAAGTTTGAGTGTTGAAGCCTCAGAAACTGAAACTCCAGAACCAGCCCCTGAACAAGGAGAACTTATAGGATTCGTAATTAGTTATAATCCTGAAGTGGCAATGAGAATTTTACAACTAACAATAGAATTTGAAGAGTCTTTCCTTGAAATGGAAGAACTAGTTCAAGCGGTTTATGATAAAATTGGTAAAGCCAAGATTGCAGGGTTCTTAATTACGGATACAGGTTTATATGTTCTTGTTAGGGAAGATTTATTGGATGCTGGAAATTACAGGGTGAAAGGAGATTCTTTAACAGCTATCTGTTTTGAAAATAAAAAGTGGGTAATTTTTGACCTGTAATAATGCAGAAGAAACACTTTTTGAATTAAAAAAGATAAACTGAGAGATTGCGGGGACGTTTGGGCTGACTTTTGAACGGAGGACTGAGAATGAAAATGTGAAAAGTATACTCAGGTAGGCCGTAACGCTATGTGATAAAAACAAACTTCGATCTTATTTCAAACTCCTCCAATTGCTGTGATTTGTATTTTTCTTCTCGTAAACCCATCAGATAGCCTCAAAAAAGTGTCTGATGCATGAATAGAGTTAGAGGATTTAGTTATCGTTTTCCTCGGTTGTGCAAGTTTATCTCTAATTTTGAACAAACACGCAATCAGGTTATATACTATCTTCATAATTAACTTAACCTTAACAGTAAGTTTTAAATAGAATATTAAATTTAAATTGATTGATTTAATTTAAGGGGGTTGTTAAGTCATGTTTTCAATCGGACCAAACGAGTTACTGCTTATATTGAGTTTCAACCTGCCGTTTCTCGTTTTAATCTGGCTCCTTGCCAGGAGGAGGAAATTATCTGGTGGATCTATCGCAATATGGCTTATTTTAACTTTATTCTTTAACATCTGGGCTATAATTGCGTTTCTCATAGTCTGGTGGTGGGATAAAAGAAGGAGTGTGCAGGATTAAAATAACTTGTCTATTATTTTTTTATCTTCCCGTTGTTGCAAGAGCTCTTGTGGAGCGAAGGGATACGCAAAGGGAGGTGGGCAGGTAGTTTACTTGATGTTTACAGGTGTTAGAATTGAGATTTAGTTCGTAATTTCATAAGTACCTTATATTTAATACTATTTATGTTATCGTATTTAGTCACATTTAAAGAACAACCTTTAAGTAACATCGTATAGAATAAAAACCTCATGAATAAAAGCACACTTGCAATCTTGCTAATTTTGGCAATAACATTAGCAGGATGTAGTGGTGGAACAAAAATAGGAAAACCGGAAATTAAAAGTATATCTCATCGCTGGGGTGCCATAACTGATGATACTTCTGAAATTCTCACAGATATTGTAGTTTATAACCCGAATCCAATTCCAATTCCAATTAAGAGCATCCAGATCGACATATATATGAATAACATCAAAATGGGTGAAGGTAAAAATATCGGCTCTGCAGGACTTAAGGCAAACGGAGATACAACGATCAAACTTTCTACTAAGCTAGACAATAGAAAGATTCCGGAATGGTGGGTCAGCCACCTCAAACATGGTGAAAGCACAAAAATATCTCTGAAGGGCAACGTCGTTTTTGATCTCAAAATTACAGAATTCAAATGGCCTTTTGAGCAAAGCAGTGAAATTAACACAGATCTTTTGAGTGGAATGAATTTCGCTCAAATGCCCCTCAACATAGGACCCATTCAACTCTCTGCAAGTATCTCCTCGAGATGGGGTGAAATTACTGCCGAAAAAACTGAAATCATACATGATATAACTCTCCACAACCCCAACAACTTTCCGATTCCAATAACGAGAATGGATTACGAAATTTACATGAACAACATCAAAATGGGTGAAGGATCAACCTACAATCCGGCCATAATCGCTCCAAAGGGTGACACAAAGCTTGTTTTTGCATCTGAAATTATTAACACCAATCTTGACGAGTGGTGGGTCAGCCACCTCAAAAATGGCGAGAGAACGATTGTTAAGGTAAAAATAATGCCTACAATAGAGGTAAGGGGTCAGAAGCTCCAGTTTACATTAATTGAGGACGAATCGGAGTTTTCAACGAACATACTTAGTTAATGGAACTGTGATACACGCTTCATTATATTTTTTTAATTTGCCTGTTGGATGTTCTCTTTTCCTGCTCTGTTCCTGAAATCTAAACTCTTTGAGATCTATATTCTGTTAGAGAGCAAAGTTGGGGTCCAGAAGCTTACAATATGGATTGACCACTATGGATTAAAGAGATTCGAACTGGTTTGCATCACTTTAACTATTTTTAATTAATGCGTTTTACCGTATTCTACTTTAACAGTTCAATAGAAACCTTTATAAGAATACAAGATAATATCCACTATGGCATCGAGTTTTGACTATAGGGGTGTGGAAGTAGTTTTCCTCAAACATGCTGGATTTAAAATTAAGGGAAGTAAAACGGTATATATTGACCCATACGATCTCCCTGATTATGCAAAGCTCGATAAGGCAGACTATATTCTTGTGACTCACGACCATTTTGATCACCTCGACATCGAAGCAATCAGGAAACTCTCAAAATCTGATACCGTTATCGTGATTCCGAGTGGCTGTATTGTAGAAGGTTACAAAACCTGCGAGCTGGATGTTGGTGGTGTGGAGAATTTTGGAGAGATTGTTGTAAGAACTGTACCTGCATACAATATCGACAAAAGCTTCCACCCAAAAGGGAAGGGCGTTGGTTATATAATTGAAATGGATGGTGTTAGGATATACCATGCTGGAGACACCGATAAAATTCCAGAAATGAGGGGATTGGAAGTCGATATTGCTTTGATACCTGTAGGGGGGACATATACTATGAATTTAGAGGAAGCAAAGAAAGCTATTGAAGAACTCAATGCAAGATATGTTATTCCAATGCACTATGGAGCTCTACCGAACACTCAGGCGGATGTTAATAAGCTCAGATCAGACCAGGTTGTTGTACTCGAACCAATGTTTAGCTGAGCATTTTGAACTGAACCCGATATTTTGGGTTTAAATCCCAGTCTGAAATGCCTTTATTTTCATCTTGAATTTATGAGTCATCCCTCGAGCCCGATCAGCTCGTCACAGGGTTTTGAAACCGTATTTGTGTATATCACTTTACCGTATCTCTTCCAGCGATTTGATAGTTTTTTTAACTCTCTTTTTACACCAAAAGCAACATAAGCAGGTCCGTTTCCAGAAAGACCAGCAGTGATTCCAATTTTTCTCGCATCAAGCACCGGGTCCATTGAGTATCCTAACAGCGTGCAGTAATGTAATGAGTTGTAGAGCATTGCAAGCATGTATTCTCCCTGCATAGCCTCCCTAAAAGCGCATTCAACCATTTTTGTGTTTTTCCTAACCTCCTTCACTTCAACTCTCTTTTTTTTAGAATCTGGCATGAGTATCAAAGCATCACAGTTAATCGAATCACGCTTCAAAATTTTCATTTCAAAATTGTCTGTGAGAACTATCCCGCCAAGAAGTGATGCAGCAGCATCATCAAATGCACCGGTGTAGCTTATTTTAGCCTCCAGAGATATTCTTGCGTTTTCTTCCAGGATCTTCAGCGCATCTAGGTTGAGATTTCTGGCTTTGTAAAGAGCTATCAAAAGAGCATTAACAAGTGCACTGCTGCTTCCCAGGCCACTTCTTGCCGGGATCTCGCTGAATATTTGAACTTTTCCTTTTATATTATGCTCTCTGAGGATTCTCTCAACGACTCTGGATCTTATCTTTCTATTTCTCTCAAGAATTTCTACTTTATCTCCTGGATCGAATTCCACTCTCGTTTTCAGATTGATTGCAAAAGCACAGCCCTTTCCAGTTGCCACTGCATTCACTATAGTTCCGGCGGCATAAGCTTCTCCAACAGTCATGCTATCTATTGGGCTACATCAGCCTCATTTTTATAAATTCTTTCCAAGACTCAAGCTTAGATGAAAGTTTCTCTAAGGTTATTGTCTCTGCATTGTATACGTTAATCAATCCCAGCAAGTCATCTCTTTCAATCGTACCATCCCGAACTGGAAGAAACACCGCATGGGTGATGAACTTCTCTTCATCTATTTTTGGTGGCAATCCGGGCTGTAAAACATCAAGAATAGTTCCAAGAGCATGTTTCATAATATACAGAGGTGTAATGAATGTGTTTTTTGGAAGAACGAGGTCTCTTATTCTGATCAGTACAGGTTTCCCCTTCTCTACCATCATTCTTTCATCTGCTACTATGCCATCCCATCTTGCATTATCACCTCTCCTGTAAGCAACAGGCGGTAGGTATTTGATCCTTTTCTCAATAACACCATCCTCATAATACGTTACCAGTGCTTTTGTAAGTCTTTTTTCAGTAACGACGGTTTCCACTGGAGTTGTTGCAACAAAATAAACGCTAATAGATCCGAGAAGCTCGCCTTTTCTGATCTCTCCATCATTGATTGGCATGAATATTGCTTTCGATAAAATTCGCCGCTCTTCTATTCTTTTTGGCATCCCGCCATCTGTAACTTCAATCAGCACACCATCTGCATTTTGCATTATCCCCATATGAACTGTAACTGTGAATGGAGGAATCTCTATCTGATTTATCTCAATCTCGATAAGCTCTCCAGCTTTTATTTCTGCGCTTTCAGCCGAAATTACCGGTTCAATATAGGCAAGATTGCTTCTAATGTATCCATGTGTTGATTTTTCAGTTTCAAATGACTTTATTTCATCATTCTTCATGTACTTTATTCTGAACCTTACAGTCTCATATTCATCTTCAATTTTTGGGATTTTAACACTCTTAAGTTTGGTTATGAGACCAACACCGATGAAAATACTCTTGATAGAACCTATAAGATCTCCCTTTTCGATTTTTCCATCTTTGACTGGTAAAAAAACAGCCCTGTCGATAGTTTTCTCATCTTCTATTTTTTCAGACTTCAATTTCTCTCGCATAATAACATCGATAACAGAACCAAGAGGGTGTTTTGCGACACCGAGTGATGAGACAATTGTGTTCTTGGGCAGTTTAAGAGGTTTAATTTTTATAACAGCCAGCTGATTTCTCTTAACCTGTAAATCTTCCTCAGAAATGAGATACCCCCATTTAACATAGTCAGCCATTTTAAACCCAAATGGTACGATCTCGGTTACTTCGCGAACTATTCCTGATCTTTCATCATAATAAACGGCATTGACCTCCATCAACATAATTTAAGAAAAAAAGAATATTTAGGTTTATGCCTTGATAGGAGTAGTTTTAGGTTTATGCCTTGGATATGAGTAGTTTTCTCAACCCCTCGACAATCTTCACCTTGTGCCCCATCTCCCCGAGTAAGGTCTGGAGATAGATTTTGAGGAATTTTTGTTCATTTCTGGAGGAAAGCACGAGTGTTATGCTTGCATCACCATTCATCTTAACTCTGAAAAGATTCTCATGTTCCATATACTTCATAATCTCATAAATACCTGTCATCCCTTTGTTTTTAAGCTGCCAGGCATGCGCTTCAGCAATACTCCTAACATTCGACCAGAATCTTTCAGATGCTCTTTCATTGAGTTCATCAAGAATTGAAATCCAAAGCTCTATATCCACTATAACATGCTCTCGACCGGAAAGAAGTTCTGAATATATTTTAACAACATCGCTTGAAACGTCTTTGAGTTTGTAATACTCAGTAATCGCATTTCTTATTATTTCAGATGCGGTTCTATTTTCCCTCTCAACAAGCTCCTCCAGTATTCTGTTTGTCTCTTCGTCGATTGCAACTGATAGTCTCCTTAGTTTACCTGCCATGAATGATGGTATATTTCGTATTTAAAAAATCTTTTTGTTAAAGTATATGTTGTCATAGTATTAAGTAGTGAAAGATATTAAAATACACTACCAAATTCTAATTAAACTTAAAAAGGACAATAAGAGACTAATAAAGAATAAAGGTGCACAAAAACATTTATTTTCTTCACAGAACAGTTCTAAGTGTCGAAAAGTGATTAGAGGGATAATAAAAGTTAATGTAAATTAATTACAAAATGGGGGGTGTATTGATGGCAGGAATTCCAACAGGGTTACCAAACCCTGCGGAAGTTTTCATAACACTGGATGTGTGGAATGCATTGTTTTTGGTACTTCTGGGCTTCCTCGGAGGTACACTGAGCGGATTCATTGGATCAGGTGGGGCATTTGTTCTGACACCTGGTATGATGAGTATTGGAGCACCGGGGGCAGTTGCAGTAGCAAGTAACATGTGTCATAAGTTTCCAAAGGCCATGGTCGGTTCTTGGAAAAGAAAGAAGATTGGGCATCTGGATGTGAAGCTTGCAGCTGTTATGGCCATTACTGCGATAATCGGTGTGCAGGTAGGAATAGTGGTGCAAAGACATATAGCAGAAATGCTTGGTCCAGCAGGTACGAGCCTTTATGTAAGTATGGCTTTCCTGATTGTTCTTCCAATCGTTGCTGCCACTCTCATAAGGGATGTCCTCAAAGCGAAGAAAGGGGGTCTGGAAGACACCGAACCGCGGTTCGCGAAAAAGCTTCAGAAAATCAACATACCTCCGATGATGGAGTTCAAGGTGGCAAAGAGCAGGATTTCCGCCTGGTTCACAATCCCACTTGGTTTTGGTACAGGTTTTCTTGCTGCAACAATAGCAGTTGGAGGATTTATTGGCGTTCCATCGATGATTTATATCATTGGTGCATCAAGCGCTGTGGCAAGCGGTACTGAGCTTGGAATTGCCTTTGTTATGGGTCTGACAGGCACCTTTACATGGGCAACACTTGGAATGGTCGATTTCAGAATGACTGCGCTGATTCTCTTCGGCTCACTGTTTGGAGTCCAGCTGGGCGCAGTAGGAACGACCTATGTTAAGCAATACATGATAAAAGCCGTTATGGCAGCCGTTATGCTTATGGTTACGATTTCGAGAGCACTGGCAATTCCAAAATATCTTTCTCAGCTTCACTGGATATCACTCAGTGAAAGCACAATTACTATACTGAGTCAGGCAAGCTTTCTGTGCCTCTTTGGAGCGATTATCGCTGCAGGAGTGCTTATACTTGTGCCAATGTTCAGAACAAGATCAAGATTGATAAAGAGCGGTGAACTGGAAGGCAGCTCCCTGAAAGGAAAATCAATCGGAAAAACCGCTATTTTTGGAATGATATCTCTGACATCTTATGCGCTGTTGTTCATATACGCCGATGCATGGACAGAATTTGCAACTGGCAAAACAATATTGTCTGCAGTAGGAGTTATACTCATAGCGATCTACTTCTCAATTGTTCATGGTACATTTGCTGACGGAATACTCAAGATCCTCAACATAGATGCACTCAAGAAACCTGCTGGTGTGCCAGAACCGGCAAAAGTTCCTGTGGATACAGCAGCACCACATTAACCAAATATTTTTTATATTTTGATATAGAGTTAATAAGGATGAAAACTGTTATTACTTACTGGGACGATTTATCGGAGATCGAATATAACTCTGAAGAGGTTGATATTGAAGGAGCGGGGTATTTTCTTGGACCAGCCGCTTATTTTGAACCAGTAATCTGTGATGAAGATGTGGATGTTGTAGCCAATAAAGCTGTTTTAATTAAAATTAAAGAAATTCAGGTTCCGGAAGATAGTATCTTAACTCTTCTGGGGAGATTCAGACATGCAGCAGGATTGTTGCTCGCTCTTGGTCATTCCGGAAAATTTGAACGTGTAGAACATGCAGGAAAGGTAAATTATGCAGTCTTTCTCCCTTTAGTGAACGGAAAGATTTTGGAGGGACAGCTCCTCGGAGTAGGAGTTATCAGAAAAGCTATCGAAAAGCCAAGATCAGTTGTTGTTGAGAAACTAAAAGAACTCGATGACGTAATCTCGATAGATCCAGAGGTATTTGTAAAATCTGACTGGCCCTACCTCTGGGCAAAGGATAAGTCCAGAAAATAAATTGTATTAATTCATCATAATTCTCTCTAATTATTCTGTAAGCTATTACCATTTATCGTCTGATAACACGAATCAATCTATTTTAGTGTAATCCATTAAATTATCATAACAACTTTTATATAATAAATACTCATAACTCATACTGGTGATAAAATGAACACAGCAGCAATATTTGATGCTCTTCGTTTGATCATAGGGTTCATGAAAAAAGTTGATCGAGCAATATCGATAGATCCAGAGGTATTTGTAAAATCTGACTGGCCCTACTTATGGAGTAAGAAATAAATCCAATTCAGTTAGATTTTTTGGAGTTCGGATACAATTTAAACTCATTTTTCTAAAGTAATTATAAATCATTTAATTCGTCTCATTGTGGTTACCATAGCCTATAAAATAGTGATATTTAGTCATTCGTAGTCTCTTTTCATAAATTATATATAGGGCGAGAAAGATAAAGGTAAAGGGGGATTAAGTTAGTAAGGGGGGGTGGTAACTTGAAATTTAAAATTAATAAAAATATTATTCGTAACTCTCGGAAATTGAATTTGAACAGGATAATTGTGTTAATGGTAATTCTCGCATCCATTACATTCAATATGGGAACTGTAGCGGCTTCAGAGTCCGATACTATGGGATTGAGTCCACCAGTATTCTTTATACTGTTTCTTGGAATAAGCACAATTATTGGAATTGTTGCAGTACTTGCTGGGGTTGGTGGAGGTGTCATATTCACACCGCTGATGATGGGTTTTACGCCAATCGATGGGCTGATAATTCGGGGAACTGGTCTTTTTGTGGCTATGACAGGAGCCCTTGTAGCAGCCAGACCGTTCCTCAGAAGAGGGCTTGCAAACATCCGACTGCTCTATTTTGCAGCAGTTCCCTATGCCACTTCAGCAGTCATTGGAGCATTACTTGCGGTGTACATCAAGGAGACGATGGGTGTAACTGGTGAAGCCCTCATCAGATTAGCGCTGGGCATTATCGTGATTCTTATTTCTCTGCTTTTCATCTTTGCAGGTAATAGAATTGAATATCCGGAAGTTAAAAAGGTAGATAAGTTCACTGAGCGAGTAGGGCTTGCGATGGCATACTGGGAGGAATCAGTTGGTAGGGTCGTTAGTTACCAGGTTACCAGATCATGGGTCGGACTGATATTGTTCTCGGGTGTTGGGCTGATATCAGGACTCTTTGGACTGGGTGCAGGGTGGGCAATGGTTCCAGTACTCAATCTCGTAATGATGGCTCCGCTTAAGGTTGCGGCTGCAAGCAGTAAAGTTCTGATAGGTATCGGAGATACTGCTGCGATATGGCCATATATCATGCAGGGTACTATATTTCCGCTCTTTGCCGTTCCATGTATGATCGGTCTGGTTGTAGGCACAATTATTGGCGCGAAAATAATGCTTAAAGTAAAGGCTGGCTTCGTAAGATACCTTATAATCGGTATAATGTTCATATCAGGTGCGAGGCTTATAATGCAGTCCTTAGGTATGTTGGGGTATATTTAGAGGTGATAAATATGGTAGAAAAACCTCCAAAACCTCCCCTTTCCGGGATTGTTTACGGAGAGATTGCTTACTGGATAGTGCTAACAGGTATGGTAATATCCATAATCGGAATTGCAATGTATCTTTCAACAGAAAGCAACTACATTGACTCTTCATGTCTTTTATCTGGTCTCTGGAATGGAGCAGATTCCGGTACGATATGGAAAGAATGTGCAGGGGGATATGAGGAAGGAAACTGGTACCTTAAAAGGCTGAGCAGCGGAGATGGTGTTGCGATGCTTGGAATTGCATTAAGTTGCTTAGCGGCAGTGTTTGGCGTCTGGGGTTCAGTAATATCGATGTTGAAGAGCAGAGAATACATTTTCATAGTACTGGCATTCATAGTTGCAGTCATACTGACAGCAAGCGCTACAGGTCTGATATCTCTTAAACACTGAAAAGAGATGACTTTTATTTTTCACATCTGATTTTATAGTGTTCAGATCAAAATAGGGTTATATTTTTGCCTACTTTACATCTCCAAGCCTGATCCCACCGACATCCTCAGCCCATCCAACACTGTCAACCCATTTGGAAAGTATATCTGCGATTTTGTTAATGCTTCGAGTTTTAACATAGCGAATGTTAATAACTCCAAGTAACTCTCCTTTCTTTATCGTTCCATCAAAAACTGGAAGAAATATTGCCTGTGTAATTTTCTTACTCTCCTCAACCTTTTTCAACCCTTCGGGACTGTAAATGTCCAGTAATATGCCTAAAGCGTGTCTCATAATAGGTAGAGGGGAAACGACAGTATTTTCAGGTATATCTACGGGTTCGATATCTACAACTGTCACCTTACTTGCTTCAACCTTTTTATCCTCATTTGCAACAATTATTCTCCACTCAGCAAAGGGGCTGAGCTGGTAACCATATGGTTCGATATCTATTTCCTTAGATTCAATCTTGCCTTTGATTCTGTCTCTCCAGTAAACAACCTCAACTTTTTGAGATTCCATGTTATACATTTGTACTTTTATTTTTAAATACTTTTACCTTAATTTTTAGTTTTAGAAAGCCTTAAATAATACTTTACACTACGTTTTATTACAAGTTAGGGGGGTGGATTAATTGATATTAAATATTAGTGAAATTAAGGAATTTTTTAAGAATTTGATTGATTTCGACTCATTAGCCGAAGTTATGGAACCTGTTAATGCGGGTAATGCTTTTGCACCTATTGAAGATCTACCACCACCTGCTCTGGAAAAGCTCTATTTGAAAAAACCTGGAGGCGTTCCTGAGCTTTGAGTAGCTATAGATCTCTCTCCTTCATTTTTTTTGAAAAATAAAATTCATGCTTTATCTCTTGCGTATTTAAACGATTTACCATGTAGATTTATGTCGAAAAAAATAAATAGTATTGAAATAAATTAATTTTAAGTAACTTGGAATAAAAATTAGCGATTTAGTGTAATAAATGTGAAAATTTGGTAAAGGGGGGTGGAGAGGATGAAACAACTAGTTGATGAATTTGAGATCACATATGGCAATTCGTCTAATCCTGATACTAATGAAGATGGAGTTTGGATCAATGTATATGTCCCAAAAAGGTGGATAAGCTTTCTAAAAGAATATGCAGAGTGGGTAGGATACAAGGATCCCGTTGAGCAGGATAAATACATCAATATTGA
This sequence comes from Archaeoglobus sp. JdFR-24, assembly GCA_002011215.1. The sequence goes on from MTML01000042.1 coordinate 117,997, forward strand.
ACTTCAGGCGAGTGTAAGGGATTTTATTTTTGCCGTTCTTGACATTATGCGCAAGTCGAATCCCGTGATGAGAGAGTACTTCATCCAGAAATACAAACTCGAAGAAGATGTGAAGTTAACATCTGACAGGATTTACTATCCGGAATAAAATTTTCCAATTTAAGTTTTGAGAAAAGCTTATCTAATTTAACCCATATTAGAACTTAGGTGATTCTATGCCAGGTATAATTCCTCACAGGCACTGTGTAATTTGTGGAAAGGCAATCGAACCGGATCAGGTTACGTGTAGTGAAAAGTGTCAGAAAACGCTTGAAAAGGAAAAGAAAAAGCAGCGGAACTTCATGTTGCTTATGATGGTTGCTTTTCTGGCATTGATCATAATACTGTATATTTTCGCCCCTTCAGGGTAACATCTACATTTTAACAATAAACATAAAATTTGTTTTTTATTGTTCTGTGGGTAAAGTTTTTATGTTGTGTGTTTAAGATTTAGTCAATGGCTTTAAAATCTAGAAGGCTATCTGTTGCCATTGATCAAAAAACATATAGTGTACTCGAAAATATGGTAAAGAAAGAAAATCGATCCATGTCTGATATAGTTCGTAACTCCATTAATATTCTTTCAAAAATTTCGTGCAATGGAAACATCAGATCCTTTGAAGATGCACTTGTTTATTCTGAACTTCTATCCTGCAGGGAACATGTGATTGTAGATATCGAAATATGGTCAGCTATTCTGGATATTCTTGAAGAAAGTAAATCCTCGAAGTTTTATGAACTTGTGAAGAATATTGGTTACGAACATGGCATTCAATACAGGGGTAGGGGTTTAAGAACGCTCGAAGAGGTTTTAAAGTTCATGGAGTATGAAAACTGGTTCAGATTAAAATCGGATTCAAATAAGAACTATACTCTCGTCCTTTCAGCAAAGAGCGAGCATAAGATTCTGGAAGTTTTCCTCAGAGGAGTATTCGAAGCCATGGGTTTTAGGGCTGAGATTAAAGAATATTATAGAAAACTCATTATTGTTGAAAAGTAGTTGATCACATCAAAAAAGTAAAAGTGAAATTAGGATCATCGCACCTACACCTACATCTGTTACAAAAGAAATCAAATTATATGTCATGGGAACAGGCACAGTCATAGGGTTTTTGTCTCAATCACCATTCTTCAATCTCCAGCTCTCTAACTCTGCTAAAATGCCTAATATTTCTCGTGATAACCCTTTCGTTGTGAGTAAGGGCGATGCTGGCAATAAGAGCATTAAACTCCCTGATAGGTTCTCCTTTCCTCCTCAACTCAGAAGAAATCTGGCCGTAAATGTTAGATGTAATTACATTGAAGTCAAGCAAATCCAGTCTGCTAAGCACACTTCTCACCTTTCCACGCAGTAACTTTGATATGAAAAGATTGGGTGGATTGCTGAACTATCTACTGAGCATTTTCTATTCTAAGGAGTTTTATAAGGTGAAGAAAGTTTTTATGCCTTTGAAGTCTAAACTGATGAATTTGCTACAGAGATGACAGGAATTCAGGTTTGTCAGAGCCGTTATTGAAGACGTATTCAAGCTGGCAAAATCTTCTGATTGTAACGATTGCATCGCTATACAATGAAATCTGTTTATGCAGCTCTGAATGTACTTTTAGTTGGGGGTTATCATAGCTTTTGGTTTCAGGAAAAAGGTTTCAGGAAAAAGAAGGATTTACAGAGGTTGGCTGAGTGGCTAAGAGCCTAAAAAGTGAAATTGCTAGCTGTAGTAATTCACTTTCAGAATTTTGGGGAAAACCTGTTCTCGTGCAATTTTAAGATCCTCAGCAGTATCAATTTCAATCCAGGGTAGGCCTCGAGTAGATTCGTAGGTCACGGGACTCTCGGAATCGATCATGTGTTGAAAAGCCTCCTCGTAAAAAACTTCCGTCCCTTTATGTTTCATAACCTGTCTTATCGACCTGAAAAGTTGCTTGAATGAATCATCTGTCACTTTTGCCAGACCTATGTACTCTCCTGAAGCTTCAGCTGGCGGTATCCCTTTACTTATCCAGACGACTCTCCCACCCACAATGACAACTTTCATATCTTCTTCGTTCAATCTTTCTCTTAAATCGACAGACAGGATCAACCCCTCTTTTTTACTGATGTGGAGATTCTGGAAAATTCTTTCATGAAAGAGCACGTCACAATTAATGATATGGAAATCATCTCCGGAAAGCGAATCTTTTGCGAGATAGAGGCTGTAGATGTTATTTGTGGAGTCATATTCACTGTTATGGACAAAATCTATGTTAAGGGGGTACTTCCCTTTGAGATATTCTTTAATTTTTTTACTTTTGTATCCGGTAACGATAATGACATCTCTCACTCCGTTATTCCTGAGTATTTTCAGGGTGTGGTCTATCAATGCCTTGCCTCCGATCCTGATGAGCGGTTTAGGTCCATCACCCTTGTGAACACCTAATCTTGAACCAAAACCGGCGGCAAGTATAACGGCTTCCATGGAAAACATTAAATGTCAGTTTATTTAAAATTTACCCGTCGGGAGGTGATTTTGATTAAATGGGATTATTTTTTGACAGAAATGGTCTATCGTAGGTTTTCCAGACCCCTGGCAAAATTTCTGTTAGGGTTTAATATTAATCCCAATCTTGTGACATTTATCGCAACCTTTCTTGGAATCGGTTCTGGTTTATTGATATATTATGGGAAGATCTATGAAAGTGTGGTGGTAATACTCATATCCCAGATTCTTGACTGCACTGACGGAGACCTGGCGAGGCTGAGCAATAGAGTCACAACAAGGGGTGGATTTCTTGATAGAGTTTTTGACAGATTCGTGGATGCAGCAATAATTATAGGTATGATCGGTCTGAATCCCAACGAATTCTGGTTCATCGGAACACTTGCTATCGTTGGGTCATTTAGTGTGAGCATTTCGAGAGCAATGGCAGAAGCATACAATATAGAATGCAAGGTTGGTATTGGTAGCAGAGATACCAGAATTGCCATAATCATGGCTGGACTGTTACTGAAACAGTATTATGCAGCTCTTGCAGCGATAGCTGTGATTGGATTCATCACAACGATTCACAGAATTGTGCACAGTTTGAAGAAAATGGACTCATAGTAAATTGTTGTGCTTTAGTGGACAACTATCCCCAATACTATAGATAATGCTTGTGAAAGTGGAATACTGTAAGAAGTCTATAAAAAACGGGTTACTAAAACATTTTATATTCAGCTGCTGAATGGGAAATGTGAAGTTTAAGGAATCAGTTAAAGCATCAGACTGGGAGCTTAATGGAACTCAAGATAATTTTGATGAAAGACCCGAGGGAGAAAGGAAAGAATACATAAGTCACCCTCTGATAAAGGAAAAAACTGTAGAAAGAAGAGTTTATCAGATATCTATAGCCGCAACCGCTTTGATGAGAAACACACTTGTAGTACTCCCCACAGGACTTGGAAAAACAATTGTTGCGCTTTATGTGATCGCCTCAAGACTTCTGAACCTTGATGGCAAAGTGCTTTTTCTGGCACCCACCAAACCTCTTGTTGAGCAGCATGCTGAATTTTTGAGAAACGTACTGAGAATCGATTCTGAAAGGATCATCACTCTCTCTGGTGAGATCAGCCCGGAAAAAAGAGAAGAGATGTATCGGAATGCCCTGATTGTTGTCTCCACACCTCAAGTAATTGAAAATGACATTCTGGCTGGAAGATTCTCTCTGGAAGATGTTGTGCATATTACATTTGATGAAGCACATCGAGCGGTTGGAAACTATTCCTATGTTTTTATTGCGAAAAGTTATTTGAGAGAGGCGAAGAACCCCCTCATTCTGGCCATAACTGCCTCACCAGGAAGTGATATTGAAAGAATTCGTGAAGTGATTGAAAATCTGGGAATAGAGGAAATTGAGATAAGAACGGAATATGATAGTGATGTAAGATCATATGTTCATGAAAGGGTTGTTGAATGGATTAAAGTTGAGATGCCTTCCGAGCTTGTTGAGGTTAGAGATAAATTTCTTTATGCGCTTGAAATGAGGTTTAATAAGCTTGAAAAACTTGGTTTGGTTGGAAATGCAAAAATCCGGGACTTCTCAAAAAAAGAACTGCTCTCCCTTCAGGAAGCTTTGCATGCTGAGGCCATGCAGACAAAAGATCCCTCACTGTTTGAGGGCATCTCTGTAATGGCTGAAATACTCAAGATCTATCACGGGATTGAACTGATAGAGACCCAAGGGCTTGATGCTCTCAGACACTATATGAAAAGACTCGTGGCTGAGGGAAGGTCGAGGGGTGGAAGCAAGGCATCAAGGAATCTGATTTCCGATCCTGTTTTCAGAGAGGCTATGCTCAAGGCTCTGAAATGTAAAATTGATCATCCAAAACTAACAAAGCTTAAGGAAATAGTTGCAGATGAGCTTAAGAGCGGAGATTCGAGAATCATCGTCTTCACGACCTATAGGGATACCGCCGATATGCTCATCAAAGAGCTTTCAGAGATGGAACGTGTGAGAGCTTCGAAGTTCGTGGGACAGGCGAACAGAGTAAATGATAAAGGTATGAGGCAGAAAGAGCAGTTAGAGATCCTGTCAAAATTCAGAGAAGGTATTTTCAATGTTCTTGTTGCCACCTCTGTCGGGGAAGAGGGGCTTGACATTCCCTCAACTGACCTTGTTATTTTTTACGAAGCAGTTCCATCTGAGATAAGGACGATTCAGAGAAGGGGAAGAACCGGAAGAGCAAGAAAAGGAAAGATTATCGTTTTAATTACAAAAGGGACAAGAGATGAAGGTTATTACTGGAGCAGCATGAGAAAGGAGAGGATGATGTATGAAAGAATCTACGAGCTCAGGGATAAACTCAGGGAGATACACAGGGACCTAACAGATGGAAAGCAGAGCAGTCTCGTGGATTTTATGAGTGAGCAATCAGCCTCCAATTCGCGTGCATCGGGAATACAGGTATTTGTTGATTCCAGGGAAACAAAAAGTGGTGTTGTTAGAGCTCTTCACGATATGGGTGTAACGATAAAAATGCAGAATCTTGAAGTGGCAGATTATGTTTTGAGTGACAGGGTTGCAGTCGAAAGAAAGACTGCTGACGATTTTGTTAACAGCCTCACGAAGGGAGAACGAGATCTCTTCTCCCAGCTTCTGAACCTGAAAAAGAGCTATTCAAAACCATTGCTTATCCTGGAGGGAGATCTTTACAGCAGAATGATTCATCCGAACGCCATCAGAGGTGCTCTTGCCACAATCGTGGTTGATCTTGGTATTCCTGCCATCCAAACGAAATCTGCGACTGAAACGGCCGAACTTCTCGTTGCTATAGCGAGAAGAGAACAGCAATTGAGGTCAAGGGAAGTGGTGTTGCATGCGGGTAAAACTAAAAAGACTCTGAAAGAGCAGCAGGAGTATATAGTTTCAGCCATCTCTAATATTGGCCCTGTTATCGCAAAGAACCTCTTGAATCACTTTCAGACAATAGAAAGAATAGTGAACGCAACCGAGGAAGAACTCATCGAAGTGCCTAAAGTCGGTAAAAAGACTGCAGAAAAGATAAAAAGAGTCCTCACCACCCCATACAGTGAGGCTGACAGGGAAACAAATCAAGATTAATATATTGTGTAGATATGAATTTTCAGCTCTTGCTCTTGATGAGCTGGAAGTAAAGATCTTCAAGCCTTGGAGATTCTATCACAATTTCTGTTATCTTTCTACCTTCTTTTGCAAGAGATAATAGAAATTCGTTGAGTTCTTCTGTAGTACCAGCAGTGAATGTCTCTTCTTTTCCATTTTGGGTGAACTTCAGGATATATTTTTTAGATATTGTTCTCAGATCCTCAATCTCTCCACTGAAAAGAACTTCGCCATTTTTCAGAATGATTATTCTATCGCAAGTAGATTCGACATAGTACATGTTATGGGCTGAAAAAACTATTCCTTTACCATCAGTACTGAGTTTTTTCATGAGGTTAGAAATAAATAGTGATGTGGATGGATCAAGTCCGCCAGTAGGCTCGTCGTAAATGAGTATGTCGGGATTATGGATCAGGGTTCTTGCTATCGATAACTTTCTTTTCATACCCTTAGAAAATGTAAATGTTGGCTTATCTGGTAGAAGATTGAGCATTTTAAGGAGTTTTAACGCGCTCTTTTCGGAATTCTTTACTGAATAAAGAGATGCAAAAAATTTAAGATATTCAAGCGCATCCATGTTCTCATACAGGGAATCTGTTTCTGGCAGGAATCCGAATCTTCTTTTAACCTCTTCTTTATTTGAGAAGAAATCCACTCCGAAATATTCAATACTTCCTGAATCAGGTTCAAGCAGTCCTGCGAGAATCTTAAGGAAAGTGGATTTACCAGCACCATTCTCGCCGATTATTCCTATAATCTCACCACTATTAAGCTCAAGATCCATGTTTTTGAGTGCCAAGAATTCTCCGTATCTTTTACTTATGCCGGTAGCTTTTAACATCATGAGTAAATTGAATTAAAAATATATTTGACCTTTCTCATTCTGAAGTTGATGAGGATGCTTAAAATTTCACTGCTTGAGATACGAAAGTCAAAGAAAAAATATTCAAAAGTTTCGGTTCTTTTAATTATTCTGATATGTCTGTTTTCTTTAATTTCAACATATTATGTAATCAGTACAGGCCTAAAATCGGATTACTTTATTTACGAGATCTCAGGGAATGTGGAGGTTGACGACTATCGATTCTTAAACCTTCAGGATGAGTATAACTCAGACCTGTATGTGTATCAGTCTGATAATGGAAAATTCAACGCAGTTTTGAAAGGGAATGATAAGTCATTTGCTGCGGCGGATGAGCTGAAAAGTATTATTAAAGATGATTATGAAAGTCAACTTTACAGCAGGTATGGTTTAAAGGCTTTTCCTGTATTTGTAGACGCAGAATACCTTGAAAGAAGCATCGGATCTCAGAATTTTAGGGTAAATCTCTCCAGGACTCAGAAGTTTGAAGAAATAGCTGGTGGAGTAAATGAAGAAATGAAAAAAGTAAAACAAAACCCGACTGTAATCGCAAAAGAATCGGTGGAGAAAACAACCTTGTCTGTACCTGGTGCCAGGATGGACTTGGGCTATACAACTCCTGAAAATCTCAATCCCCCAAGTATTTTGGGAAAGATGATACTGGCATTCTTCTTTGTAATTCCATCTTACTTTATAGTACATGTTTTTTCTGCATCTCTCATAGAGGATAAGATTGTAGGGAGACTTGACACCCTTCTATCAACTCCTTTACGGAGAATAGATCTGATTTTTGGAAAAATGGCTCCATACATGATAGTTTCGATCATTTTGGTTGTGTTGACTGCTCTAATTCTTGGTAAAAGTCCCTTTTCTGTTGTATTTATCTTACCAATCGTTCTTTTTACGATCTCATTACATTCTTTTCTTGGTCTCGTATCGAGAAGTTACAGGGAAATGACATTCCTGGTTACAGTTTCTTCTTTTTTCATCACAGCCTATCTCTTCATTCCTGCGTTATTTTCGGGAACAATTCCGGTATCCAAAATCTCTCCCATAACAAATCTTCTTATGTTTCTGGAAGATGGGAGAATAATTATTGAGGATTACCTGTTATCAACCACTCAATTTTACCTGATTTTTCTTGTACTCACTTTTCTGTCTGTAAAGGCTTTAAATCCAGAAATAATGCATTCAACTGCAGGAATTGAGCGTAAAATCATGGTTATACTTGAAAAGACCATTAAAAGCTTGCCTCACTGCCTTGTAGCCTCCATTTCATCAATTCCCTTTGTTTTCATAATAGAGTTTATGTTGATTTCAGTTATCTTTATGCTTCCATTCACGTATTCGGTTATTATCTTCATTCTGTGCATAGCCTTTGTTGAAGAACTTTTTAAAACATTAATTGTCTATTCCAGTTATCGAAATACTGGTCGTTTGTATTCAGCATCAGTTGTTACAGCCACAGGATTTTTTATGGGGGAGAAAATACTGACATTAATAGAAATAAGTAAAGAATACAGCACTCTCCTGCTCTCTCAGTATCTGCTATTCCCGCTCACACTCCACATAACATCCTTGCTGGTTTTCTCAGTTCTGGTGAAGCGAAATGGTTACCTGTTTGCTCTCACAGCCTCAACAGTATCGCATTTCCTTTACAATTATACGCTAATAATGCTTCTAATGTGATAAAATGATACGAAAATCCTTTGTCATAGCGTTCAAGGATCTAAGGGGAATACTGAGGGAAAAAACATTCGTCAGTATAATCCTTTTACTCATATTTGTCGCCTCATTTGCATCAGTTTTGACTTTTGGTATTCTGATACTTTACAATCCATATTATGTTAGTTCCATGTTGGAAGGTAATGTAAAAATTGCAGTTGTGGGAAATGCTCCGGTTTTGCAATCTGTTGTAGGTGGAACACATTATGACAATCTCGAGAACGCTCTGAATGATTTTTATTCTGGGGAAATCGATGCTGTGGTATGGCTACATGAAGAAAATGTCTCAGGATTCAATTTTGTTAAACTCTTTCTGCCAAAGGAAGAATTAAAAGCGGTTCAGACCTCTATACACCTCAAAAAGAAACTGATAGAGTATCAGGACAAACTCCGAAAAATGCGGGGATTGCCTGAGAGTGCAGAACTTTTAACGTATAACCAGAGATTCGAGAGAATTGAGATCCCGGAGGGGATAGCCATGGTCTTTAAGTTCAAGTATATGCTTCTCATCCCTCTCCTGATGATTACAACTGCTGTGGTGGCTTCCGGGCTTCTGATTGATCTCTTCACGGAAGAAAGAGAAACGGGAACTTTAAACATCCTTCTTACTGTGGTCAAAAGGGAAGAAATTATTACAGGTAAAATTATAGCATCACTAATCCTTCCTGTATTTTTAACTCCAATCTGGTTGGCCCTTCTTATTTTGAATGGCGTAGAAATTGAAAGTATATCCTATATAGTAATGCTGACGTATTCTGTCTCCTTTATGTTTATCTCCATATCTTCCTTCATTGTAACCCTATTCAAAGACAGGGAAAGGTCTCAGCTTGTTTTTTCATTACTTACGGTTGGATTGATACCTCTTTTCTTTTCCCATCCTTTTATGCCTGCCTCACTTGTGACAAGAGTGGCAGCAGGTTCAGAGTATGGGAGTGGCCTAATTCCTATATATTTTATCTTAAGTATCATGCTTTTACTGGTAGCGGTGAGAACTGTAAAAATAGATTGAACTTATCAGCTCTGAAACAACTGACTTGCGATTAATGCCCGCAACCTTCGTGCCTGTGAAATCCTTCTCTTTTATCCCAATCCCTGTCGACCTCAAGATTTCCTTTAGTAAAGCTATCAATCACATCTCTTACCTTTCCACTTGCTCCGCTGATGACTCTGATACCCATTTCCGCGAAGAATGACTGGGCACGCATTCCAAGACCGTATGCAATGATGGTGTCAACTCCAAGTGAGTTTAGAAACCTTGGAATATCTCCCGGCCTGTGCTCTTGGAAAGGAAGCTCAACGACTTCACCCTTTACCTCATCTTCATTGACCTCGGCGATGAAGAAGTATCTTGCCCTTCCAAAATGACTTAGTATTTGAGAATCGAATCCGGTATTATCCTTACAAGGTATAGCGATTTTCATAAAAATTAGAGGATCAGGAGAGTTTTAAAAATTTTTTGGTTTACCGAAAAATTCAAATACTTTAAGAATATATATTCAAAATGAGGTGGTGATATGCCGGACAGATTCAGATATTCTGGGAATGGCCCCTGGCGTCATCTGCCACCATGGAAAAGACCTGGATGGAAATATCGTTCTTGCTGGTGGGGCGATATAGATGATATAACCTATCTTGAAGAACTTGCAGAGGATCTCGAAAGAAGACTGTCGGATGTAAGGCGTAGGATTGATGTGCTTAGAAGGAAGTAGATGTATCAGAAATAAAAATCAGGAATAAAAATTTAAATTTTTTAATTTTATTTCATCTTAAAACTTTAGTCCATCAAAGTAATCCTCTTCAAAGTCCTCGATTTTACCCCTGTCACAGAGTTCTGTAAGATTCGGGTTCAATGGAATTTTTGCAACGACTTTGAAACCATATTTTCTGGCTAGCTCGTCAGTTTTCCCTTTTCCAAAGATCTGGTTTATTTTACCACATTCTGGACATTTGAAGAAGCTCATGTTCTCTACGAGATAGAGTTTGTTTGCTTCAGATCTCAAAGCCATGTTGACACCCTTTTCAACGATCTCAGCAGTTAGTTCCTGTGGGGTTGTGACCATGACCATCCCATCAAGCTTTACACTCTGCATCACCGTAAGTGGAACGTCTCCAGTTCCTGGTGGGAGATCGAAAAGCAGATAATCCAGATCACCCCATGAAACCTTGCTTAGAAAATCCATTATAACTCTCGAAATCATTGGTCCGCGCCATATCACTGGTTGATTTTTCTGAGGCAACATGAAATGAATGGACAGTATCTTTATGCCGTATCTGGCACTTTTCACCGGTTCAATACCGTCTTCCGAAAAGGCAAGTCTTTCCCACTCAAGACCAAAAAGTTTTGGTATGCTTGGTCCAAGGAAGTCTGTGTCGAATATGCCTACCTTGTATCCCTTCTTTGCAAAGTGAAGGGCGATCAGTGCTGTTACTGAAGATTTGCCTACACCACCTTTTCCACTCATCACAGCTATTTTTTTACCAATTCTCCCCATTCTTTTCGCTATTTCCTTATCCTGCTCTTTTTCCTCGGATTTTTTGGAAGTTTCCTTTATCATTTACATCACCTCATTTTCAGGATTTTGTTCAGATTTCTCCAGCAATCCTCAATTTTTTCAACAGCTTTCCCTCTGAACGGAAACTTTAACTCTGAATTTTGCTCGATTATGCTCCTGTCAAAGGGTATTTTCCCAAGCAGGAGAATATCGTTATTTTCGCAATACAACTCTATTTGATCTGAAAGATCTGGATTGAGATCTGATTTGTTTATGATAACAGAACTTTTTATATTGAAATATCTGCACAGATCATTAACTCTTTCAAGATCGTTTATAGCCGATAATGTCGGTTCAGTAACGATAACTGCAATATCCATACCGTGCAGGGATGCAATAACAGGACATCCCACACCGGGAGCGCCATCCATTATGAGCCATGTAGAATTGTTCTTTTCTGCGATAACTTTACTTCTTTCTCTAACCTTGGTTACAAGCTTTCCACTATTCTCCTCCCCTGGATTCAGCAGAGCATGAACCATAATTCCAAAAGAGGTTCTGGAGATGAATATTTTACCAGACTCAACTTTACACATCTGAATAGCTTCTTCGGGGCATGCTCTGTAACAGAGCGCACAACCTTCACACCTCATTTCATCGATTTCAAATGTGTTTTTTTCAGTGTTTTTGATTGCATCAAACATGCAGAGCTCTGCACAAATTCCACATTCAGTACATTTATCTTTAATTATCCTTGCCCGATCCATGCCGTAAAAGGGAAATTCTTCAATTATTTCTGGCTGCAAGAGTAAATGCAGGTTTGGCGCATCAACATCAGCATCAACTATCGTTACGTCATCGGATGATGAAAAGTATGTGAACATCGCAGAGATGGTCGTCTTTCCCGTACCACCCTTTCCGCTTATTACTGTCACCCTATGCAATGTAGATCACCTTCTCATATATTTTCAGAAATTCCTCTTCGAACTTCAGAAGAATCTCTCCTTTAGAATAGCTCCTTGCGATCTCGGTGGAGAAGGGAAGTCTCCCGAGGATCTCGATATTATTTCTTTTGCAGTATTCTTCTATATTGAAGGGCAAACCGGACTTATTTATGACCACACCATATCTTAAACCGATTTTCTTGATTACACTGATCGAAAGTTTGAGGTCGTGAAGGCTGAAAGGAGTAGGTTCGGCAACGAGAATCACGAAATCTGTATTTTCAACGCTTTCAACCATCGAGCAGGAGGTTCCAGGTGGCGAATCAATAATTGCTCTTTTTCCAATATTCTCTTTAACCTTTTTTATGAGTGGGGTTGGAGAAGCCTCGCCAATATTGAGCAAGCCATAGGTCAGTGTAATGTTCTCTTTAACCCGTATTATTTTCCCTATTTCCTTTTTCCTCTCCTCTATTGCTTTTTCTGGACAAAAGTAAATGCATGCTCCGCAGCTATGGCACAGGTCGTTTAGGATATCAACCTCATCGATTATTAAAACTGCATTAAAGGCACACACTTTCCTGCAAATTCTGCAAAGATTGCACTTCTCTTTTACAACTTCTGGAACGGATTTGTATGCTCTCTCCTCCTCAACATCACCTCTAATAAATATGTGTGCATTTGGCTCCTCAACATCGAGATCGAAGAGATCAACGCTGTTGAAATAAGCCAGGTTTACTGCAATCGTCGTCTTTCCTGTTCCTCCTTTCCCTGAAGTTACTGCAATCCTCATGCTGTTCACTTATCAATCTGTATATTCATCTCCTTGTATATTCATCTCTTGCTAAAAGGTTTAAACTTCCCTTTCCTCTTGTTTGGGCTACTGATTTTACTCAATTCTTCTTTCAGGAACTTCTCAACAGCCTCGGAGACCTTTAAATTAGCACCATTGTATACCTCGATATTTGCCTTCCTTAAAACCTCGAAAGCATTGAAACCCAGATTTACTGCAATAACTGCATTCACACCTCTCTCGACGAGTTCCTGTGTGGCTGCAATTCCAGCACCGCCAGTAGAATTACTTGCGGGATTGTCTATGATCTCAGTTTTATCTATTTTTCCATCTTTAACAGTCACCAATGTGAATTTTGCAGCCCTGCCAAAGATCTCGGATACAGTATCCTCCAATCCACCCATGGAGGTTGGTAATGCAATGAGTAATTCGGCCATGCTCAAGAATAGGGCAAAGTTAATATTAATTTTTCGGATGGCCGAAATTTGTAATAAAAATAACTTTAATATGGAGTCGCCCAGCTCTCGTCATCCTTGTAAACTTTCTCGTCAATTATCATTTCTCCTTCAACAAGGGGTCGAGGAGGTTTGATTGCCTCGATTCTATAAAGTGAGGAGGTGTACCAGTTATAGTCTATGCTAACTCCTAATTTAGCAACAATTGGAAGTTTATCCTGAAATCTGAAAAAGTTCTTGTCGTCTTGGGGATAAACACTGAACCCCCTCCTCACATCGGTTATTACAAAACCCATTTCAAAAATCATCTTCTGAATCTCATACCATTTCCTTCTCGAAGCTTCAAGAGTTGTTATACCAAAATATGCTGAGCAACCAGCACCCCTCAGAGTGGATGCTCCTCTTGAAAGGAAAAGTTTTAAGCCTGGGATCGTCTCCACAGGATCCGTCACAAAAACGTCGAATTTACCCTTTAATGAGTCTGGAAAGGCCTGTTGAACATCGTATTTCATTGCCTCTACAGACAGACCTTTCTCATGTGATATTTTATTAATGAAGTTGATCAGCCTCTCGTCAACATCTACTACTATGACCTTTTCCGGCAAACCTGTTAGAGCGGCAGCGATGCTGAACAGGTCGTCATCTCCAACCACAAATATTCTTGAACCGGCAAGATCTCCTCGTTCGTATATGAACTCAACTCTCCTTATAACACCCTCTAAGCTGATAAAACCCTGATCGAACTCCTCAACAGCCTCAGGCCTTTGTGAAGCAACTTTTCTGTATTCTTCAAGGACCTGCTTGAAATGATCGTTGATCTCAAGTCCAGTCCCATCACAGCATTTACATTTGATATCTCCCATGTCTTTAATCCTGAAGTCTTTGCAAACAGAACGTCCACGATCTGTAATTTTGACCTTTCCGTTTCTAACTTCAATTAACTCTTCTTTCTCCATTTCATTGAGCAACTCAAATATTTCTGGAAGGCTTGCATCCTGTCTGTACAGTATTTCGTAGATCGAAAGCTCCTGTTTGATCAGGGACTGCAATACCTGTTTTCTTATCCTTTTCATCATCTTATCACTTCTTCAATTCCTCATTTCCTCAGTTATTTCAATTATTTCAATTATTCAGCCTCTATCCAGTACATAATGCCGGTAGGATTTTGGCTTAAATTTCTCAATAAAAAGCTTGAAAGCCTTCTCGGCTTTGGAAGTATCACCACATGTAAAAATGTCGAGGTTAACAAGACAGTATTCAGGCCAGGTATGTATAGAAACGTGGGATTCGGCAATTAGCACGATTCCGGTTACACCATGGGGGTTAAACTGTTTATAAACTGAACCTACCCTTGTAAGCTCAGCCTTACTGACCACCTCCTCGACGATGGCCCTCACTGTTTCCTCCTTGGAAATCAATTCCTCTGGTACACCATAAAATTCTGCGATGATGTGCTTCCCCACTATCATTGTCATCACCCATCTTTTTCACCACCTTTATCTCCGATTTAATCATCAACACCAGCATTACGAGCAGGATACACCATTTTTACAGCTTGTATCCCACTCTGAACTTGGTTATGGTGCCAGAGTTACCATTTAGTCCATTGATTTTTAAATTTTTCGCCCTGTTAAACAGATAATTAAGAATTATTTAAGTTTTATCAGTCTCAAACTTGTTATTTAGTGATTAAGTTTTGAATTTATCCTTTGTTTTGGAAATATTCCATTATCAGTGGTTTGTTGTTGAGAAGGACAAATTATTCAGGACAGTATACAATACTCTCCAAAATGTTTAAATATTGCTATGCAAACGCCCCGAGGGTGATAATTATGGCTGGAGAAATTGAAAAGCCTGAGAATTATGCTGGTCATCCCCTTTACACTCTTGAAAATTGTACCTCCTGTAAAGCCTGTGTGAGGGCATGCAAACCTAAAGCGATTGAGATGGATGTAGAGATTATGCCAGATGGGCGAAAAATGCTGAAGTCCTATATTCTTGATTTTGAAAAATGTAACTTTTGCGGAAAATGTGCTGAAAAATGTCCCAACGACACAATAATTATGGTGGATGACTTTGAAGGGATGGTGGAGCGGGTAGACAAAAGGGTTTTTAGTATATCAGAGTTCATGGAATTGAAGAATGAGCTGAAACTGAGAGACTTTAAGAGAGCAGCCTTTATAATCCCTGAAAACTGCATCGCATGCGAACTATGTGTGATGACCTGCCCTGTAAAGGCGATAATAGCTGCAAGAGAGAATGGCAGAGTGACAATAACCGTGAAACCTGATTTGTGTGGCGGGTGTGGAGAATGTGTCAGGAACTGTCCAGCATATGCTCTCGGGCTTGTTGATGTTGAGGGGATTGATGTCGCAGCAAAACAGGTGTTTACGTATTCCGTGGATTTGCCTGAAAAGGTGTTGGATGACAATTATTTTGGTAATTTGAAAGCTAAGGTCATCGATTCCGGACTGTGCAGCCACTGTGGAACATGTACAACAATATGTCCTGTTTATGGAATCATAGCTGGAGACAAACCTATCGAGTTCCCAAACTATGAGGAAAATTGTATAGATTGTGGTAGTTGCGTGAGGGTGTGTCCCAGATGGAACTACAAACCTCTCAGCGGGGTTGGAGAGTTCATCGAATTAACTGCAGCTAGATCGAAGAGGTTTGTCGGTCAGGACGGGGGTATGGTATCTGAAATAATAGCTTCAGCTCTTGAAATGGGACTTATAGAGAGTTCTCTTTTTGTTGATAGAGATGAAGAATGGAAAACGAAGATCGTTACAATAAGAAAGCCCAAACAGCTTGAAAACAGTACCGCAACCGGCACAAAATACAGTTTTGCAGACGTTATGCCTGAAATGAGGAGGGCGGTTTTCAGAGCTAAAAAGGGATTGGGGTTCGTTGGTACACCATGCATGGTCTCGGGCTTGAGAAAAATACAAGGTGAGGTTGAGAGCTTCAGAGCTAAGGTTAAGATTGCAGTAGCTCTTTTCTGTACTGAAAACTTCTATTATCACCAGCTTGCAGAATTTCTTGCCGAAAAGGGTGTGGATTTGAAAGAAGCTGTGAAAACGGACATTACTAAAGGTAAGTTCATTGTGACTCTTGAAAATGGGGAGGAAGTGAGCTTTTCGGTTAAGGAGCTTGAGAGCATAGTCCCCTCTGGATGCAGGTTCTGCATCGATTTTTCGGGTGTTGAAAGTGATCTGAGTGTTGGAAGTGTGGGCAGTAAAGCAGGCTATTCCACAATAATCGTGAGAACTGAGATCGGAAAGAAAATAATCGATTACATAAAGGAAAAGGATTATGCAGAATTTATAGAGGCGGATTTAGGTATTGTCGAGAAACTCTCGAATTACAAGGTGAAGAAAAACCTCAAATACGTTGAATCACTCAACAAATAATATTCAATCATCTTTTTTAATTTATTTATTTGACTATATTTTAATTTATTGTGTTAATTATCACTGCAATATTCTCAATGTTCAGAAAAGTCTTTTAATTCTCCTTCACCCAATGTTTGCATGGAAAAGGTAAGTATACTTGTTGAGGCTCTACCATACATCAAGGAATTTCATGGTTCATTGATGGTTATTAAGCTGGGTGGGCATGCAATGGTGAGTGAAAGTATTATGGAGAACACGATTAAAGACATTCTTCTGCTTTACTTCGTTGGAATAAAGCCTATTGTTGTACACGGAGGTGGGCCTGAGGTCTCTGAGAAAATGAAAAAGCTCGGGCTAACTCCAAAGTTTATCGATGGGTTGAGGGTTACTGATGAGGATACAATGGAAGTTGTGGAGATGGTTCTTGATGGCAAAATAAACTCCAAAATAGTTTCTACCTTCATAAAGAATGGTGGTAAGGCAGTTGGAATATCTGGGAAAGATGGTCTCTTAGTAATAGCGAAAAAAAAGGTAATCAAGAAGAGAGTTGGAGAGGAGGAGGTTGACATTGATCTTGGATTTGTAGGAGAATCGGAATACGTTAATCCTGAAATTCTGAATGTGCTTGTTGAAAATGATTTTATACCCGTCATCTCGCCTATTGCATCCGATCTTGAAGGAAACACTTTCAATCTAAATGCTGATGTGGTAGCAGGCCATATAGCTGGGGCTGTTAAGGCAAAGAAACTTATTATGCTTACAGATGTCCCTGGCTTACTGAAAGATCCCGGGGATAAAAGCTCACTTGTATCAAGGGTCTCTTCATCAGAACTTGAAAAGATGCTTCGTGATGGAGGAATTGAGGGTGGAATGATTCCTAAGGTGGAATCTGTACTTACAGCCCTCAAGGGTGGTGTGGAAAAAGCTCACATAATTGATGGTTCAAGGGAACACTCAATACTTCTGGAGCTTTTCACAAAAGAGGGTATAGGGACAATGATTGAGCCTTAACAAGGTGATAGAATGTTTTATCTAAATTCACAAAACAGATTATCTGAGCTTTGGGAGATGAAAGAATGAAGCTTGGCACTCAACCAGATATTTTTCATTCTTTAAGGCGCTCTTTTGAGTTTGCCTCCGAGAACGAATTTTCACATGTTGAAATTTTGATGGATCACCCGAATTTTTACCATGAGAACATCGGATTTGCTCAGATTCTTGAATTGCGGGGTAGTTATGATGTTGATGTTCTGATTCATGCCTCAGCAACAGCAACCAATTTTATCTCAATAAGTCCTCACATGAGAAAAGCAAGTTACAGGGAGCTTGAAAAAACCCTGATTTTTGCACATAAATGTGAAGCTGAGCTTGTGACTTTCCATATTGGGTGGAATCCGGGTTTTATTACCTCCAATGGATTTGTATATACTAATGATTGGTACTCTGAACACAACTTCAAGGTACTTACTGATGAAATGTACGCTTTCTTAAAAAATGTGAATTCTGAAATATTGGCTCTTGAGAATACCATTGAAATGGATGAAAGAATGCAGAAGGCGATTGAGCATCTTATTAAAAATACTGATCTGAAATTAACCTTCGATATTGGCCATTATAGCGTTAAATCATCTCATAGCATCTTTTTGAAGTATTTTGATAGGGTTGAAAACGTTCATTTGCATGATAACCGTGGTGAATACGATGAACATCTTCCGCTGGGAAGGGGGAACATCGATCTGAATATCATTCCTTTTGAGAAATACAATGGTTTTCTGACTCTTGAGCTGAGGGATGAAAGGGCAATACTCGAATCTAAAGCTTATCTGACCAGATATATTTCAAATTATTTTAAACAAAGTGATAAATCAAATTTAATTGTAGATGGGGGATGATAAGATGGAAAGTAATGTAAAAGAGATTGAATTTGAAGGACATCTGATAGATTCTATGATATTTCCGAGAGTACTCGACAGGATTCTCGATCTGGATGGAGAATTTGAGATTCTTGAGTTCAGGGTTGGGAAGAAAAAAACCGATTACAGTTATGCAAGACTCCTTGTGATTGGTAAAAATGGAGAACATCTTAACAAAATACTTCACGAACTTCACAGGCTTGGAGCCAAGATACCCGATGCTGAGGAGGTTGAACTCTCTCCTGCCCCGGGAGATAAGGTTTTGCCGGACGACTTTTACGTCACAACAAACCACCCCACCTTTATCAATCATAGAGGAAACTGGCTCAGGGTAGAGAACATTAGCATGGATAGGGTGATAGTCGTTAAAAACGGCAGAGCAGAATGTGCATCTATTGATGAAGTGAAAAAGGGAGACATGGTGGTTGTTGGTGAAAAAGGAGTGCGAGTAGTACCGCCTGAAAGACCGAGGAAGTCATCTCATTTTCAATTCATGGGTGGGAATGTTAGCAGCGAAAGACCAACTGAAGAGATGGTTGAGATAATTGCAGAAGAAATTCTGTCTCTTAAGAAAAATGGTGGCAAAATTGCGGTTGT
The DNA here is from genome assembly GCA_002011215.1 of Archaeoglobus sp. JdFR-24. The sequence goes on from MTML01000042.1 coordinate 136,813, forward strand.
TGCAGGTCCCGCAGTTGATCATACAGGAGCGAGAGATGCGCTTGCAGGGATGATAAGAGATGGTTATATTGACCTTCTTCTCTCAGGAAACGCGCTTGCAGTTCACGATTTGGAAATATCTATGTTTGGAACATCTTTGGGTATGGATATAGACTCAGGCAGACCGGTGCCTGGAGGAAACAGACATCATCTGAGAACAATAAGCAAAATAATTGCTGCTGGAGGGATAAAACAAGCTATTGAACTGGGAATTGTTAAGGATGGGATAATGTATGAATGCATCAAAAACAATGTGCCTTTCATTCTTGCCGGCTCTATAAGGGATGACGGCCCTCTGCCGGAGGTTATAACGGATGTCATGGATGCAAAAAAAGCCATGAAAAATGCTTTGAGGGATATAGATATGGTCATCATGCTCTCAACAATGCTCCATAGTATTGCTGTTGGAAATCTTTTACCTTCTACAGTTAAAACAATCTGCGTGGATATAAATCCTGCAACCGTTACAAAACTTATAGATAGGGGTACTGCTCAGGCGATTGGAGTTGTAACGGATGTTGGGCTTTTCATTCCGGAGCTTTACAGCAAACTGAAGGGACGTATGGAGGATGAAAAATAAATGGCTAAGGAAATAGAAGAAAGGAATGAAAAAATGGAAAGAAAAGAGAAGATAAAATTGACCTATTCAAAATCTGGAGTAGATATTTTTGAAGAGGGAAGAGCAGTCAAATCCTTGGTGTCCTCGATCAAATTTAGAAGGAAGGGGTTTGGAGAGCCATTACTCTCCGGCCATTATGCTGGAGTGATTGATTTTGGAGATTTTGGAGTGGCCATTACGACAGATGGGGTTGGTTCGAAGATTCTTGTAGCGGAGGCTGTTGGGAAGTTTGATACTGTTGGCATTGATTGTGTTGCAATGAATGTGAATGATCTAATCGCGATCGGAGCTGAACCTGTAGCCTTTGTGGACTATATTGCTATAGAAAAACCAGATCCTGAGCTTATGACTCAGATTGCCAAGGGACTGGAGGAGGGCTGCAGAATTGCCAACATTACTCTCGTGGGCGGAGAAACAGCCACTCTTCCAGATATAATCAGGGGTTTTGACCTTGCTGGAACGGCGATCGGATGGGTTAAAAAAGATAGACTTATCACAGGCGAGAGTATAGCTCCAGGGGATGTTATAGTGGGAATTCCGAGCAGTGGAATTCACAGCAACGGTCTCACTCTTGCCAGAAAAGCAGTTGAACTTGCCGGCTACAGCTACAATGATGAGTTTGAGGGTAAGACAATCGGGGAGGAGCTGCTTACACCAACCAGGATATATTCTGAGATAGTGAAGATAAAGGACAGATATGAAATTCACGGGATAGCCCATATAACTGGAAGTGGACTGCTTAAACTCAAAAGGCTCAAAAATCTGAAGTTTGTTATAGAGGATCCTCTTCCCGTTCATAGAATTTTCAGATTCATTCAGGAAATTGGGAACGTTGATGCAGTTGAAATGTACAGGACATTCAACATGGGTATGGGATTTGCCTTAATCATGCCGGAACTTGAAGCAAAAAGACTTATCAGGGAAGAAGAAATAGATTGCAGGATAGTGGGCACAGTTGAGGAAGGGGAAGGCATATTTGTGAAGGATTTGAAAATAGGTTAGTGGGATAATTTTGGCCATAATTTCAGAACGTGGTTCAGACAACATTTACGGTATTTAGCGTAAAGCTTAAATTATGCATAAGCATTGAGAAATCTCACCTGATGTTGCCCGGGTGGTGTAGTCCGGCCTAACATGGGGGCCTGTCGTGATCAGTATGATCGTGGATAGCCCTCGCCTCGGGTTCAAATCCCGGCCCGGGCGTTTTACTTTCTGTTCAGTTCTTATTACTTTTAGAACTACTCAGCTGACTTTATCAATCTGATTTAGGAAGTATATCCTGATGCCTCCGGTTGATATTCACAATTACGGGCAACGGTTTAAAAGGCAATTAGACTTGCTCGATGATTCTGAACTCCCTGAGAGGAAAAAGTGCTCATCAAAGGTTTATCCACTATACTATAGGGGATCCATCCAAAACCTCACGACCCACTATACGAGAAACGAAAGTACAGGTTACTAAGAAGTTCTGACACTGTGGGTTGCCAGTTTTCCCCCGCATCTCTTGAAACCACCGGATATACTTCCTCCAATACCGTATTTATGCCGTTTGATTCGCCAGTTAGATCTGGTTATCGCCAATATGCGAATTGACTTTAAAAGAGCGGACTTTAAAAGAGTGGGTCAGAATACTGCATCAAGATCTGAAACCACATTTGAAAACAAATTTTGATTGCGTTATTTAAACCTCCAATCATATTGGTCTGAATCTAGGTTCAAAACCTTGATTGAGCTTGAAAAGGGGTGAGAGGCATTGTCAATACGGCTTTTGACAACGGATGGCTTATCCACCCTCAGCTAACACCTCAAGTAATCCCGTCGTTACTTAAAGCTTAATCTTCGCCTCTAATGTTTAGTATATGGTACGCTATATAACACTTCCGACAACTTAATTTTGCATTATTGTCAATAGTTCTTAATGATCTCTGTTTGTTCAAGTTTTTTGAAGAATTCTTCAGCTTCTTTTTTGATTTTACTCTCTATAGAATTTTTGAGTTGATATAGACTGTAGTTATTTTTGTGGGTTTGAAGCTACTTAAAGACTGTCTTAGAAAGATCATTGCTTAAGTCGGCAAACGAGTAGGTTGGGTGGGGGACCATTTTAGTGGGAGGTTAATGATGCAGAAAATCCAGATTTTCACTCTATGTGCTGGACCAATCTTAGGCGTTATACTTCTCAGCTACCTCCAGCTCAGAAAGTGGAGGGATGGAGGAGGATGTGGAAACCTTGGAACCCATCAACATTCTAAAATTGTAAAGGTAAGCGTGTGAGATTTGAACCTTCAACAGTTTCCAGAACTGAAAAATGAAAAAAGAACTTCCAAAAACTTTAGAATACCTTTTCATATCACCTCCTGAACCACCATACAATTTCACTTATTAGATCTCTGATTACAATCTTCTTTCTGACCATTATCCCTGTTTTTGTTGTTCTCTTCACGAGTTTTTCAGGAAAAACGCCTTTTATGAAATTTCTAAGAAATGTCTCATTCGTGGCTCCAATTATAACCACATCATGTTTAAGGCTCTCTTCAGCAATTGCGCCAACTCTATCATCGGAAATCTTTATCAACGCATCCACTTCGCCGGCGGCCTTACATGTTTCTTCAATGTATCTTAGAGCTCTCACCCTTTCATTTTCATCTCCGGCAACGTAAGTTAAGGTTATTCTCGCTCCAGTGACTTCCTTGATGTCTCTGGCAATCTCTGCAGCAAGTTCAGCATGAGGTCCGCCAGCAGTTGGAATTAAAATTTTCTCGATCCTCTGAACTTCCATCCCAGGCTCAAACCTTGCAACAGCAACATCGCATGGGGCTTTTAACAATACAGGATCGATTGTGCTTCCGAGTATGAAATCTCGCCTGAAGGTTCTACCTCTCCATCCAAGTACAACCAGATCTGCTTTTTCGTCCTCAATTGTATTCAGTATGGCTTCAGGAATGCTGTGTCCCACCTTTAGCACTCCACTGAAGGGGACATCTTCTGGCAGTTCACTCATCAATTCCTTCAGGAGCTTCTTTTGCTCCTCGACATATTTTTTACCTGCAGAGAGAGGAGTCTGTTTTGGAAGTTTAACAACAGAGAGTATGACAACCTCACCTTTCCTGGCCTTTGCGACTATATATGCAAAACTGATAAGTTTTCTCGCGATTACAGGATTTGCGATGGGAACAAGGATGCGATACGCTCTTTTCTCCACGGTTTTCTCCTCATAAACAGTTTTTAGAACATCCTCCAGCTTTTCTTTCTCCTTCTCCTTCGAATACCCAAAGTAGATAAAGAGTCCGAGCAGTATCCATGCAATTGAGCTAGCAAGAGCGATGAAACCGTGCTTTAGCTCACTAATCAGGAAATAGCCTATCAGGAGTTGAAGCAAGATGGCAGCAACCGGAATATAGGGTACGAGCGGAACCTTAAATGTCCTTTTGATATTCGGAGCTTTAAGTCTAAGGATTATCAGAACTGCATTAACCTGCATGAAAAGCAGGATAAACATTATGTCGGTGGAAGCGGCGACTGCTTCAATTGGAAGGGTGAGGGCCATAAAGGCGATTATAATGTAGCTGAAGAATATAGCGAAATGTGGTGTTTTATTTTTACTGTGAATCTCTGCAAGTTTATCAGTCAAAAACCCATCACGTGCCATGGCGAAGGAAACACGAGATGAGGAGTAAATTGTGGCGTTCATCGCACTCACAGTAGAGACCAGTCCAGCGAAAAGCAGTATCGCCGTCCCATAGGGCATTATTTGATCTGAAACCCGTATAAGGCCAAGTTCGGCAAGTTTTCCAAGAAATACCCAGCTCGGACTGCCATCAGGGGTATCGATTGCTCCCAGAACTGAAAAGGCAACAAGAACATATATTATAACTGCTATCCAGAGAGAAAGAAATACCGCTCTCGGAATATTCTTTTCTGGATTTTTCGCCTCCTCACCACTCTGGACGATTATCTCAAATCCCTCAAATGCGATATACGTCAATCCCATTGCCGCAAATATGCCTGCAAAACCTGTGGGAGTGAAAGAGGGTGTGGTGAAACTCACCAGCCAGTTTGGTCTTGTCAAAGTCCCGTAAATACCAAATGAGACAAACAATAAAAGCACCAAAACTTTCAAGACTGTAACAATGCCTCCCACCTTTCCTGTCTCCTTAACACCCCTGAAGTTTATATAGGTCAGAAATGTTATCGCAGAGAAAGTGGAAATTTTTGCAAGAAAAATTCTCGGTAAAGCTACACCGGAGGCCAGAAGAATCTCAGCTAAAAAAGCACCGAAGGTCACAGCATAGAGGGAACATGCAACACTGTGAGCAAACCAGTCTATCCAGCCAGCCAGAAAGCCAAACGGTGAAGGAAGGGTCTCTTTTATCCAAACATATCCACCACCAGCTTCTGGAATAGCAGAACCCAGTTCTGCATAAGCTGCTGCAGTTATGGTTGCCACAATACCGTTCAGTAAAAAGACAGCTATAAGGGCCGGGCCTGCTACTCCTGCAGCTATACCTGTTAAGGCAAAAACGCCAGCCCCAATCATTCCAGCAACGCCAATCATTGTTATATCAAAGAAACCGAGATCTCTGTTGAGTTTAACCTCTATTTCCTTGCTGGTTTTTTCCTTAACTGGAGTGCTGGCCGAAACCATCTAAGAAATCTCAACACCCTGTGATAAATATCTTGTTTTTTCTGATGGAATTTCAGGGAGGTAGGTTGATATATAAGCAGGTTGAATTTTAATAATAGGTTTTTGTATCCAGGATCATAAATATTGAGACAATTATATTGAGACAATTTGAAAACTTGAAAAACTTGAGATTAAAAATCAGCCAAAGTATTTGATCTATTAACTTGATTTGACCTAACCAGATTTATAAATAAAGACAAAAAATAAAATTATTGTGGTCAGGTTCTGTAACTCCTTGGCATTCCGAGGATATGTTCTGCAATGTAGTTCAGTGCCATCTGCTGGGTTACAGGAGCCAGACGCAGCAGGTTAACTTCTCTCCACCACCTCTCAACATCGTACTCCCTGGCATAGCCGTATCCGCCAAAAACCTGCATTGCCCAGAAAACAGCCTTGATTGCGTTCTCAACAGCAACAACCTTTGCCATATTTGCGGCATCACCTATCTCTTTAAACGCCGATTGCATCTCCACTCTCTTGGCAGGATTCATCACATCTTCAGCCTTGAATTTGTTATCATAGAGCCACGCTGCTTTGTGCATCATGAGCCTCGCACACTGAAGTGCCGCGTGAGATTCTGCCAGTGGAAACTGCAATCCCTGGTAACTTCCAATCGGTTCTGCAAAAACCTTCCGCTGCTTTGAATATTCGACCGCCTTACTTACTGCAAGCCTTGCACCACCGATCGCTCCAGCAGCAGCACTCATCCTTTCTGGATTCAGAACATCCAGCAACAGATACCAGCCCAGATCTTTAACTCCGAGTATTGAGCTCTCAGGAACTCTTAAATCGGATATACTGACCTCGCAGGTTTTTGAGAAGTTGATACCATGCTTTGGAATTGGATTCCATTTAATTGATTTGCTGGGAAGATCTACAAGGAAGAGACTCATACCGAGAGATTTTCTCGGAGTCTGATCATATGGGGTAGTTCTGGCGACAAGAAGCATACCCTTGGCCCTATCAACTCCACTGATGAAAATTTTGTTGCCGTTGATGACATATTCATCTCCCTCCTTTCTGGCAAATGTCTCTATTTTAAGTGTGTTTGTTCCAGCATTGGGCTCGGTCAGGGCCATACAGAACTCCATCTCACCCTTTGCGATTTTTGGAAGGTACTTCTCCTTTTGCTCCTCACTCCCATATCTCGAAATTGGCAATGCCCCGAAGATCTCAGTGAGCACCAGATACCAGACTCCTCCAGCTCCGCAACCATTGGCACACAACTCTTCCATCACCAGAACCATTTCCTGCATGCCATATCCTGCACCACCGTATTCTTCGGGGATCACAATTCCCAAAAAACCCGCATCTGATATAGCCTTGAAAAATTCTTCGGCGAACTCGACTTTCTCGTCTTTCTCTCTCCAATATTCGGGTGGAAAGTCCTTTGCAACGTCTTTTGCTGCATTTGCGATCATTCTCTGCTCTTCATTAAGTTCAAATTCCATTCTCATCACCTACGACTTTTTCATTACGGCAATCTTGAGGTAGCTTTTGAGAACAACATCTCCTGTTTGCTTGACCACTTTTGCATCTATCGTTATGATTCCAAACTGACCTTTATCCTCCTTCTCAGCTACCTTTGCGATTGTTTTTATTGTATCTCCAATAAAAACTGGATTTGTAAATCTGAGCTTGTCGATTCCGTAGAATGCGATAACTGTCTTCTCAATGAAACCCAGTCTTGTAAGCAAACCGGTCATTATAGCGAATGTCAGTGTGCCATGAGCTATTCTCTGACTGAAAATACTCTTCTTTGCATATTCGGCATCTGTGTGAAGGGGATTCCAATCACCTGTGAAGGCTGCAAAGTTTACTATGTCTGCTTCAGTTACAGTTCTCCCTGGAGTCTCGAATTCCATTCCAACCTCGAACTCCTCGAAATAGAGGCTGTTCATAGTTTCACTTCTCCAGGGGCTCGAAGTAAAGTATATCTGTGATCTTGCCTTCAGGTTCATCTTTCCAGACAGCCTTTACTTTTGTTCCAGGCTTAAAAGTCTCATGGACTTTCTTCCAGTCTGTAAGATCAATACCTCCCAGTAAACAGAGCATGCCTGTGTCAGCCCCATCAAGCCTGACTATGCCGGTTGCGTAAGGCGGGTCAGGCAAACCCGTGAACTTGATATATGTAACGGTTACAGTCGTCACGATACCCTCATCCTTCACCTCAACCCAGTCGGCTGTATCCACAAAACATCGCTCGCAGAATGCCCTCGGTGGAACGAGAACTCTTCCACATTTGGGACACTTTACACCCATTATTCTCTTCTCTTTTAAAGCCTCAAAAAATTTGGTTCCATGCTCACCCGCTGAATGTACGAACGGAATCTCCCATTTTGCCTCAAATTTCAAAACCATACTATCACCTCCTCATTCATTAAATCCTCTTTTTAGAAGAGACTATCATAAGAGTGTGGAATTGCAGCGTACCTCCCCATGCATGAGCTAAAGCAGTCTCTACATCATCGATTTGATTGCTTGCCTCGCCCATCACCTGAAGAGACGCTTCAGCGAGTCTCACAAGGCCCGTAGCACCAATTGGATTTGTGCAGAGAACTCCTCCAGAAGGATTGGTTGGCATCTTACCGTCCGGGTAAGTTATACCCTCTCTCGCATAATCCTTACCCTCACCCTTTTTCGCAAATCCAAGGGCCTCCAGATCGAGGATCTCCTGAATTGTGAAGGGCGAGTAAAGCTCGGCAACATCGATATCCTTCATTGGATCATCAATCCCCGCAGCTCTGAAAAGTCTTCGACCTGCGATGGAAAGCGTATCCCAGTGGCTCAGGTCAGGTCTATCGCCGGCGAAATAGTTATCGCTTATTGTCGCCTCACCAAGAACCCATGCCGGGTTATCTCTTATTTTTCTGGCAACATCCTCGCTTGCGAAGATCACAGCACATGCCCCATCGCTTCTTGGACAGCACTCAAGAAGTTTGAGTGGGGAGCAAATCATCGGGCTGTTGAGTACCTCCTCTATCCCTATATCCAGTTTTATGTGGGCGTTTGGATTTTTTAGAGCATTTTTATGGTCTTTTACACTTACCCATGCCATATCTTCTTCAGTCGTCCCATACTTGTGCATGTGAACGGTAGCTTGGATGGCTGCAACGCTTATTGCCCCAGCCCCAGAATGCCTTTCGTAAATGGGACAGACGGCAGTGTTCAAAACCGGTTGTGCATCCACACACTCACCAACTCTCTGCGTACAAACTGCCATGGCTATATCAAACAGACCGCTTGCCACATGCTCGTATGCAGCAAGTGCTGTTGTCAACCCAGTTGTTCCACCGGTTGAGATTTTCATGTATGATTTTCCGATTCCTCCTGCTATGACATCCCATCTTTCCGGACAGTATATCCCATCAAAAGGATCCATTGTGCCGTATGCTATCGCTTCAATGTCTTTCATTTCAATATCAGCATGCTCGAGAGCTTTGTTTATCGCCTCAAAAGTTAACTCGGGATGAGTTTTATCATTTCTTCTTGTTCTGAATTTTGTCTGTCCAACACCAACAACTGCAACTTTTTTCATTCTCTACACCCCTAATATATTAACCACAGCATTTTGCCCGTAACCACTCATCGCCTGAGCGAGACCTCTGTCTATCTCACCATTTCTTATCTGCAATGCAAGATTCGCAAGCAAGAACATGCCTGTAGATCCATAGGCGTTTGTGCATAGTCCACCTCCAGATTTATTGGCCGGAAAGTCCGATTTGAGCAACTCCCTTCCTTTCCCGCTCTCTGCAAAACCCAGAGCTTCGAGAATCATGAAGTGGTAGTCCGAGGTTAAGTCCATAATCTCAACAGCCTGAATGTCTGCTGGCTTACAACCGACCATTTTATATGCCCTTTCAGCAGCCTGTTTTGTTGAATTCAACTTTTCAAGCTCTCTGTCTCCCAGAAAATAGTTATCAACACTCCATCCACATCCTTCAATCCATATTGGATCGGGATTAATTCTCTTAGCGGTGGTCTCCTCTGCAATAATGAATGCAACACATCCATCGCACCATTCTGCAATTTCCGGCTTTCTCAGCGGGTAGACGGCCATTTCGGAGTTTAAAACATCATCTACATTTATTCTCTCTTGCAGGAACGCATAATCGTTTTTCCGGGCCATCTCTCTGTCTTTAACCACAACCTCGGCGGCATCTTCATCTTTGATGTTGAAAGTATTCCTGTAGGCATAGCTCTGCAGTGCATAACCCATCTGTGGAGCCAGTTTAAAATCTCGATGGAACAATGGATCGAGACTCTGGACCTCAACGAGCTCTACTGGTGTTTCGGAACTGTGACCAAATCCGAGAACAATCGCAACATCTGAAAGACCTCCCTTCACACGCATGTATGCTAAGGGGAGTGAGAAAGCAGCATCATCAGAAACTCTTATCTCGTGCCTCAGATAGCCTCCAGCAGCTGGAGCTACATACATGTTTGAAATAGTTCTTCCAACTCCAAGGTTATCGTAGCCTCCGAGAATGAAGCTATCGATCTCTCTCCTCTCTATTGCAGCATCTTCCATTGCCATCTTAGCAGCTCTGTAAGCGACATTAAAGAAAGGCTCCTCATGGATTCTGAATTCTGTCATACCTATTCCAACAATACCAACTCTCAATTTATCACCCCATAAAATAAATTAAAAAGAGCTCTATCTTGCTCCGAATCTCTTTCTCCAGTCCGGTATTTCTTTATCCCTGTCCCAGCCGTGATCAGTTTTTTCCTTTTCCATTTCTTTGAGCTGCCACTTCTTGACTCTGCCAGTTGGTGTATAGGGAAGCACATCCACGAGTTCGATGTATCTGGGGATTTTGAAATAAGCAACCTTTCCTGCCATGTACTCAATTATCTCTTCCGGATTCAACTCTTCCCCGTATTTTGGCATTATAAATGCTTTAATCTCCTCTCCCCTGACAGGATCTGTTACGGGTATTACTGCAACATCCTGAACTTTTGGATGGCTTTTTATCACATCCTCTATCTCCCAGCTTGCTATATTTTCACCGCTCCTTCTGACGATGAATTTCTTTCTGTCCACGAAATACAGATAACCCTCTGCATCCATTGTTACGAAATCTCCGCTATATAACCAGCCGTTCTTTCTGATCTCGGCAGTTTTATCAGGGGCTTTATAATAGCCAATCATCTGGGCGGAATTCTTTCTTAAAAGTTCACCAACGGATCCTCTTTCCACCTCATTTCCCTTATCGTCAACAATTTTCGCCTCGTGACCCAGATCGGGGAAAACAGGCACACCAAAGCTTCCCACCTTCTTGTATTTACCGGGTGGATTCAGACAGGGAAGCGGGTCTTCAGTCATGCTGTAACCTTCCAGAACCTCAACCCCAAATCTCTCTTCAAATTTTCTCCAGATTTCCTTTGGCATTCCACCGATGATCACATATTTTGCCGGATTGTCCTTCTCATATTCAGTGGGTGGAAGGGAATAGAGGATGTTGGCAAGTGAGCCAAGCAGGTTGAAATGTGTGCAGTTGTATGTGGATATGTCCTGCCAGAAATTTGAAACTGAGAACAGGCTTCTCAATGTCAGCGTGCCACCAGAGAACATCATTCCAAGGCTTGAGTATATTTGAGCATTTATATGGAAGAGTGGAAGACCGGTATAATCGTTTGCACCCTCATCAACCATCCAGAGTGTTATGGCCTTTGCAGATAAAACATAGGAGTTATTTGACAGCACAGCTCCTTTTGGAAGTCCAGTCGTTCCTGAGGTGTAGATTATTGATACCGGATCTTCGGGTTTGATATCAACTTCCGGATTGGTGGCATTCCCTTTTAAGGACTCCAGGTTCATGTCATCGCTTTCGCCTCTGACAACAATGTTCTTCAGATGGGGTAAATCATCTCTTATTCCTTCAACGATTGGGAGCAAATCCTCTTCAACAAATATTGTGTTTGCCTCGCTATTTCCGATAACATGTTTAGCATCAAGTTCTCTGTAAAACCAGTTTACTGGCACCTCAACTGCTCCAATCTTTGAGCATGCGTATATACATTTCAGATAGTCGAGGGAGTTTCTCAGGAAAAGGGCAACCCTATCTCCTTTTTTTACTCCAATTTCAGCAAGACCGTTGGCAATTCTGTTTGCTTCGCTGTTTAGCTCTGAATATGTCATTTTCTCTCCTGTATCTGCGAATATTGCGTAAGTCTTATCTCCTCTTATCTTCGCAGAAGATTCTACTGCTTCTTTAACTGTCTGGGCTTTTGCCATGTCTTCGGGTAACCTCTCCAGTGCCCATGAATAATTGGGCCAGCCTGCAAGCTCGCCCTCTTTAATTACAAAAGACATCTTCATCACCTTAATTAATGATTTTTAATGAGCAAATATAAATCATTTAAGACATTTCATGAGCATATGTGCTTAAAGCCCGAACGAATCTGAACTATTTCCTGTAAAATTTTAGCACAAAACCATTTGTGGATGTGCTTGTGAGCACATCCCACCTGTCAGCATAGTATTTTCTATGGATCGTCAGCAGGTGGTCTGCCAAAAACTCACTTACCTCTTTTCTTCTCATTGTATGTTCACAGAAAAACTGAATCCACTCGGAACCTCTTGTGATTTCAACATAATCCACTCTATTGAGGATTTTCCATCCTCTTCGCACAGTTTCAAGAAACTCTTCAAGCGTAATCTCGGGAAAGGGCTTCTTCAAAAACCACTCAACCGCGGTTTCCATAATGTTCTCATCAACAGCCTTTTTTATATCTCCACAAACCAGGTACATGTACTGGCTTCTACCGCAACCGGTAAAATCAAGGTCTCTTATCAGTTTTATGAGCAACAGATCATCATCACTTAGAAATGAAACTTTTTCATCCAGCATTTTAAGGGCACGTTCTATTACTTCGTTAAAACCTTTGTATTTATCTTTGTGTTTTTCGAGAATTTTGAAGGCTTCATCGCTGAGTGTCGTCTGAAGTCTCCTTTTGGCCATTAAAATTGAACAAGTCTGAAAATAAATAAATGTTACGATTAAATATTTATTTTCTGATGTTATGTTTCCAATCTGAGGTTTTCGAGTAAAATCTGCTGTAAATCTTTCGGTGAAATTTAACTCAATCCATTGTTTGAACGCTAACTGTATATTTCATCAATCGGCTTTTGATAGTGTTTTTGTATTACGTGAAATCTCTTTTTTAATGTTGGAGTGAGTTCTCCTTTTTCTATGCTAAAAATCTCTGAAATGAGCCGGAATTTTTTAATATGCTCGTATTTTGCAAGTTTTCTATTAACGTTCTCAATGATTTCCGAATAAAATTCGACAATCTTTGGGTGGTTTACAAGCTTCTCATCTACAGCAACAATCTCATTCTCGCCTGAGAGTCCTGGTCTAACTTCTGTTTTAGATTTATCATACTTTACCCCCATCTGATTTGCAACCCTGATAAGTAAATTAAAGTTGGGTTGAACCAGTGCAGCCACAAAGGGCTTCCCATCGCCAAGTATTAGAGCATCAGAGATATATGGATTTTTTGTTAACTCCTCTTCTATGGGTATGGGGGATACATTTTTACCTGTATCGAGGACAATTATGTGCTTCTTTCTTCCCAGAAATATTAAATATCCGTCTTCATCGAATTCTCCGAGGTCTCCTGTTCTCAGCCATCCGTCTTTGTCCAGAATCTCATCTGTTAAATGGGGTTTATTCCAGTAGCCTTTCATTATATTTTCTCCTCTGACGAGAATCTCTCCATCTTCAGTGATCATCTCTTCCACTCCGGGAATTGGAGGGCCAACGGTTCCGGGCTTAAATCTCTCAAGTGGATTCAGATTTGATGGTGCAGCTGTTTCAGTCATGCCATAACCTTCAATGACCGGAATTCCCATGCCATTAAACATAAATGCAAGGTTCTTGGGGAGTTCAGCACCTGATGAACATATAAATCTGATTCTCTGCAATCCCAGTGCATCCCTTATTTTGCTGTAAACAAGTGTATCTGCTATTTTCTTTTTCACTTTTAAGGGAAAACTGAAATCCTCTCCTTTGCTCATTTTTATTCCTGCCTGAATTGCAATATCTCTCGCCCAGTAGAACATTCTTCTTTTCAGAGCAGACTGATTCTCGACACTCTCTACAATTCCTTTATTGGCTCTTTCGAGAACCCTTGGAACGGCAACGAATGCAACAGGCTTAATCTTTCTGAGGGTATCTACAAATCTTTGAGGAGTCGTAAATACAGCGTTTGCTCCTTTTAAGACTCCGGCGAAGAAGACGAGCCTCTGAAAAACATGACTTAAGGGGAGATAGCACACATGCTCCTCTCCGGGATAGAAGGGTGTAACTGACATGACGGAAAGGGAGTTGAAAACCCAGTTCCAGTGTGTTAACATCGTTCCCTTTGGCTCGCCAGTGGTTCCTGATGTGTAAACTATGCTTGCAACATCATCAGGCTTTACAGATCTCCAGACATTCTCATAATTTACTTCAAATTCCTGCCCGAGTTTTAAAAGTTCATTTATGCCTGTTTTATCTGTTTTTTCGATTGAGATTATATCGACATCAAGATCTGTGAGGTTTTTCAAAAGCTCCTCATTCTCCACTACAACAACCCTACTGCCTGAATCTCTAATTATGTATTCGACCTGTTTCTTGTTCAAAACACTGTGTATCGTCACGACAATTGCTCCTGTCATCAGCCCGGCAAAATCAAAGAGTTCCCATTCATATCTTGTATCGCTGTAGATAGCAATCCTATCTCCTTTTTTAATACCTATACTCAGGAGTCCTTTGGCGAGCAATTCAACGTAATTCCAGAATTTCTGATATGTTAGATTCTTTGAATCATTATTCTCAAAAAAGGTGATGGCCTTTACATCTGGATATTTTGATACAGTCTCCTGGAACATCTCATTTAGGGTAATCTTCTTCTCATAAGTGAGTGCCTTGCCTTTAACAATTCTCATCATACATCACCTGCAGAAATAACTGATCAATGGAGATTGAGAATGAGCAATTATAAATTAGTAATGATTAGTCATGAGTATATGTATTCATGCCGGAATCATGAAAATTTGAGTGATGGTTTCAAGTTGTGGTGGGGAATACCAAATCTTATCTTAGAATACCAGATCTGGGACTCATAAGATCTGGAGTCAATAATGTTATGGAGAAAGTTAAAGAAAAAATTAGGGTTCAACTTTAGCATGAGTCCTTACGTGTTATTAGTTCTCGGCTTTTGCTTACTTTTTGCTTATAAAAAGCAAAGCTCCACCTGCAAGCATGAATACGTCTACGGGGAGTATAAGGCTTGCCAGAATTGCGAGCATACTGCCTTTCTTGCTATCAGTTTTTGAAATGTGGTATGCGAGGGCCCCAAGAATGATGCTTACAACAATTAATAGCAATCCGAGAGAACTTCGAAGCAGAGCATGGTTGATGAGAAAAGATGGAGTCGATATAAACCCAATCGAACCCATCATCAATACACCCAGTAAGCTTATTGTTTTCAGTGCAATACCAATTCCCACAAGAATAACACCAAGCTCATATTTGAAGTTTATATCTTCTTTTTGCTGAGTCAGGTCTGACATAACATGTTGTTGTGAATTTATTTTAAATTCTTTTTGGTTTTTTATTTTTTAATTTTGGATCAACAAGAGTCTGAGGACACCTTTTCGCATTTACTGAATCTTCTTACGATTGAAATATCAAATTTTCTCTACAGTATGTAAATTATTTACAAAAAATATTTAAAATTTCAGATTCTTTCAGGATGAGTTGGGCGAATAAATGAAGTTGAAACCATTTTATACCACATAGCATTACTTAAATAGCTCTTTGCCTGTGAGTGGAATATGAATCTAATTGATGAGTTCAGTAAAGACAGATTCAGGGAATTCCTCGGAGCTGAAATCGTTGAAGTTTCTGAAGGATATGCAAAGGTTAAGGGAACTATCAAAAAAGACTATCTCAACTTCCATGGAACAGCTCATGGTGCATATATAATGAGTCTTGCAGACTTTGCCTTTGCGCTGGCTGCAAACTCAGACAACATCAGAAGAGCTGCGATCTCAGTTAGAATAGACTTTTACAAAGCTGCTTATGAAGGTGATGAGCTTATAGCAGTGGCAAAGATGGTTTATGGCAGAAGAATAGTTTTCTGCGATCTTAAAGTAATGCGGGAAGATGATATAATTGCCAGTGGTGAGGCGATTGCGTATGGGAGATAGTC
>MTML01000064.1 GCA_002011215.1 Archaeoglobus sp. JdFR-24
ATATATATATATATATATATATATATATATATATATATGGTAAGCATACCCTCTTATACTTCTAAGGGCAGGAGGAATAAAAGATGAAAGGACCAACCAGTAACGATGTTTGGAATACGGAGGTACTACAGCAGGTATACAAAAACTTTGAGAAGATAGGATTTGTTACTGCGTGCATGAACTGTAGAAAACAGACAATATAGATATCATTAAATTTTTTTAGTTTTTTTATGTGGCATTTGGTGAGTATATGATGCCTTTTATTGCCACATGGAACATTACGAACAATTGTAATCTCCGATGTGTTTATTGCAGTAATGGTGATAATCACATTAATTCTGTTAAAGAGATTAGTACGGATGAAAAATTTAAAGTTATTCGTAAGCTTGTGTATTACAATATAAAATACATAGGACTAACAGGTGGAGAAGTTTTTTTAACGAAGAATTGGAAAGACATCTTTAGAAAGTTATTTGATTATGACTTCCACATAACAATAAACACAAATGGAACACTTCTTACAGAGAAAGTCATAAAATTCTTGAAAAAGTATTTAGATGCGATAGATTCTATAACTATAACTTTAGATGGGTATAATGAGAAAACTCATGATCAAATGAGAGGTATAGGTACATTTAGCAGAATTATTAATAATTTAAAAATATTAAAAAAAGAGGGTATTACTTTTGATATAATCTGGAATTTGACAGCCCAAAATTATATGGATCTTAAGAGGATGATTAACCTATGTGAAGATATTGGTGCAAGAGGATTATCAATAGGAACCTTAGAACCTATAGGTTTTGGCCAGAAATTAGATAAAAAATTATTCATAAATAAAGAACAACTAAATAGTTTTACTCAAACATTTTATAAAATATATGCTTCTTATACAGGTAATCTCAAGATGAGTTTAAGTTACCCTTTTTCGTTTTTGGTTGATCCTGAAACATTAGTGCCTCTAATTAGAGAACAGAGAAAAAACTGGAAAACTAAATCTAATTGCGGTATATTTTTATCTCGATTATTTATAGATCCAGAAGGTAATATAATACCATGTAATTTTATTCAACAGCCACTAGCTAATTTGTTGAATGTGAATTTAGAGCATTTTTGGAATTCCCAAACTGCAGAGAACTGGAGAAGAATAGCTCAAAAACCCAAAGAGTGCAAGGATTGTCCTTATTTTGATATATGTTGTGGTTGTCGTGCTGTTGCATTAGCCAGAACAGGCAATATAGAGGCAAAAGACCCTAGATGCTGGTATGGTGATAGTTATGAAAAAGATAGATAAGGATATCATTTTCAAGCTTAGTGATTTCGATCATTTTGGTAATTATATATATACTGTATTAGGACATGATTGTAATTTAAGGTGTAAATATTGTTTTATACCAAAAGATAATATAAGATTGGATATTAAAGTAGCTTATAAGTTATTAGATATAATTGCAAAAGAAAGAGATAGTTTGAGTGTAAGATTCTATGGTGGTGAGCCACTTCTTTACTTTAGTAAAATTAGAGATATAGTTAATTATGTAAAAAAATCAGGTTTAGATGCTGATTTTGCCTTGCCTACAAATGGAACGCTATTAAATAAAAAAATTATAGATTTTATTAAATCAAATAACATCTCTGTAATGGTATCTCTAGATGGTGACAAGAAAACAAATGATATGATGAGAGTATTTCCTGATGGAAGTGGGACATATGATGTCGTAAGACGTGGTATTAAGCTTTTAGAGAAGAATGGAGTTGACTATCAAGTTGCCGTTACAATAAACAAACATAATATACCAAATTTACTTCATAATATAGAATATATATTAAATAATTTTAATATAAAAAAAGTAAATTTGAATTATCCATATTGTTTAAAAGAAAAGGACATAAACTTAAAAGAAGTAGTAAATGTAATAGTAGATGTAAATAAAAAGCTCATTGCAAAGTATAGATTAGCCACAGGTGATTTCTATGAAACCTTTATAAAACCAATTTTTAGTGGCAAAACATCATTACACTGTGGTGGATTTGAGGGACATATTGTACTTCATCCTAATGGAAATCTATCCCCTTGCTTAGCACTCTCTCAACAACCTTATGCTATATTCATTGAGAAGGCAAATTCTCTTAAAGAGATATATCTGTCTAAGCATTTCTCAAATTGGAGAAATTTAGTTATTAAATATATAAACGGTCCATGCCTGAAGTGCCCCTACTGGAATATATGCGGTTTTGGTTGTCCTTATAGATCAATTTTATTAGGAGATCAAGATCTTCCAGACCCCCTTATGTGTAACCTTACTAAAAGAATTATGAAAGAGTACGGTTACAAAGGTGACAGAGATGCGAGATAAAAATCGGGGTTTCTATGCCTTGCTTTTATCCTCGTCAATTTCATCAATTGGAGATGGCATCAGAACATTAATCGTTCCCCTTATTATACTGTATATCACCGGCTCATCTTTCCTTTTTGGCTTGATTTTATCTGCAGAATTTTTAGTATGGATAATATCCGCAGGACTCACTGGATATTTTATAGACAAAACAAACAGGGTAAAGAATTTGTTTTATTCCAATTTGATTCTGTCCATTTTGATGATGGTAGTTTCGGTATCTTATTTTGTTGCGCATTCCTATTTTATATTATTCATCGCAATCGCAACCATTGGAGTAAGTATCGGCGAAGCTTTTTTTAATCCTGCAAGTTTTTCACTGCTTCCAGATATAGTCCATAGGGATCTTGATAAGCATAATGCTCTCATGTCTATGGCAGTAAATGCATCTCTACTTGGAGGTTATTTAATAGCAGGATTTGGATTTTATGTGGTTTCGTGGGGCATTTTGCTGGGGATTGATGCACTATCTTTTTTGATTTCCGCCGTAATCATATATTTTGGTTTGAGAGAGTACGGCAAAAATGAAAAAGTAGAAAAGATACACTTTTGGCAGGATACAAAGGACACATTTGCATTCTTAAAAACTCAGAAAGTAATTAGCTACACTATTATATTTGGAATAATCTTTAATTTTTTAACTTCGGGGATAATTATAATCATACCTACAATAGCCGTAAAAAACACATCAATGGGTCCGTTTTCCCTATCTTTATTTTACATTTCTGAACTAATTGGGATGATTCTGGGCGGTACCATAATAGTGACTAGAAAAAGAAATGTAAAATTATTAAATTACTTGTTTGCTGGCTCCGCTGGGGAGGGTTTTATTATGCTTTCAATAGCTCTCTCTCTATTTTTTACCAAGGAACTGGTAGTTATAGTAGTGATGCTCATTTTGCTTTCAAAAGGAATTTTTGCTGAAATTGTAAACATACCATATAGGGTCTGGTATCAAAAGCTTGTGCCCAAGGATATAAGAGCAAAAATATATAACATAAAGGATTTGATATTAACAATACCAATGGTTATAACCTACCCCATCGTTGGATACTTTTTAGATAATTACAGCGTGTGGATAGTTATCTTTATTTTTGGGTTTTTCACGGTGATTATCTCAATTTTTGAATATATTTTACTCAGAGAGGTTTTAGGGCAATCTTATTCCTCTTAATCTCTTCCTCCCAAAGGATACTCACTGACCTAGAACTGTATTTATAGTGGCTGTTTCATCTTAGTTTGGTATGTAAATATAAAGAAAAATCAGAGATCTTGAGTTTCTCAACTCAAAATATAAGAGAATTTTAGGTCTCGCCATACCCTCCTTTGCTGAACATCTGTATTTTTGAAGAAATTATCTCCCTCTTCCATAAACAAAAAATAATTTTGTTTTTCAATTTTTATTTTTCCTTATTTGCCAAAAAGGGTGAGGCGAAATTTGGGCGTTCAGCCTAGAAACTCCTTCATATACGCATTGCGTATATCATCCCAATCTGGAGTTATATCTGCATTGCATATACACTCATTCTGGATGCTTCTCACCTCCCAACGTATCTAACGGACTTCTAATTTTACTCAAATTCTTAGTCTCACATGAGTATAAATCCCTGTCGTTTTAGAATGTTTATGTCCTAGCAACTCCTGAATATACCTTAAATCCACTCCACTCTCAAGCAGATGAGTTGCAAATGAGTGGCGTAAGCTATGAACAATTACATCCTTTTTTATTCCAGCTTTATCTCTTGCCTTTTCAAAGATTGCCTGGACTGTTCTGGTTGAAATACACCTATCTTTTCTCTGCCCCTGAAATAGCCACTTTTCGAGCCTGTACTTCCCAATGTATTCCACCAATGTGTTCAATGCCACTTCATAAAGAATTGTATAGCGATCCTTCCTACCCTTTCCCCCTTTTATTCTGATCAGCCTTCTCTCTATATCAATGCCTTCAACTCTAAGCTTTACAACTTCTCCAACTCTTAAACCAGCTGAATAGATAAGCATCATAGTGCATTTATTACTATGTTCAGAGTTGAAGCTGAAGAATGCCATTTGTACCCATTAACGGTTTTAATTTTTGCAATGTAATCTGGATTGTAAGAGAATTTGACTTTAACTCTGTTATCTTCCAGTTCAATCTTTATTATTTTTTATCTCTCAAATTTTTCTGGTAGGGAAGGCTATACACATCTCACTAATCATACTGGATCCATTTCCCCTTGATCTATCCACCAGTTATCACCATATAAAATAGATAAACCTTTAGCGTTATTGAGTTTTTGTGCCCAATATTACGAATTCACCTTTTGATTCTGCAAACTTCTAGAAATTTCAACAAATATTTATTCACCACTGAAAACTACCCAGCAATGAGATATGAAGAACCGGTCTTTCGCCCTCCAAGTGAAGCATACAGTCTTATCATCCAGGCCACAATTGGATGCTCACACAATCAGTGTACTTTTTGCGGGATGTATAAGGGAAAGAGATTCAGAATACGCTCAGTTGATGAAATAAAGGAAGATATACTCCTTTCGAAAAAATATTACGGTGACGTAAAGAGAGTATTTCTTGCAGATGGTAATGCCTTTGCCATGGATACAGACTCTATTCTGGAGATACTTGATTTTGCACATCAGGTTTATCCAGACCTTGAAAGAGTCAGTGCATATGCTGGCCCACAGGATATCCTGAAAAAGAGTGATGACGAGATAAGAGAGCTCAGCGAGAGAGGACTCAAACTCCTGTATCTGGGTGTTGAAACAGGTGATGACGAACTTTTGAGAGAGATCCGCAAGGGTGTAAACAGCGATGAAATGGCTGAATCCGGGATCAAGGCAATTGAAAATGGTATGAAGCTTTCAGTTACTGTTTTGATCGGACTCGGTGGAAAATCGGGTTCCTTAAAGCACGCGAAGGAGACTGCGAAAATAATAAACAGAATAAAACCTCACTATACTGCTGCTCTGACCCTCATGCTTGTCCCGGGCACTCCACTCCATAAAAAGGCACAATCAGGACTCTTCCACCCAATTGATAAAATGGAGAGTTTACAGGAACTCAGATGGTTGATTGAAGATATAAACTGCAGAACCATTTTCAGAAGCAATCATGCATCCAACTACTTGCCGATCAAGGGAAATCTACCAGAAGATAAAGAAGACATCCTAAAGCTCATCGATTATTCTCTTGAAAATCCCAGAATGCTCAGACCGGACTTTTTAAGGGGTTTATAGGGTTTATAATTTGAGTTTATAAATGTTCTAATACAATACCATTGAATATTATCAACATGAGAATGGAACATCCATAGTTAATCCATGAATCCAAAGATTTCATCAAGCCAGTCCATTACTTTCTTTCTGCATTCCTGCTTATCCTGAATTTCTTTTCTTTTTAACATTAATGTACCTACAACTTCACCGCCTTTTCCTTCTATCTTTTTTTTAATTCCCTCAGCATACCTTTTCTCATCAAATCCCCCATAGGATATCACAAGATATACTTTCCTGCCTGAGAGCTCAGCACTATCCAGAAAGCTGGTAACAGGTGGGCAGTTAAATGTCCACTTGGGCATTCCCAGAAAGATTTCTTTCGAGTTTATTTCAACAGGCATTATTCTGACCTTAAAACCAGGGATGAATGACATTAGAAGCCAGATCACATACGGGTAATCTCTAACTGGCCGGATTTCCTTGAAATTTACCATATATCCTTCTCTCAAAAGTTCATCCCTTATGATCTCAAATACTTCCTTTGTATTGCCAGTCCATGAAAAAAATATCAGATCAAAAAAATTAGACATATCAAAAATTATATATTTCTATCCCGATCGGTTTGATCTTTGTTATTGTCCCCTGGCGCCCACAGTCCTCGCATTTAACTTCAACAATACTCTTGTCATTTTTTTCAATCTTCTTGATGATTGTTGCTGAATGCTTTCTCCCATCATCGCAAACCGGGCAATCGAAAAGTATCCTCTCTCCACCTCCCGCTTCTGACATGATTCACACCTCCTTCTTTGGAACCAAAAAGTCCGTTGGTGCTGATTCAATAGGTTCAAGGTACTTTCTCAAAACCTTCGGAATTTCAACATAGCCATCTTCCCGCTGGAAATTCTCTATTATCGCTGTGATAGCTCTTGTAGTGGCAATGGCTGTAGAGTTCAGGGTATGAACGAAACCCTTGGTGGGTTTACCCCTTTCCTCAGCATACCTTATGTTCAGTCTGTAGCTCTGCCAGTCGGTACAGTTTGAACATGATACCATCTCCCTGTATTTACCCTGTGCCGGCATCCATGCCTCGAGATCATATTTCTTTGCAGCAACGATTCCTATATCGCCCGTGCATATGTTAACGATTCTGTAGGGTATTCCAAGACCCTGCCAGAGATGTTCTACATTCTCAAGCAGTTTTTCATGCCACTCCCATGATTGCTCAGGCAGACAGAAGACGAACTGCTCAATTTTATTGAACTGATGTACTCTGAAAATCCCTTTAGTATCTTTACCGTGAGCACCTGCCTCTTTTCTGAAACACGGACTGATCCCAGCATAAAGAAGGGGTAACTCATCTTCCTCCAGCACCTCATCCATATGCATGGCTGCCAGCGGATGTTCTGAGGTTGCAATGAGGTAGAGATCTCTATCTTCGAGCTTGTATATTACCTCTTTGAAATCTTCAAAGGCTGTAACCCCTTCATAAGCTCTTCTCTTCATCATATAGGGCGGTGAAACTATTTTGAATCCTTTTCCGGCAAGAAAATCTAGAGCGTAAGAGATCATTGCAAAATCCAGCCAGACAAGATCATCAAGAAGATAATAGAATCTTGAACCGGCGACCTTTGCAGCCCTTTCGATGTCCGCCCATCCAAATTGCTCGGCCGCATCAGCATGATTGACTGGAGCATTTTCAATCAACTCATATTCCACCTTGCCCCCAGTTTGTTCGATGAATTGCTTTTCGAACTCTTTAAGAACCTTTGGTTTCCCCCAGAATTTAATCGGAACGTTTTCGGAATCATCTTTTCCTACCGGCACAGTAGGATGGATTATGTTTGGAATGGTAAGTAAAACGGAGTTCAGTTCAGCCTCGATTTTCTTCAACTCCCTTTCCTCGCTTTTTACAATATCTGAGATCTCCTTTGCCTTTTCCAATATTTTCTTCTTTTCTTCACCCCTAAGTTTCTTAATCTCACGGGCAAGCTTGTTTCTTTCATGTCTGAGTTCATCAAGCTTGAATCTACTTTCTCTCCACTTTCTATCAAGTTCAACTGCCCTATTAACCAAATCGAGATCCCCATTCCTTCTTTTTTGTGATTCAATCAATATATCAGGATTTTCTCTGAGCGATTTCAGTATGCTCCACATAAAATTCCTCCCACTCACTTAGAGTTTGTCCAATGTTTAAAAAATTGTTTAAAAAATGTTACCGAGAGCAGATAGATGTTCGCAAATCACCAAGACTCTTTCCAGTCTCCCACTGTATCCAGCTATTCACTCTTTCTTTTCTCCCCCAACCCATTTATCACCATTCCAGATAACCTTCATATATTTCCAGTACCTGTTATCAGCAATGCACGTCCATTTCTTTCAAATTCTAATTTTTCTGGAACCAGATTGGTCTCCTCACTGATAATCCAGCTCTTTCCATCGTAATTCCCCAATTTTTCAAACATTCGAACCAGAGCCTTTTCAAATTCAACCGCATCTTCTTCCTCATCGAACAGGATTTTCCATTTCCATATAAATGATCGATCCTTTCTGTAGATTTTGATGTGATCGCCTGCCCACCCCTCTGCTGCCTTGTAGGCAGTGCAGTCATCTATGTGTGATGCAAGAAAAACGTAAACAAAAAACTCACCCATCCTCGTATCCTTAACAATGCGATAGCCTATGGGTTTTATATTGTCGATGGTTACTTTTTCAAAGCTTTCACCCACCACATATTTTTCCGGGTGCAACACCTGCTCAGTGGTTCTTGGTAGATTTTTCAGAATTTCGTCAACCTTAGAATAACCACCATCGAGATATGTTTTCGCTACAAATCTAGCTCCAAAGATATAGGGGAAGAAATACAGTGTGTGAAGATTGCTTTCGTATCCGGTTATGGGTTCTTTTCCGCAGGCATTCTCTTCAGAGATACCGACAATTTTTTCTTCCAGGCTTTCGTTTGCATAAATCCAGCCCATTAAAACCGCATCACCCTCAACAATCGCACTATGAACTTTATTGCCATCATATGTCTGATCTCCTTTGATATTAAAGTACCTGTCCTGAATCGCATGCTCAAGCTCATGGGCGAGTGCCTCTCCTGCACTCTCTGAGATGGGATTGAAGTTTTCTTTGACGACATAAATGGCTCCTTTCCAGTAAAACGCCATAAAACCTCCAACTTCTCTGTTTTTCCGCTCTCCAAAGCTAAAATCGGATGGTACCAAAAGAAGAGATTTGTAAAATACCTCATCATCGAGAATCTGTTCTTCAGAAATAGTTCCAGCCCCCCATCTCTCCAGAACCCATTTCTTATCCACAATTTTCAATGGTATGTCAACATCCAGACCTCTGATTTCACGAACTCTACTTATAACCCTGTTATAAAGTTCAAGGCATCTTTCTGAATATTCTGGATCTACCGGTGGCAGATCTTTTCCACTTAAATCGCCTTCAGTATTATATACCCAGAAATATGTAAACAGAATCGTAACTATTATTGAAGTTACAAGAATAATCCCTAAATAAATCAATTTACTCTTAAACTGTCTCATTATCGGTGGATAAACCAAAAGATTTATTTCCTTTTCTCATCATCCAATCATAAATGTCGTGCATTTTCTGCATGTATTTTTCAAGCTGTGGAGGTATGGCAGAGATCTGTGAGCATTTCAGGCTCAGAGATGACAGTAATCCTGAGAAATTGATTAAGAGAAAGCTCAAAGAGATAAAAAGCATGAGTATAAACGAGGCTGCTCAGAACCTTAATATGACTGTAACCGATTTTCTGAGGTTCATAGGAGATCTGGAAAAAGAGGGTAAACTGAAAATCAAGTTTCTTTAGGATTTAAGTGAGAATCGAGTTCCTCCAAGTTCCCCCCATACAACTTAAGTTCTTCCAATCCTGTATAAAATCAGAAGATGTCTTTTTCTACCATGCTGATAGCTTTATCAATCTCTCTCTTGAGAATTTCAGACAGTCCTTTTATGTCAAGATCCATAAAACCTCTGATTATTGATGCTGTTGCTTCATCTCTTGTAAGACCTCTGGACTGCAAATAGAATATTTCTTCCTCGGCAATCTTCCCAATTGCAGCCTCATGACTGAGGTCAACATTGGGGAACTTTGCTTCGAGTTCAGGAATCGCATGGATTATACCATTATCTGAGAGCATCAAACCTCTGCATTCAAGATGACCCTTCACATCGGGTGCATCACCAACAATATGGCCTCTTGCAATAATATCTCCACCCTTACTGATCGTTCTTGAAATAATTTCTGCACTGCTTCCTTTTCCCCTTAAAATGGCTCTGCTTCCAGCATCAACAACCGAATTTTCAAGAGCCACGATTATACTGCTGAAAATCGCTGTTGAATTCTCACCAAGGTAAGCAGTCGGATACATCTGGACGAGCTTAACAGGATTCATCAGAACGTAATTGCTTATGAAAACTCCATTATCCTCAACTATCGCCACACTTCTTGGTCTGACTTCAACATCAGAATCCCAGCTGTGAATCATAGTAAAGGTAATTTTCGCATCCTTCTTAACAAAAAATTCGGAAATTCCGATGTGCATACCGGAAGTGACTCCCGGATGAGACGTACATCCAGAAATTATGTTCAGCTCCGAACCCTCTTCAGCTATTATGATGTTGTGAACTTTCTGCTTTGATTTTGCTTTCTTCAGATAAAGGCAGGCTTCAACTGGAATTTTCACATTTTTACCCGGAAAGGAGCGAATAAAATAGCCATTTACATCTTCACTATCAGCTTCCTTAGTATAGCTATCCTGATCCCTTCGGACTGCTTTCCAGAAATAATCCTCCAGCCAGTCATATTTTTTGAGGGCATCTCTTATGCTCATAATCTCTACACTTTCTGAAAAAGTAGAAACTGCGGCAGTTTCCTGGTCAACCTGCATAAAGGTTGCTGATCTTCTCTCAGGATTGAGTTCAATTCCAACGCTCTCAAGCTTTTTTCTTACTTCTGGCTTTTCTATTTCAAGTTGTTCAGGTTCGGGAATTCCCTTAGACATTTATTAATACACCCCTCATAACCATTTTGACTGACCTCATTTAAAATATCATAAGGATT
Source organism: Archaeoglobus sp. JdFR-24 (assembly GCA_002011215.1). Next base: position 10,704 of record MTML01000064.1, read on the forward strand.
GCCCACACATGCAATACGTCCTTTGTATAGTATCACACCATAATCTGCATCCACATAATCCAGAATATGTCCGGTATGAGTAATGATTAGTCCAGATTTTGTTCTTGATTCAGGATCTCTATCTCTTTCAAGCAATTTCTTAATGGCGTTTCCAACAATCGAAATATTTTCGAGATCAACACCACTATCAGGTTCATCGAGCATGATAAAATCACGGTTAAGCAGGAGAAGCTGAAGAAGTTCCGACCTCTTAACTTCACCACCCGAGAAACCCTGATTCACATATCTGTTGAGAAAATCTTCCATATTGAGCATTTCCGCAAACCTGTAAATGTCTTCCTCACTTCTGTTACCAATTTTCGCACAGTGTCTGAGGATATCGATAAGCTTAACACCACTCACTTTTGGAGGTGTTTGAAAGGCTATTCCCATACCCAATCTGACCCTTTCATCGGTTGAGAGGTGTGTTATATCCTGCCCTTTGAAGACTATTCTGCCCGAATATAGCTTGTAAACAGGATTACCTATTAATGCAGATAACAATGAGGATTTTCCACTTCCGTTCGGACCAAATAGCGCGAAAGTTTCTCCTTGCTGAATGTAAAGGTTCACATTTTGAAGGACGCTCTTTCCATCCACATTTATTCCGAGATTTACAACCCTCAGTATATCCTTTTTCTGTGAAGTCATCAGGATAACCTGAATGGGCTCATATTATAAACCCTTCGGAAACTTCACAGGATTCACAGAGATTTTATCAGTTTGAAGTTCTGGAGAAAATTATGAATTATGAATTTAAATTCGGCAATTTTATACCAGATAATGTAAAATTAATAGAGTATTTTTTCCAGGTCATCTCCACCGTAAAAAATCTCCTGAATTCCATCATATACATCTTCCAGTCCCTGATTGTCCACCGCAGAAACCAGGATGAGTGGTCGAAAGAGTCCCAAATCTCTGAGCAAGTGAAAGAGCTCTGAACTTATTGTTTTTTGTGGAGACCGGTAGTAGTGGAGATCATCGAATATTCTGTCAGGATCTTCACTCCATCCAGTAATCCTTTTTATTTCATCCTCACTGAGAATATCTACCTTGGACAAAACCGGGATCTGGGGAACGTTAAGTTTGAATACTGCTGATGAACTCATAAAAAGGAGTGAAAGAAAGCCTGATGGTGTTTTCGATACGACCGGATCGAAAAGGTAAACCATCACACTTTTCTCATGCCCAAGATAGTCAACAAGAACATTACTGCTCTGTCTCAAAGTAAAAAGTTCCATCTGCCCCGGAGTGTCAATAATAACATACGGAACATCATAATAATCTATCTCATCCTTGATTTCCTCGATTTTGGTGCTTATCAGATCTGCGGCGATGATCTGAGCACCATTTGGCCCGACACCGTAATTGAGCATCACATCCTCCAGCGTAAAATATTCACGAATATCAATTTCCGGAGTATAGGGCAAGTTCTCTGCTCCTGGATCGAGATTCACTATGACATTTTCAAGATTTTTAAAATCAAACCAGTCTGATAACCCCTTAGTAAGGAAGGTTTTTCCTGATCCTGCAGTTCCTACCATATAGATCAGTACCTGTTCCATAAACCCTGAAGTTTCAATCCGGCTAATTTAGTTTGCGGATTTGTTGAACTATCCGATTACTTCAATTGAGATCTCACCATTGCCCTTCAAAAGCACATGAACCTCTTTACTACCATCAAGTCCTTTTTTCCTGAGTTCAGAAAAATTGGCAGTTTGCAGAAATTTTCGAAGCAATTCAAGCTGCCTTTCCTTCTCCATGTCTTCAATTTTGAGGAGGAATCCGACAAGCTCATTATAAACCCTCCTTGTTTCAGTTTCTATGCAGTGGTTTTTCAAATGAAGCAGGACTTCTACCATATCCTCCACCATGAAATCTCATAGTTTTTGCTGATTTTTTCAATATTTGATGCACTTTTTATTTAACTACCCAGTTTTTATTTAATTACCATTTAAAACTCACTACTTCCGAACTCACATCTTTTAAACCAACCCAAAGTTAAAATTAAAAGAAATCTGAAAGGGTTTTGAATTTTTTCCCTTTTTCTTTCCCTTTTTCTACCGGTGTTTTTCCAAGAATTTCCTTCAGTTTTCGAAAATCCTTCTCAAAAATTTCTCTGAGCTGTGGACGGTAGAGAATCGCAGCGGGATGATAGACTGCCATAATTTTTCTTTTTTTTATGTCTTTGTCATTAGACACCTCAAATACTTTTCCTCTAACCTTTGTTATGCCCGGAAATGAGATATCATAAAGATCAAACATGAGTGAGGCTGAGTGTCTCCCCAGGCAGACTATTACTTCAGGGGATAAAACTTTGATCTGCCTCAGAAGATAATCCCCACACGCATCAATTTCCTCTGGCAGAGGATCGCGATTGTTAGGTGGTCTGCATTTAAGAATGTTCGTAATAAAGACCTGGTCTCTTTTAAGTCCAAGAATTTTGTTTATTGTTTCTGTGAGAAGCTTTCCTGCATTTCCCACGAATGGTCTTCCTTGCAAATCCTCTTCTCTGCCTGGAGCTTCGCCGATGAACATGAGTCTGGCGTTCTCACTCCCTTCACCAGGTACGCAGTTTGTTCTGGTGAGCCAGAGATTGCATTTTTTGCATTTTTTTATTTCCTCTGAAATTTTTTCAATTGAATCAGTATCCTTTGAAAAACTGGATTCGTCCATTGATGGATACAAAAAGTTAAACAGGTAAAAAATTTATTGATTTTATCCTCGTGTCGAACTGATACTTCATCTAAAACTTGAGAGTTCTTGCAGCAACGATAAGGGGATCCCAGGTTGGTGCAAATGGAGGAGCGTATGCCAGGTCGGCAAAGAACAGATCCTTAGTGGTAAAGCCCGCCTGGATTGCTGCTGCCATGGTGTCTATTCTCGTGAGAACTGAATCATATCCTGCAATCTGAGCTCCAAGAAGTCTTTTCGTATTGCTGTCAGCTACCACCTTTATGAACGTCTCCCTTCCGCCAGGATAGTAATGCACTCTGGAAGATGCCTTTATAAAAGTTGTCTTTGGCTCAAATCCAGCCTCCAGAGCTTCTTTCTCGTTTAAACCCGTCCGTCCGATTTCAAGTTCATGGAATTTGGTAATCTGTGTCCCAAGCACTCCCGGAAATTCAATATCTCCACCACACATATTGACTCCAGCAACATAACCCATCTTGTTTCCGGGTGGTGCAAGAGGCATCCACACCCTCTTTTCGGTTATCATGTGGTGGGTTTCCGCACAGTCTCCAGCAGAATAAACGTTTTCCATGCTTGTTCGCATTCTGCTATCAGTCCAGATGGCTCCGGTTTCACCAATTTTCAGGCCCAGTTGCTCTGCAAGTTCAGTGTTTGGCTTTACACCGGTGGCAACCACAACAAGATCCGCCTCATACTCACCTTTATCAGTAACGACTTTCTCAACCCTATCTTTACCTTCGAATGCCTCCACCTTTTCCTCCAGTTTCAAATCAACCCTCTTCTCCATCTCATCTCTGACCACCTTTGCTATATCCGGATCGAAATTGGGTAGTGGGTGATCGAGCATTTCTATAACCGTAACCTTTTTCCCGATAGCAGAGAACGCTTCTGCCATCTCGATACCTATGTAGCCTGAGCCGACAATAACCACCTTATCCGCATTTTTAGCTGCTTTGCTGATTTTTTCTGCATCCGGAGGTAGATCAACTGTGAAGATGTTTTCGAGTTCTGTTCCCTCAACGGGAGGCAGAGTGGGTGATGCTCCGGTCGCGATCATCAGATAATCCCAGTCATATGTTCTTTCATCACCATCTTCCAGAACCGTAAGAGATCCCTTCTCAACCTTTATAACCTTTGAATTCATGTGAAGATCTATTCCCCTCTTTTCGATAAACACCCTTGGCTCATAATACATCAATTTGGCAGTTTTACTCAAACCCTCCACAACATAGGGGATTCCACAGGGAGCGTGGCTAACAAAATCAGTTTCTTCAAAAACAGACACCTTCCATTCCGGTTTCAAAGCTCTTACCCTTGAGGCACACGTCATGCCTCCTGCTCCACCACCGATAACTGCAACCCTCACAAAATCACCTCAACCTGTGTTAGGTTCAAAACCTTAATTATCTTTTTGATAAAATTCGCTGAAAAGTTAAACCGCAAAACACAACATTTAAACAACATTTAACTCATAGAAGGGGATCCATGGGATGTAAAAATTTTCGGGACAAAGACGCATCCAGTGATCCGATGGGCAGGATAAACGAAGTAAATGGAAAAGAAAACGGGAAATACGTAACCTACTCCCGAAATGTTTTCATCCCTCTGACCAATGCATGCAGGAACAGGTGTTATTACTGTGGTTTCAGATCTGAAAAACCCCATATTATGAGTCCTGAAGAAGTGAAGAGAGTTCTCTTGAAAGCTAAAAACGCAACCGAAGCTCTTTTTACCTTTGGTGAAAAACCTGATGATTTCGAACATATCAAAAAGAGATTGAGAGAATTTGGCTATTCCAGTTTCATTCAGTATATTGTGGAAATGAATAAAATGGCTATCGATTCGGGCTTGCTGCCTCACACAAACGCAGGAATTCTGAGTCTTTCCGAGTTGAAATATTTAAAACCATATAATGCTTCAATGGGTCTGATGCTCGAACAGGCTGTAGAACTCGAGTGTCATGCGGAGAGCCCTGGTAAAAAACCCGAGGTCAGGATAAAGATGATAAAAAATGCCGGAAAACTAAAAATACCCTTTACAACCGGCATTCTCGTCGGAATTGGTGAGAGTTTTTATGATTGCATCTATTCTCTGGAAATAATAAAGGAAATCCACAGAAATTATGGACACATTCAGGAATGTATTATTCAGAACTTTAAACCCAAAAAAGGGACTGAAATGGAGAAAAACCCTCCACCCTCGCCCGAATTTATGCTCAAAATTGTTAAGGAAGCGAAAAAAGTTCTTCCAAATGATGTTACGATCCAGATACCACCCAACCTTGTTGAGGACATACTTCCATTCATAAAAGCTGGGGCAAGAGACATAGGTGGTATTTCAAAGGTTACAATCGATTACATAAATCCCGAAGCTCCATGGCCTTCTTTGAAAAAAATCGAAAGATGTTTAAATAGAGAATACTTCCTGAGAGAGAGATTGCCAGTATATCCAAAGTATTTAAGACTTGGCTGGTATGGCGAGAAAACTCGGGAGCTTGTAGAGAGCCTTAGCGATGATGAGGGTTACAGAAGGGTATTGAATAATGAATAATTGATAAATCATAAAGGCGGGTTGTAAATGTGGGCCATAAGACCAAAAAGTCACCAAATCAAGATTAAATTTATATAGGGAGATTGAAAGGGGTGTGCTAATGTTAATCCAGGACTATAAAAGCCTTATTTCAAATCCATTTGAGACATTCAAAATAGCTGATGAGCTGAGGAGGAGGGTTGCTGGAGAGTATGTAACCTACGTAATTAACCGAAACATCAATTTCACAGACAGATGCATAAACAGGTGTAAGTTCTGTTCTTTCAGATATAGAAAGAACTACATTCTGTCAATTGAGGAGATCAAAAACAAAGTTGAGGAAGCTGTTGTCTACGGATGCACAGAGGTTTGCATTCAGGGAGGGTTGCTGGAGAATGCCGATGTACACCATTATTCTGAAATTCTTCAGGCTGTGAGAGATGTTTCAAAGAAAATTCACGTTCATGCTTTTTCTCCAATGGAGATCCTGCATGCTGCAAGAAACAGCAAAATGCATGTTGAAGATGTGCTCAGAGATTTGATGGATGCGGGACTGGACTCAATGCCAGGTACAGCAGCAGAGATACTCGATGATGAGATAAGGAACTTCATATGCCCTGAAAAGCTCACGACAGATCAGTGGATATCCGTTATAAAAACAGCCCATAGAGTAGGAATTCCAACAACTGCAACAATGATGTATGGTCATATCGAGGGATGGGAAAACAGAATTAAACACCTTATGCTCCTTAAAGAAATTCAGAAAGATACAGGAGGAATTACAGAGTTTATCCCCCTTCCCTTCATGTGGAAAAACAATGAACTGGGGAAATACTCAAGAGGGACATCCGGTTTCGAAGATTTGCTGGTCATAGCAATTTCCAGAATAATACTGTATCCTGAAATTACAAACATTCAGGCATCATGGGTTAAGCTTGGTAAAAAGCTGGTTCAGGCTGCGCTTTTCACAGGTGCAAACGACATTGGTGGAACACTCATGGAAGAAAACATCTCAAAGGCTGCTGGATCCACAAATGGTGAATTTCTGGATGTGCAGGAACTAAGAGCTGTGATTGAGACTGCCGGTAGAATTCCAAAACAGAGGACAACACTTTATGAGATATTAGAATAGTTACTGAGGAGAAAATTAAGCATGCAATTTTAGAGAGGAAAATAAACTTGTTTATATGATTAGTCCCAATCAATTGTAATTAATTCATTTAATTCACAGGTGTTAAAGTTATAATCATCAAAGTTGAGATATTAGCAGGAACGTAGGAACATGGTAGGAACGTAGAATAGAAAAGTGAAAAGGTGAAATAATGGCAAATAGACTAAAAAACTCAAAAAGCGCATACCTCAGTGAGTGCGCAGAACAGCCTGTTGACTGGTACCCTTATTGTGATGAGGCTTTTAAGAGAGCTAAATTGGAAGACAAACCAGTCTTAATTGATATTGGTGCTTCCTGGTGTCACTGGTGCCATGTAATGGACAAAGAGAGCTATAATGATCCCGAATTGGCAGCATTTCTCAATGAGAACTTCATCTGTATAAAAGTGGACAGAGATGAGATGCCTCACGTTGACAGGAAATATCAGGAGGCTATTTCAGCTCTGACCGGTCAGGGCGGCTGGCCGCTGACAGTATTTGCGCTTCCCAGTGGTGAAGCATTTTATGGTGGTACCTATTTCCCGAAGGAGGATAGAGGTGGAATGCCTTCATTCATCAGAATCCTAAAGGCTGTACTCATGTCCTATAAAACAGACAGAGAGAAAACAGTAAATCTCGCAAAAGAAGTTTCAAAAGCTGTTCAGCAGAGGCTGAATATGGAACTTACCGGGGAACTCGAATTTAAATTGATAGAAAGAGGAATAGATTCAATTTTAACCGCAGCAGACCCCGTTTACGGTGGATTTGGATTTAATCAAAAATTCCCGATGCCGACAGCGATTAGATTGCTCATAACCACGGAAAGCAAATTTGATGAGGGGTTGAAGGTCAGCGACCACACTCTTGATGAAATGTATGCTGGTGGAATTCATGATCACACATTTGGGGGCTTTTTCAGATATACGGTTGACAGAGAGTGGATTATCCCTCATTTTGAGAAGATATCTGTCGATAATGGGGAATTACTTGTAAATTATTCGATCGCCTTCAGAAATACTGGAAGAGAGAGTTTTAAAGATGCTGCTGAGGGGATTTTCAGGTTCTGCGAGACCTTTTTAGATGCCCATGATGGTTTTTATGCATCGATCGATGCTGATTTCAGGGGTGAGGAAGGTGGTTTTTACACCTACAGCTATTCTGAGCTCGAATCACTTCTTTCCCAGGAAGAGATGAGAGCTTTCAAACTTTACTATGGTATTTCTGAGACTGGCAATTTTGAGGGTAAAAATCATCTCAGAATTGAGGCAAGGAAAGAGGATGTCGCTGAAGAAATGCAGATTGATATCGATCAGCTGGATGAGATACTTGAAAATGGGCGGAATAAGTTGATATCTCAAAGAATCAAACACATAAACGAGCTAAACATTGACAGAAATGTTTACACTTCCTATTCCTCGATAATCTTTTCAGGTTACATCTATTTTGGTCTGATTTTCGGGAGAGAAGACGCAGTACACAAGGCTGTTTCAAAGGTCAAAAGAATATTCAAGACAAGATTCGGAGATGTACTCGCGAGAAGAGACGATGGACTTGAGGGTCTGCTCGAGGATTACGCCTTCTTCACATCTTCACTTCTGGATTGCTATACCGCTACCCTTGATTTCAGCTTTGTTGAGAGGGCAAAGGAGATCGTTCAGGTTGCAGTCGAGGAGTTCTACAGGCAGGATACTTTCACAGATAAAGAAGGGATCACACAGTTTTTTGACGTGTCTTATCGCTCACCCCTTACACAGATGATTCAGAACACAAATTCCATTTCAATCCTCACAGGTGAGAGCCATTATTACGAAATGGCTGAAAGAGCTCTCAAAAAATATGCCGGTCTTGAGCACGGGCTGTACGATGCAGGTTACATGCTTTCGCTGAAGACATTTCTCAAACCTCTGATCGTTGAAGCCGAGGTTGATGAGTTGAAAATTCTGAACAGATACATCAACCACGATACAGTTTTCAAGGAGGGCAAAACCTCCGTTTGCGTGGGAAACACATGCAGATATGCAAAAGATTCAAAAGAAATAGAGAAGATCCTGATTAAAGAAATGAATATCGGAAAATTGAATATAAAATAAAATTAGGATGATATAGTTTGTACTCAGCAATCACAGCATCTTTTTTATATGCTCAACCATGCTTTCAAATATTGCCCTGCCATCTCCAGAAACATTTTTGGGAACCTGTTCCAGAGTTCTATTTTCATGTTCTTCAAACTCCTGAAAGGCTTCAGAAAAGCAATCGAAATGCTGCCACTTCCAGAAAACCCTCTCCGGATGGGGCATTAAGCCGAAAACATTACCTTTAACATTACAGATGCCCGCGATGTTGTATATGCTGCCATTTGGATTCCACGGGTAGTCTGAATAGTTTCCATTTTCATCAACATATCTGAAAACGATCTGGTCATTCACAAGCAACCTTTTAATAAAGATGTTTTCAAGTCCCTTTGGAAAGATCACTTTACCCTCTGCATGCGCTACAGGAAACATCACAATTTCCTTTTTCAACTTCTTCGTGAAAATGCATTTACTCGCATTCTCATGTTTTAACAAACTCGGTCTGCATTCAAATCTATTTGAATTATTTATTCCAAGGGCCATCTCAGGCTTATCAGATAGGGGCCTGTCCTCATCAAAACCGGGAAGAGCTCCAAGCTCAGCAAGAACCTGAAATCCATTGCATATCCCGAGCACAGGATAGCCTTCTCTTATAAAACTCTCAAGATCCTTTTTAAGGGCACTTTTAATTCTTGCAGAAAAAATTGCTCCAGCCCTGACATAATCACCTGCCGAGAAACCACCCGGGATCACTATTCCAGCATAATCAGAAAGTCTCCTTTTCTCTCGCTCCTTGATCATATCGCTGTAAAGCTGTTTGAGATGGATTGCTTCACTGAAAACTCCAAGCTCTTTAATCGCCTTCACTGTTTCATCCTCACAGTTCGTTCCTTCAATTCTCAACACAGCAATTTTAATATCTTCATCAATCATACGTACCTTACCCCTTTTCTCCATTTTTTGCCTCATTTACTTCAAACTACCACCCAGAAAACCTCGTCAAACCATCTCTCCACAGCCTATCTGCCTCACTCACATCGATTTCAAAGCTGATTTCATCATCATTGAAGGATATTTCTCTGGCAGAAGTATATCCGAGATTGTTTGCTGTGACACCTCTTTTCAGCAGGAAAGCCACATAATCATCTGCATCTCCTTCTGATACCTCCACAAGCCATCGAGTGTTGGATTCCGAGAAAAGTTTTACGAAGGGTTTTCCCTCAATCCCTCTGAGGTCTATTTCAGCCCCCAGCCCACTGGCGATGCACATTTCAGCCACAGCCACAGTCAGACCCCCTTCCGAGAGGTCATGGCAGGAGTAAACTTTAAACTTCCTGAATGAATCAAGTAAAGTTTCCGAGTAGAGTTTTAGTTTTTCAGGGTCTGTTCGTGGCACCCTGAAGCTTTTTTGATTGGTCACTGCACAATAAAGGCTACCACCAAACTCAGCCGATGTTTCACCCACAAGAATCACTGCGTTCCCTCTTTTCTTGAAATAAGACGTGATTGCTCTCCTGACGTCTTCAACTATTCCTATTCCAAAGAGGGATGGTGTCGGAGCAACGGCAGAATAAGGTGTTTCATTATAAAAGCTCACGTTGCCGCTTACGCATGGAAGCTTCATTGTTGAGGCCATCCAGCCAAGAGCCTTAACACTTTCAACAAACTCACCCATCCTCTCCGGCTTTTCTGGATTTCCAAAGTTGAGACAATCCACGAAGGAGTGGGGTTTCGAGTTTACGGCAACAAGATTCCTTATCATCTCATCGAATGATGAGGCTGTCCCCCAGTATGGATCTATTTTCGTCATCCAGGGGTTCACATCTGCAGTTATCGCCAGCCCCTTCCATGAACTCGTTGGTTTAATGACTGCTGCATCTCCATGCCCTTCCCTGTTTATTTTTCCCTGAAGGGGTCTGAGTGCTGTTGATGCCCTTACTTGGTGATCATACTGCCTTACAATCCACTCCCTGCTTGCCACATTTGGATGCTGAAGCATTTCGCATAAAATCTGGAAGTAGTCTTGCGGCGGAGATATGCTTTCATCTCCCGTAATTTCTGGTTTTTTTGCATGATATGGCCTGCAGTATTCAGGGCCAGAAGTTACAAACTCTATTTCCATATCGTACACCTTAAAGTCATTAAAGTAAACCCTTAGAGATTTCTCTGCTGTAACTCTGCCAATGATCGTTGCGGTAACGTCCCATTTATCAAAAACATACAGGACATCATCGACCATCTCTGGCTTTGCGGTGACGAGCATCCTTTCCTGACTTTCAGAGACCCAGATCTCCCACGGTGCCATACCCGATTCCTTGAGCGGGACTCTGTCTAAATAAACCTCAGCCCCATATCCGGCCGCGAGTGCCATTTCACCGACTGCACAGCTCAGTCCACCACCCCCAAGATCTTTCATCCCTGTTATCAGCCTCTTATCCACTATTTCGAGGCATGCATGGATGAGTGGTTCCTTGATGATCGGGTTGCCCAGCTGAACCGCGCCCCTTGATTCTTCCTCGCTCTTTTCGCTCAGCTCGGCAGAAGCGAAGGTTACACCATGAATGCCATCCCTACCTGTCAAACCACCGGCAAGTATGAAGTAATCACCCTCTCCACCAGCTCTGCTTGGAACTATGTTGTCTTTCCGGGCGATTCCAACACAACCAACATTAACAAGGCAGTTCGTAAGATATGTGTCATCGAAGAATACCATTCCAGCAACCGTCGGAATGCCCACTCTGTTACCATAATCCCTGATGCCAGAAACTACCCCGGTCAGGAGGTAGAGGGGATGTTTTGTTCCTCTTGGTATCTCAACATTGTCAGTATCCAGATTCCCAAAAAATAGTGGATCGATCAGTGCAACCGGCTGAGCTCCCATACACACAACATCTCTCAAAATCCCTCCGATACCCGTAGCTGCACCACCATAGGGCTCTATGGCAGATGGATGATTATGTGACTCAAAAGCAACTACATATGCATGCTCTTCGTCAAACTCAACAACTCCCGCATCCTCTTTAATTGCGGAAATGACATAATCAGTCTCTAAATTAAAGATAAACTGCTTGAGATAATATTTTGAACTCTTGTAACAGCAATGCTCACTCCATGCCTGACCAAGAGCCTGCAGCTCAATATCGTAAGGGTTTCTCCCTTTCGATTTAAAATATTCCTTTATTTTCTTCATCTCATCCAGATTCAGAGCCAGACCAAGCTCATTACTGATTTTAATAAGCTCTTCGTCACTGGCAGATATTACGTCAACCTGATAGAGTGCAAAAGGAGCTTCAACCCTTTTAAAAATTTTTTCCAGCGATTTCGACATAAAGACACCTTTCAAGATACCCTCAGAAGATCCAGTTAATTGAATATTTTTGGATTACCGGATTCGCTAACAGCTTCTCACACATGCTTTTGATTTCTTCTTCAGCCTTTTCTCTGCTTTCAGCATCGATCTCAATTCTGAAAACCTTTCTGGTGGATACGTTTTTTACATTCTGAAAACCAAGCAGTCTCAAAGCCTTTTTTGTCGACTCACCTTCCGGATCGGCAACACCTTCCTTAAGCTCAATGTATATATCTGCAATCATATTAGCCCATTTCTCAAGAGATATATAAAACAATTTTGAGAAGTTATTAACTGATTTATGCTGAGTTAAATACTGGATTGGATGAGTTGTCATAATCAAGGTTAGATAAAAATTTCAATTTCTAAAATGGTCAGGTTTTCGAACTTTCTGATCTTAAAGCTTATGATGGGGTAATAGCATACAACAGACCATGCATAGCAAAGATTTAACAAACAATTCGCAGCAAAAAGATATAAACCCGAATTTCAGATTTTCTCTGTGTTTGGAACAATAGTCAATGCAATTGTGATAGTGATCGCAAGTATTTTCGGTGTCATAATAGGATCTAAACTAAGCAACAGGTTGAGAGAGTCTTTAATGCATGCTCTTGGACTGGTGGTGCTGGTCATTGGAATAACCATGGCAATAAAAACCAGCAATATTGTTTTTCTCACCGTCAGCATACTGATTGGAACAGCCATTGGCGAGATTATTAATATAGAATTCAGACTCCAGAGAGTGGGAGAGAAGGTGGAAAGAAGATTTGAAGGTTCAAAATTTGCGGAGGGGTTTGTTTCCTCGACTCTACTATTTTGTGTTGGTTCAATGGCAGTGATAGGGCCGATTCAGGAAGGTCTAACGGGAGATTCTTCGATATTGCTTACAAAGTCCATGCTTGATGGGGTTGCTGCGGTTGCTCTTTCTTCAACTCTCGGAATAGGTGTATTATTCTCATCAATCCCCGTTTTGATTTACCAGGGACTTTTTTCAATGCTTGCTATTTATGCAAGCAACTATATGTCGGAAATTGTTGTGAATGAGATATCTGCCACAGGAGGAATACTGATCATGGCTATTGGCCTCAGGCTCATGGAAGTCATAGATTTAAAGCCAGGTAATATGCTACCATCACTTTTGATTTCACCTGTTTTTATATCAATCTTTCACTAATTTAAAAAATTTTAAAATCATTCTTATTAAGGATGATTCCTATCCATGCTAATAAAAATCTCGAAAGTTAACAAAAAGATATTATTTCATTAACGACTAAAATCTAACATGAATCTTGATGAGATTTATTCAGATGGAATTGATCTTGCAAGAAAACTCCTGGATGATGCAGGAAAGTTTCTAATTTTAGTAGCAATAGGGCTCATACCTGTAATTAACTTCACTCTCGCTGGTTTTGGTGCAAGGATAGTCAGAAGTGGTAGAAAAGAGATTCCAGCCCTAAATGACTATATTGGGATGTTTACTGAAGGATTAAAAATTGTACTCGTAAGCTTGATTTATTTCATCATTCCTGTGGCTTTGATTGTCGCGGGAATAGGTACCGCACTTATTTCAGGAACGTTCGCCTCAATTCTTATTATAGCCGGAGGTGCTCTGTTCCTGTTTATTGCTCTGATAGCATCAATGGGTATACTCCACATGGTCGCAAATAACGATATTGGAAAAGCATTTTCATTCAGAGAAATTCTTAACATAATACAGAATGTGGGCTGGGGAAAATACGTTGTCTGGATTATTACGATATGGGTAACCTCATTAATAATTTCACCCATTTCCCAGATCACAGGTGCAGGATGGGTAATAACCGCTCTGATTGAGCCATTCTTTATAGTTTTCGCCGCTAGAACTGGATATCTAATCTACTCAGAAGGTGCTGCTATCGAAATGATTTAGATCGTCATTGCTTTAAGACTGCCTTAATATAAAACCCCTGATGATCTTCAGTAACCGATTAATCTCACTTTCTTCAGTAACCGATTAATCTTCACTTCCGGTTCAGTTTTCAAAATAATTTTATTTTTTAATTTTCCAGCTATTTCATGGAATCAAGTTTGCTCGAGAAAGCTGTATCTGAGATTAAAAAAGCTGAGTATGTTATCGCATTAACCGGTGCGGGAGTTTCTGCTGAGAGTGATATCCCAACATTCAGGGGAAAGGATGGCCTGTGGAATAAATATCGGCCAGAAGAGCTGGCCACTCCTGAAGCTTTTAGAAGAGATCCAAAACTTGTATGGGAATGGTATTCATGGCGGATGAGGCTCGTTTTCAGTAAAAACCCCAACCCTGCACATTTCGCCCTTGCAGAACTGGAAAAGACTGGAATTCTGAAATGTCTGATTACGCAGAATGTTGATGACTTGCATGAAAGGGCTGGAAGTAGCAAAGTTATTCACCTTCATGGCTCTCTGAGACTGATAAAATGTTCAAATCCAGCGTGTGGATATCATGCAGATAGCTCAACATATGTTGAGAGTTCATCTATTCAGGTCGGTAAGCTTCCGGAGTGTCCCGTTTGCAGTTCACTGCTCAGACCAGGAGTTGTCTGGTTCGGAGAGAGGCTCCCCCCAGACATTCTTATAAGGTCATTCGAGGAGGCTGAAAAAAGTGATTTGGTCCTGGTTATTGGAACTTCAGCCGTCGTACAACCCGCAGCGTCAATACCGCTCATAACGAAGAAGAAAGGTGGTAAGATAATTGAAATAAACCCGGATTCCACACCACTTACGTCCGTTTCAGATATTTCAATAAGGATGCCTGCAGGAGAAGCCCTCTCCAAAATAGTTGAGATCGCTAAAAACCAGAGCTAGTGAGTCAACTTCTCCTGACTGAAGTCGGGAGCTTGCACATTCTACGTCCCTAGCCATGTTCACACCCACACACCATCCTCCAACACTCATCCTACTCCACATTGGACTCCCAGTATTGAAATCCGTTCGTCTTTGTGGAGAGGCTTGACTCAATAAACCAGAAGAAATGCTGTTCAAGAACAAATTGAGCAGGAACAAACACCACACACTTCCCTTCAGAAAGACATACAACTTCCTTGAAACAAAACTGCTCTGGAACAATATATTCATGGATGGGGTCTATCCGTACAGAACGTCAACAACATGCTCCAGATGCGGAAAGAAAGGAGAAAGAAGTGGTAAGGAGTTTGACTGTAAAAAGTGTGGAAAGATTCATGCAGACCTGAATGCGTCCATAAACATAGCCAAAAGAGGTATTAAGAAATGGAGAAAAATGTTAGCCAATTCCACCCACGGTTAAAACCATGGATTCCTTGGTGAAACATTTGTGAAGAGAGTAGACTTAATATGGTCCTCTATCAAGTTTGCATTTCATAGTTCTATCTATTTTATTGTAATCATATTTTACGAGATCTCATATCCACGCTTACACATGGAGACTTCCCGTCCGATTTAGTAAAAACTATTATAAGGGTATATGCTGAGGATTTTGAGACCGTACCTACTCCCCAAAAAACGAGTCCAATGTTGCGATTTTACCTCTTTTCTTTCCTTTCGCTGATCGATTTTTGTCTTTTTCAGGCTCTTCAGGCTCTTCAGGTTCTGAGGTTTCTGAGAGTGGTTCATCAATTCTCTGAATTTTTTCCGATTGCTGATCCATCACTTTTATGCTTTCCGCCTCGTAGCCAGACATGAAACTCTCATCAACCCTGTGAAGTCCGTGCTCCTCTATAAATCTCTTTATTTCTTCGACCTTTTTCTTATCACCTATTATAAATTCAAGGTCTTCAGAGTCGAATTCATAGAAAGCTGAGATCTTCGCAGCTCTTTCAACATTTAAATGCCCTATCATCGCCTTAATTATAAAATACATTTCAGAATATGCTTTCTTTGATGAGAGATGAGAATGCTTTCCTATTTTCTTAAGTATCCTTCTCAATCTGTCCCTTTTCGATCTTGAATAGAAATATTTCTGCCACATTGATGGTCTTTTATACCTTGTAAATCCTTTCTTCGCTTCCCTCTTGGCATGTTGAACACCAACAGTCATTAAAAAGCTTGCATACTTCCAGAGTCTGTAGTACTGCCTCTTCCTTACTCTTCCGAGAAAAATGTCGGCTCTGGAAAGAATAAGAGTCCCTTTTAAAAACTCATCTCCCGAATATTCCAGGGGAAGATTTTCACTCACCCACCAGATTATGTCCTCGGGTGTTTCATCCAGCAACATCGCCATGCTGTAAACTTCCGGATTTAAGCTCTTGAGAACCTTCTGCACAACTTTAAATATGTCGGTTTCCTGAGTTCTCATCGATACAACAACATCTTCCATTTTCAGATAATCTCTACCCTCAGTCACTGCTTGGAGGTCATTAATGGCAGCCCTCAAATCTCCACCCGAGTTCTTAGCGATCATCTCCAGAGCTTCTCTCTCGGCTTTTATACCTTCTTTCTGACAGATCTTCTGGAGAATCTTGATAATCGATCTGTAGTTCATCCGTTTGAAATTTATTACCAAGCAGAGGTTTCTGAGGTCTGGAGAAAGGGCATAGAGGTCATTTGCAATGAGGATCAGAGGTTGCTTAGGTTTTTTCTTTATGATTTTTATAAGAGCTCTCTCGCCACCGGTATCCTCTCGCTTATGGATGTTGTCAACCTCATCGAGTATGATGAGTTTGAGTTTTCCTTTTGATGAGGATAAAAACTCTCCTTCATCACTTATTGTTTCGTTAAACGCTCCCTCTCCCACTATTTTACTTATCACCTGCCAGTTTCGCTGATCGCTGGCGTTAAGCTCCACCACTTCCCAGCCCATAGTGCTGGCAAGAGCGAGTGCAAGGCTAGTTTTACCTATACCTGGTGGTCCTGCAAGCATGAGGGGTTTCTGGTCTGGATTCCACTCTTTTGCCCACTTCAAAATTTTTGATAAAGTATCCCGACTGACCACAACATCATTCAAAGTTGAAGGTCTGTACTTTTCAACCCACAGCATTCATTCAATGGTTTAACTGGGATATTTATTAACTTTAGCTTTAGCTTGGATTTGATGTTCGATGTTTAGTTTCTCAAATCACAAACATCTGGTTTGATTGAACACACCAGAGACAAACATTCAATCTGACTGAAAAAAGGAAAAAACACACGTAATCGAACAACTCAATTCGAGGTTACTTTTTTAATCAGTCAATGTTTTACAGAATGTGATGGTCTGGAAGGTCTACATTGAAACCTATGGATGCACAAGCAATCAGGCAGATTCGGATATCATGAGAGGCATTATAAAAAGATATTTTGCGCTATCTGAGGAGATCGAGGACAGTGATGTGGTCATTATTAATTCATGCGGTGTCGTTGAGTTTACCGAAAGAAAGATTATTAAAAGGGCAAAAGAGTTGAGAAAATCCGGTAAAAAAGTTATTCTGGCAGGATGTCTTCCAAGAATTGCAAAAAATTCCTCAAATATTGCCGATTCAATCCTGACTCCAGATAACATAGACAAGGTGGCCACAGTTGTTGATCTAACAATGAAAGGCAAGAACGTGGCCCTGACAGATAGGATGAAGATTGACAAATCTGATTTCAGGTGTTTGAAGGAGCGCCTTAAGACTAACTGCATTGCCATTGTATCCATTTCAGAAGGTTGTCTTGGAGAGTGTTCATACTGTGCAACGAGATTTGCAAGAGGAAGGTTGAACAGCTTCAAAATTGATAACATCATTAATGAAATTAAAATTGCTGTCAGTGAGGGTTTCAGGGAGATACAGCTCACATCTCAGGACACGGCTGCATATGGCTTAGATTCAGGAACGAATCTATCCAAACTCCTCTCCAGAATTTCAGAGATAGATGGTGAATTCAGGGTTAGAGTCGGAATGATGAATCCAAATCATGCGATTGAGATTCTGGACGATTTGGTAGAGGCTTTTAAGAGCGAAAAAATATACAAATTCCTCCACCTGCCGGTTCAAAGTGGAGATAACAGAATCCTTGAAGATATGAAGAGGGGATACACTGTTGAGGATTTTCTGGAAGTCGTTTCAAGATTCAGAAAAGAATTTGACGATATAGTGCTCTCTACAGATGTTATTGTTGGCTATCCAACTGAGGGAGAGGAGTCCTTCATTAAAACCTATGAACTGATTAGATATGTTAAACCGGACATTGTGAACATAACAAGATTCTCTCCCAGAAAGGGTACACCAGCAGCAAAACTAAAAGATATTCCAGACTGGATTAAAAAAGAGAGGAGCAGGAGATTGACAAAACTGGCAAAAGACATTGGAGAGATAAATAATTCCAGACATATAAGTAAAACTTACAGGATTCTCGTTACAAAAGAGGGAAAAAACCAAACATATACTGGAAGAACAAATTCATACAGACCAGTAATTCTCGAAAAGGCTGTGTTAGGAGAATTTTATAAGGTTAAAATAACCGATTACACCTTCAATTTCCTGAGGGGTGAAATTTTAGGGAGTAATTAGTGGAATGTTGGTGGAGTATGACAGTAATTTAGTTTATTACGGTAACCTATTTATTTAGTGTCATTTTAGTGTCATAAGCCATTTAATCGAACCCACATTCGTAAGCTATTTGTGGATAACCTAAAATACTATTTTTTCTGAGTGACTAAAATGCAAATAAATAATCAAAAACACCCAATGAGAATCGATAAGGAGATTATAGATTTAAGCCATATGATTGAGGAGGACATACCAGTTTTTAAAGGCTTGAAACCCAAGATATATCCTTTTATGACACACGAAAATTCAAGAGCCGAATACAACGATAAAGCCGAATTTGAGATAACAAAGATTGAGTTCATCACGAGTATAGGCACATACATCGATTCACCATACCACCGACACAGAGATATGGATGATATATCAAGGATGCGCATTGAGAACTTGATCCTGATTGGTATTCTTGCGGAGGTTCCATGCAATAGTAAGAGAGCAATTTATCCCGAAGATATTGATGTCGACGTTTCTGGTAAGGCGGTGCTGATCCACACCGGATGGGACAAATACTGGAAAAAACCTGAATATTTCAACCACCCATATGTTTCCAGAGAACTGGCTGAATACTTTGTTGAGAATGATACAAAACTTGTTGGAATTGATACACTCAATATTGATAACCCGGATGATCTCTCCCGACCAGCACACACAATTCTTCTTGGAAATAATATCCCAATTGTCGAGAATTTAACGAATTTGGGTGCTTTGATGGGGAGAGAATTCAGATTTTTTGCCACTCCAGTTAAAGTTAAAGCTGCAGCATTTCCTGTCAGAGCCTTTGCAGAAGTGATGAGGTAGCTTGATAAAGTTAAATTTTAAGCCAGCTAAATTTCAGAGGATAATATGTTAACATAATCAGTTAACTCAGACAGTTAACTCAGATAATTAAACCAAAAAAGAGTCAATTTCTGCATATTTGCTATCAACACACATATCCACCAACGAACCATTTAAGCAGTGTGGTATCCCAAAGTTTATCTAACTCTGCGAGAAGTATTGTTAATGAACATAAACCAGAATTTTCAGGATGAACTTTCGAATTATAAGAAGTACTTTGAAAAAAGAGAAACGATGATAACACCATATATCGACAAAAAAGAAATACTGGTAAGAATTAAAAAATTCCTTATTGAAAAAAAGGGCTATCACGAAAAAGACATTACAGAGAATTATTTACTCGATGACGGGAAGATTACCGCATTAATTGATCTCTTGATAAGTATTGATGGAATGAATAAAATATTGATCCTTTGTGAGACTCCAGATCAACACATATCTCTTTCAGTAAGAATTGCAACCCTCATGTCAAAATTGCTCAAACCACACCCGAGAATAGCTGTAGTGACGAACTGGAGAGAGACAGAAGTTATTGATGTTGCAGATGAGAAATCCATAGGGTTTTCTCTTGAACGCATACCCCCCAGAGAAGAAATAAAAGGAATGAAAAACCCAGAGTTTAATTTTACTTTAGAGAGGGAAGAGAGACTCAAGAAGGTTTTCAGCGGTCTTTATTCCCTTAAATGCCAGAAATGTGGACTTAAAAAGTTTCCATAAGGCTACGAAACTATTCAGTAAGTATACTATTTAATTTAAACACCTTAATTCAGTTGCCCGATAAAACATTGATTAAATGTCAGATTATACTGAGACAAGCTTGTAATAAACTATCAATAAAATTATTAGATTAATAGGATGTTCTTGGATTTATTTCCCCAACGAGATTCCTGTTCACCAGTTCTTTTGCCTCCTCAAGTGAATAGTTTCCCAGAAGCCACATCACCTTGATCAGAGCAACCTCGGGAAGCATATCCTCGCCCTCTATCACTCCAGCCTTCAGCAAATCTCTTCCCGTATCATAAACCCTGTCACACACCCTGCCCCACAGACACTGAGAAGTCATGACAATCAGACTATCCTCAGAGATGTTACGAATCGTTTCTATCCACCCTGTTGAAACGTGCCCCAGGCCTGTCCCCTCTAAAACAAATCCCCTGTAGCCCTTTTCATAATAGAACTGAAGGATATCAGGATGAAGGCCCGGATAATATTTTATCAAAACACACCTTTCTTCCAGGCTGTTTCTGAGAGATAATTCCCTCTCACCCCTCCTCACGAATCCAATTAACCATTCTATTTCCCCTGAAGGATACTTTACTTTCCCGATTGGTAACTGATTTACCGACTGGAAAGCATCTCTCCTCGAGGTGTGATTTTTTCTAACTTTAACCGCACGGTGGATGTGGCAGAAGTTATCGCTGGTTGAGCCATGCATAACAACCGCAACTTCCCCGAGTTCAGAAGTGGATGCCCTCGCAGCACATATAAGGTTCATCGAGGCGTCACTTGAGGGTCTATCTGAACTTCTTTGAGAACCAACAAAAATGACTGGAACGGGAGTTGAGAGCATGAAAGCGATGGCGGAGCTTGTGTAAGCCATTGTATCGGTTCCATGAGTGACCAGAATGCCTTCAAATCCTTCTTTAATGCTACTGTATATCTCCTCTGATAGCTTAATCCAATGTGTTGGTGTCATATTTTCTGAGAGGATGTTGTATAACAATGTCGCATCCACATTGCAAATTTCCCTCAGCTCAGGAACTTCACTTATAATCTCATCTGCAGAGAACTGACTCGTAACAGCTCCAGTTCTGTAATCGACCTTGCTGGCAATTGTTCCCCCTGTTGAGATGATTTTAATTTCAGGTAAATCAGGAATTTTTTCAATCTTTTCAGGTTTAGGTATTACATGTGGTTCCTCAACCACATCCATTATCTCATATTCCCTCAGACCAATGTTATAGCCACTGTTAAGCTTTAAAACAAGATTATCCGAATGAGAGGGCATTACAATACCCTCAAAAATCCTTCCTTTGGACTTCACTCTGACTTTTTTACCCGATAAATCTCCATTATCCCTCATGATTTACCACCAAGTTACATTCTCAACCATCTATTTTCAACATTCTCCACAGCTTTCTTTTACAATCCGCTGAACAGCATCATAAAGATTTTCAAGTGAAGTTGACACTTTTTCTATAATCTCCTGAAGAGACTCTTCATCCTCTTCAACCTTTTTCTTTCTTTTTTCAATCATTTTCAAAACTGCGCCTTTCGATGGTGAACCGATATTCTTTCTCCGTTCCACAACATTTTCAGGATTTATAGCAGACTCGATGTCCTTTTCAGTTACTTTTTCCAGAATGTTCACTTTTTCACCAAGAACACTTCTTGCTGCACTCATCAAATCATCCTTTGTCGGGTGGAAAATACCCTTCATTGCAAGAATGCCCACTATTTTATGCGCTATTCTGAAGGGTATACCTGCTTTCTGTACAAGTGTATCGGCCAGTTCTGTAGCCGTTGTAAATCCCTTGGATGCCTTTTTTTTCATAATATCTCTTTTAAACACAATTTTACGAAGCATGCCCGAAAAGAGATTGCAGCACATTACCGCACTTTCAAGACTGCCGTAAATCAGTGGATTTATTTCTTGAAAATCGCGATTGTATGAAAAGGGCATTGCCTTGTATATCATCATCGCAGAGATCAAATTCCCACAAACTCTTCCCGTTCTCCCCCTTACAAGCTCAGCTATGTCGGGGTTCTTTTTCTGGGGCATTATACTGGATGAGGATGAATACTCATCTGGAAGCTCAATAAAATCGAATTCCGAGCTCCAAAGGATGATTTCTTCAGCAATTCTGCTCAGAGAAAGCATAACTGACGAACAAACGAAAATGGCCTCTATTGCAAAATCTCTCGATGAGACGGCATCCATTGAGTTCTCAACAATGCCATCAAATCCGAGTAACTTTGCTGTTAAATCTCTATCGAGCTCAAAGGAGGTGGAGGCAAATGCAGCGGATCCAAGTGGAGACCTGTTAACTCTTCTAAAACATTCAAGAGCCCTCAGGTAATCCCTCCACAGCATATCGTGGTAAGCGATCAGGTGGTGTGAGAGCCTTGTTGGCTGTGCATATTGCAAATGTGTAAAACCTGGCAATAATACATCCACATTTTCTTCTGCCAGCTCAATTATAGCGACCCTTAAATCGATTAGAGAACTCATCAAAGCCAGAAGTCTGTCTCGGGTGTAAAGTCTCAGGCATGTAGCAACCTCATCATTTCTCGATCTTCCAGTGTGCATTTTTGCTCCAGCATCTCCAGCAAACCCTATAATTTTCGCCTCTATTGCTTCGTGAACATCTTCATAAGTCTGAGATAGCTCCAGATATCCCTCATCTCTAATTTTGAGGAGAGCTGAGACAATCTTTTTTACCTCATCTTCTGTTAAATAGCCTTTTTTGTAAAGTCCAATTACATGAGCCAAATCAACCAGAATATCATAATAGAAGATGTTTCTGTCATCTGACAAAGATGATGAGAACTCAAGCGCAAGTCTTTCCATTCCTCTGCTTAATCTGCTTCTGACAACCTTGGGTGGATTATCTACTTTTCCCACCTCTTCACTATTCTTTTCCAAACCCTTACCACATATTCCAGATTTTTTCCTGACCATATCCAACACATCACAGCCTTTAAAATCGAGGTCTATCATCAGCCAGATTTAAACCGATTTAATTTTTTCTCTCCAGTCGGGAAAATTATGCACCTATCTTACCTTTTTTTCCACCACTCCTCGCCACCATAAATCACCCTTACAATTCTGTGCATCGGTAATGGTGTTCCGTCAATGAGATAAATAAACTTGTGGCCGATTTCTTTAACGTTCTCCCCCTTAACCAATGAAATTCCCTTTGGACGGTCGATGTATTCAATCTCCACCTTGCCAAAATCGTAATCAGGATTCCAGAGAAAGTAATTTAAAAGGTCTCTTAAGGTCCTAAATTTCTTAACATGGGAATCTAAACTTAAAATTGAATCTTCTGAAGATTCCACCAAATTAACCTTTAAACCCTTTGTTATCTTTTCAGACTTCTTCATTTTTCGCAAGTTCTACAAGCTGACCTTTGATATTCAACTTGAGTGATTTTTTTGCAGTAGCCCTTATGAATAATGGGTCAAGATTCAGACTCCTGCTGATATGAGGGACCGACATCCTTCCAAAGCTTATCTCTCCGATGATCTTTGAGACTATTTCTTCAAGTTCGTCATCTGGAAGGAAAATTACCTCAAGTATTTTATTAAGGTCTTTAAGCGAGGCGTAAAAGTTGGCACTCAGATGTGTATAGCTAACATGGTACTCCTTCTCAGGCTTATCGCTGGGGTTAGAGGGCATTCGCCACTTTACCTCAAGCATTCCGGCATGTTTCAATATCTTGAGAGCCTCTTCAACACCATCTCCAAACTGCTGTTCAAGTTCTTTATAGGTCATCCACTTTTCAAGCAAAGATTCATAGACGTTTCTATAGATTCTTGTAGAGAAAATCTGAAGAATCGGGACAAGTTCCACAATATCACTGACAAGTTTTGCTCTTTTCGCCATCTCACCACCTTCAAAATAACAGGTAACACTTGACCTCAGGATATTTTTATTTTTCTATCGGAAATGTTATATTATGCATTACACCTTTTTGTTCGTGGCAGCTGATAACATGGACAGAAGAACTGAAAAACATTGTCAAAGAGAGGATATCAGCAGAAAAAAGGAAGAAATAGAAGAAATAAAAAAAACAGATAATACGAAAATTCTGGGAATGGAAAGACCTGACGTAGATACTTATTTTATGGAGATAGCAAAAGTAGTGGCGAAAAGATCGACATGCCTGAGGCAGAATGTTGGAGCAGTTATCGTGAGGGAAAAGAGAATTTTATCAACAGGATACAATGGTGCTCCTACAGGACTGCAACATTGCTTCGAAATAGGCTGTTTGAGGGAGAAACTGAACATCCCTTCTGGAGAAAGACATGAGCTTTGCAGAGCTGTTCATGCAGAACAGAATGCCATAATTCAGGCTGCAGTACATGGTGTGAGCATATCGGGTGCATCACTCTACACAACCCATCAGCCCTGCATAATGTGTGCAAAGATGATAATAAACGCTCAAATAAAGAAAGTTTACTTCGGTAAAAGATACCCAGATGAGCAGGGCCTTGAGTTTTTGAGAGATGCTGGTATTGATGTAATATACATTCCCACACGAGAATGATCTAAAAAGTTTGTTGCCCACCATGTGGTTTCCCCATCACATGATCAGGGGACGCATGGCAGGTGGGCAATTAACAAATGACGTTACAGTTCAAAAAATTTTTGAATTATGAGATAGAGAGTTCACAGATTCATTGAAGCATTGAAGCAGACTCACATTAAAAGCAGATTCGCTAAATTACTCAGGTGGATTTATGGTTTTGAAGCAAACTTTTAAACCAGCCAATATTTAAATAATCCAGTGGGAAGTAGAATTATGCCCTCAGCAAAACAGATCGCTGTCCTGTTGATCATATCTGGCTTAGCTTTGATATTCATCTCATACGGATATGAGGGGCAAAACGATATTATAGGTTGGAGAAATTACGCAACTGGAATCGAAATTGCAAAAAAGGAGAATAAGCCAATTTTCATCTACATATACTCGGATGGATGTATCTGGTGCAGAAAAATGAATAAAGAGGTGTTTTCAGACAGGACAGTCGCAGATCTTATTCATGAGATGTATGTCCCAGTTAAAGTGAGCACAGACAGAGATTCAACTATCGCTTTAAAGTTCGTGGGAGTATTCAGAATGAGCAGGGGAAGCTTTGAAATACCAGCCTACGTCTTTATGACTCCTGAAGAGGAAATTCTAATGTTAGAATCTGGCTATATGAACAAAGAGGACTTTAAAAAATTTATAATCAAGACAAATAACATTTTTAACTCCCAGTAGGATTTATATACAGTCACTGAGGTAGTACTATCATGGCTGAGTGGATAAGAGATAGGGGGTTAACTTTCAGGATGTTCCTTACGGTATTTCTTTTAGCTTTAGTCTACCTTGTATTTCTTACAGTAATATACATGCTCGGAGCTGGATACACCAGTCTGATGCTTTTTGCAGGGATTTTCCTCTTTGTACAATATTATTTCTCAGATAAACTTGTTTTATTTGCCAGCAGGGCCAAAATTGTTAGCGAGGAGGAGGCTCCAGAACTCCATACTATGGTAAGAAGGCTCGTGACAAACGCCAGTTTGCCCATGCCAAGAATAGCAATAGTCGATACACCAATTCCAAACGCATTTGCTACGGGTAGAAATCCAAAAAATGCTGTAGTCGCAGTAACAACGGGTTTGCTCAGAACACTGAATTCTGATGAGGTCGAAGCCGTTCTCGGTCATGAGCTCAGCCATGTGAAAAATAGAGATGTCGCAGTCATAACCATAGCAAGCTTCCTTTCCACTGTTGCATGGTTTGTGATGAGGTGGGCAATGTTTGCAGGAATGTTTGGTGGTAGAAGAGAGAACAACGCTGCTACCGGACTTATAATTTTTGGAGTTTCTGCACTCGTATGGTTTTTGAGCTTTATATTAATCAGAGCTCTGAGCAGATACAGAGAATATGCTGCTGACCTCGGCGGAGCATATCTAACCAGAAATCCAAATGCCTTGATTTCCGCATTAAAAAAGATTTCCGGAAAAATGGATTACATCAGACCAGAAATTAAAAAGGATGCCGAGGGACTTAATGCCTTTTACATAATTCCTGCACTTTCAGGAGATTCAATACTCTCGCTTTTCTCAACACACCCACCTGTTGAGAAACGGATAGAAAGACTCGAGAAAATTTCAAGAGAACTGGGCATATATTAATTTATTAGTCTATTCATTTCTTTTGTAAGCTTTTTCCGGAGGACAGAAAAATGAGGAGGAGACTAAAAAGGGAGTTTTTAAGAAGTACGGAATTACCTCTTTTTGTTGAGATTGGAGAAGGACCAAGAAAGTATATTGGAGATATAATCGAAAATCTCGAGCTTTCAAATGTTTTTCTTTTGTCAGGAAAAACATCATACGAAGTTGTAGGTTCAAAAATTGAGGAAAGATTGAAAGAATTCATTTCAGGTACTCATTTTGTAAAATCACCACGAATGAACGAGGTCAGAGAGCTTGTTATCGAACTGGGTTACAGAGATGTGGATGGTGTGATGGGAATCGGCGGTGGAAAGGTTCTCGACGTCGGAAAAGTACTGGCATCAGAACTCAATGTGCCATTTATAAGTGTTCCAACTGTTGCTTCACACGATGGAATGGCATCGCCAATTGCAAGCTTCAAGGAAAATGGAAAGCCCGTATCTGTGACTGCAAAACCACCAACTGCCGTGATAGCAGATCTGGTAATTCTGAAACACAGCCCAATCAGACTTCTGAGATCGGGGTATGGAGATCTCGTCTCAAACATAACTGCAATTAAGGACTGGATACTCTCAAGAGAGAAAACTGGAGAGAACTATGACGAGATTGCAGCAAGTATGGCCGTCATGCCTGCAAACCTTTTGCTCAATGCTGCTGAAAAATTAGATTTAAAGGAAATAATCCACCTTACTATGCTGATAAGAGGTCTGATTCTGAGTGGTGTGGCGATATCAATCGTTGGAAGCAGTCGACCGGCAAGCGGGGCGGAGCATAAATTCAGCCATGCTTTAGATTTTCTCGGTATTGGAAATGGAACCCATGGAGAACAGGTTGGAATCGGAGCCATTATTATGGAATATCTGCATGAAAAGCACTATGGAAACGGTAATTGGGAGATAATGAAATTCTCACTTGAGAAAATTCAGGCCCCGACAACCGCTAAAGAAATTGGACTTACTAAGGAGCAGGTAATTCAGGCACTCAAATATGCGATGAAGATAAGGGTGAAAAGATATACGATACTGGAAGACATAAAACCCGATGTAAATGAACTCGAGGTTGCTATTACAAAAACAGGCATTGCCTGAATGCAGTTATATAGGAGAGAGCATTACCTAAAAATTATTTAAAATATTAAATATTACTTAAAATAGAAATTTTCGCTAATGCAGAACTGAAGTACTAAGGTTGCTATTAATTTAATGTGACCTGATTTTTGCAAGAGGTTGGTCAAATAGGGGTTGTTCAGATTTAGGTTCAAACCAGCCCAAGAAATTCAAGAGCCTCAATCACCCCTTCACCATCTTTCTTAGATGTCACAAGATCGGCCACTTCCTTCAACTTTATATCAGCATTCGCAACTGCAATACCAAATCCTGCCATTTTTAGCATATCTATATCATTTTCTGAGTCTCCTATAGCCGCAAATTCCTTTGGATTCATTTTTAATTCCTCGCAGATATATTCAAGAGCTTTTCCTTTGCTGACTCCTGCATCAGTAATATGGTATGCAAACCCAGAATCGATTAGCCTTACTTTCGTCAAACCTTCCTTTTCAAGAATTTTTCTGCCCTCTTCAAGACTAAAGTTTCTCCTCAAACAAACTTCAGACTTTCGATACTCAGAATCAAGAAGTTCGATGTCAAAATAATTTCTTAAAACTTCTGCTGCTTTCAAGCATTCAACAATGTCACCAAGGATGACGTCCTCTCCATCGTATTCAAACCTCACAACCCCCCCATTTTCACAGATTACTATATCCGAGACTCCTATCAACTTTGCTGCTGATCTGGCATAACAAGATATATTTCCCGTTGAAAGAACCACAGGTATCTGTAGTTTCCGAATCACATTAACAGCATCACAGTTTAAACTTCGGTTTTTGAAGGTAATCGTCCCATCTATATCAATCGCAAGTCCTTTCACTTTGAAAACCATAAAATGAAAAATTACTGAGTGCTTATATCCGTTTTGAAAAATTTTGAGAGGCCAGTCAATACCAGTCAGTATCAACATGATATAATGCCATATCCATAAATGTTTAATGATTTAGTCCTTACTACTCCAACACATACTTTAAACATAACAATATCAGCTTATTGCTGGCTTACCGAAATCTTCAAGTACCCTTCATAATGCAATTGCTATTATGGAAGTAAGAGCATTTTATGAAGTGATAAAACCAAAACAAACAACATTATTGATGATTACTTGCACGATCTCATATTTCGTTGCTTCAGGTTACAGTTTCAATCTTATCAAAATTTTTGAGGTGTTTTTGGCAGTGTTTCTCGCCGTAGCAGGAACAACGGCATTGAACATGTGGTTAGACAGAGACGTCGATATTTTGATGCCCAGGACAATGAGAAGACCTGTTCCTTCAGGAAGGTTATCTGATAGAGGTTGCGCTGCTTACGGGAGTGTTCTTTTCCTCGCAGGATTTTTGATTGGATATTTGATTAACGTTTATGTTGCAATTATACTTGCTCTTGGTCTTTTTTTCGATATCGTAATCTACACGATTTTGCTTAAAAGAAAAAGCCCATACTCAATCGTGCTCGGTGGGTTGGCGGGTGCAATGCCATCTCTTGCAGGATGGACTGCTGCAAAAGGTTATTTTGATGCTGCCGGGTTAATTCTGGCTGCCATCGTTCTTCTCTGGATTCCTGCACACATCTGGTATCTTTCAATGCACTTTGAAGAAGATTACAGGAGAGCAGGCATACCTATGCTGCCCCTGATTATTGGTATGGAAAGAGCATCGTGGGTAATTGTTTTCAGTGTTGGGCTAATGTTAGCCATGGTCTCTATTCTTTTCTTGTTGCTTCCGTTTGGTCCAGCATACCTCATAACATCGGTGATAGTAACATCCTATTTCCTCTACAAGGCAGTGATGTTTGCTAAATCTCCGAGCAAAATAGGAGCGAGAAAAATGTATAAACTCGCCAGCATGACTCTGGGAATTATCTATTTCTCCATGTTAATTGGATCCATTGTATGATTTATAGGGTGACCAATATATGATAGGCAGAAAGGAGCTTGAAAAAGCAAGATTGGCTATTCTCAAAGAATGGCAAAAAATGTTGTTTGGTGAGAACTTTAATCCCGCAATCGAGGTGGCAGAATATCTTGAGGATTGCACTTCCCGAATAGTAAGAAAAGTAATTGATATTTATTCAGGAAAGGGTCACGGCGGTGTCGAGGAAGCTATTGACGATCTTATGAGATACCTCGCAACCGATAAAAACCTGACCCCGGGCCAAGCGGTTTCAACTATTATCAACCTCAAGAACATAATCCACGGAATGTTTCCTCAGATGGAACTGGATGAGTTTTTAAGACTGGATACCATAATTGATAATCTTGCGTGTCTGGCATTTGATTCCTATTCAGCGCTGCGAGAAGAGATATTCGAACTGAGGCTTGAAGAGAAGGATAAAGAGAAAAGAATGCTCGAGCGTTCTATAGAGCTTGCTCTTGAAAATCAGGAATTCTACGACAACATTATAATTAAATGATTCTCTGATACCCAAGACCCATGCTCTCAAATTGATTCAGGAAACAATATTTATAGCACTCCCAAGAACATATCCCCATGAAGAAGATTATCGCCCTATCAGATACACACATGTCAACCTGGAACCCTCCAGAATCACTTTCAGATTCAATTGAAAAATCAGATATCGTGACTCATTCAGGAGACTTTACATCTTATAAATCATATAAAGACCTGAGCAAAATCTGTGAACTCAAAGCAGTACACGGGAACTCTGATGACGATAGAATAAAGAGAGAGTTACCTGAAACGGATACTTTCAGGGTTGAGAAATTGAATTTTGGTATTGTTCATCAGGGAAATTACCTTACAAGATTTGATGACCTTGCATATAAGGCTTTAGAACTGGATGTAGATGTTCTAATTTTTGGTCATATTCACAGGTTTGTTGTTGAGAAAATTGGAAAAGTTGTTCTGATCTGTCCTGGTAGCCCTACAAAACCAAGGCTTTCGATTGCAAGCTGTGCAGAGATCACTGTTAACGGATCCAGATTAGATGTAGAAATGAAAATCGTCCAAAACATTTTTTGTGGAACGAATGTTTTTGGTTGTATGAAGAAACAGGTGGGATGATGAGAGTTTTTGTGACTGAAAGTGATGAGGTGCTTTCCAAGATAACTGAAGAAATTCCGGAAGAGAAAATGATAACCATAATCAAGAAACATGGAGATAGAGACAACATCGAGATAAAAGCGGTATCAAAGAATGCTGAAATATCATTTAAATCTCAGAATATAAGCCTCAGAAATGTACTTGAAATTGTTGCAGACCTTGGCTATGAGTATGCAACCATCAAAAACTTTGATGAGTTCGAGATAAAAAAATGTACAGATTACACGGTTGTAAGCAATATTCAGGATCTTTCAAAGTGCGAGGAATTCGAGACACTGAAATCTCTCATCCAAAAAGTTAAGGGATCAGAGAGTTCGGACAGATGCGGTGCAATAGGTGTTTTCATTGGTTTTGTAAGAAGAATTTCTGACGAAAAAGAGAGTAGAGAAGTCCTAAGACTTGAATATGAAGCATACAGTGATATTTTTGATTACAAGCTCAGAGAAATTGAAGATATCCTCAAAAATTATGATGGGGTTGAGGAAGTCAAGATTTATCATAGAAAAGGAACTTTACATCCTGGAGAGGATATAGTATATGTAGTTGTTATGGGAAGGCACAGAAAAGACATCTGGCGACCCCTTACTGAAAGTATGGAAATAGTCAAAAAAGAACTTCCAATCTGGAAAAAGGAAATCTATGTTGATGGGGAAATCTGGATTCATGACCTGCATACACAGCAGAATCCAGAATAATCTGTTACTTCCATTTTCAAATCGATCAACTGATTTTTTAAAAATATTACCTGAGAATCTTAAAAAATGAATTAAAGATTTGGAGTGGGGTAGGTTTTTATTGCATATAGCGGGGCGTGGATTTGAACCACGGATCTGCGGGTTATGAGCCCGCCGGGATTACCTGGCTACCCCACCCCGCTTCACATCTTCTAATCAGTCTGAGTTATTTAAGTTTTTGGTGATGTTTCTGTTACAACTACCAGCTACCTGGCATTCAACAGATGTGTCTCAGTTTATCTACATATATACACGCACAAAATTTCGTTGAATTAGCATTAATTAATGTTTTACCAGTTTTAATGTTTTACCAGTTTTTTTCTTCTTTAAACGCTGTTATCAATTTAACAGAGTTGACTCCCTTTAAAGCATTCAGTCTACCAACCATCTTTTTTATTTTAGCCATATCTCCCTTGACAGTTATCATCTCGAGGCAGTTCTCACCATCAAGATGTATATGCATGGTGGTAGTTATCACATCGCCAAAATCATGCTGGAGGGAAATAATTGTGTCGGTAACACCCCTGTAATTGTGTTCGTAAATTACGCTTACAACCCCAATTATCTCTCCGCTTTCCCGTTCAAGCCATTTGTATTCGTGAATATACATCCTAATAGCATCCCTGATAGCTTCAGACCTAGAGGAATATCCCCTGGAGCTAATTATAGAGTCGAATTCCTCTAAAAGGTTTTTTGGAAGACTGACACCGATTCTTGTAATACCCTCTTCCATACCTTGCAGTTATTAAATCAATATAAAAAGGTTTTTAAATACTAAAGAAAATGAAAAAGGCTTTTAAAGCAAATTTCGGCTATTTGGGTTTTTTATTCCTGTTCTCTGTATGCATCAAGAACAGCATTTACTATTTTTTCTCTCGCCTCTCTGCTTGAAGGGTGAAACACATCCTGAAACGACCCATCTTTTCCTTTTCTACTTGGCATACTAACCCAGAGTCCATTCTCCCCTTCCAAAACCTTCAAACCCTTAACAACAAATTCATTGTCTAAGGAGACCGAGGCATAAGCCTTAACAGCCCCTTCACCTTTCGATTTATATATTCTAACTTCCGTTATTTCTACCAATTCTAACTCCTCCTTGTTTTGTTTGGTTCGCACATTCTTTGCACCCAGTTTATATAAACTTTGTTGTGATTATGATTTCGAATGCTAATATATGGCAGAGTTGTAAAAGTACAATCCTACAGCTTCACGCTATGATTTAAATTCTGAAAAATGATTCAGGATTTTTAAAGGCTATTCTTACTACATCTGTCCTGTCAATATCGTTCTGGAGCAGAAACTTTACGATTTTGGATGTGGACAAATAATCGGAATCGCTGAACCCGGAATCGCTGTTAATCATTATTCTTTCTGAACCATAATTCTGCAGAATACTGAGAACATCTCTCTCAGAAAGTTTTCCCTCCTGTACAGTTAATCCAACATGATATCCCTTCCTCCATATATCCTGAAAGGTATCCAGAGCCGCATGATCTACAACAGCAAGACCTTCTGGAAATGAGATTTTCTCGAGGATTTCCAGAATTTTAGAAGTTGCAAGCGATTTATTTGATCTGGGGGTGTGGATGATGCACGGAATGTCTCTTTTCTTTGCAATTTCCAGCTGTTCTCTGAGAACTTCAATCTCCATCTCGTTCATGATCTCAAGTCCGATTTCACCAAATGCAACACAGTTTGTATCGATCTCCATGTAGTCGAGCACCTTTCCATAATCAGGAGGAATACACCTCGGATGGATTCCGATAGCAGGGAAAATATTTATCCCAGCTTTTTTAGCTCTGTGAGTTTCAAATTCCTCAATTTTTCTGAAAAGATCTATTAACGTTCCCGAAAACTGTGGCTGAACCGGATAAAAAGCGCAGGTGTTTGCATATCTGATTCCCGATTGACCCATTGCTTTGAGTTCATCAATACTTCTCCCTTCTGAATGGATATGTGTATCATACACAACAATCTCCATGCAAAAAAGTAAATCCTCAAATAATATAAACTTTCTACTATGCTGAGGGGTTATATAGGTGTGATATGGAATGAGGCTGTTTGAGAGGCTTTTTGCCTATGTCTGGGGGAGCGCATTTATGGATTCTTCGAATTCATATGTCATTCGTGATGAGACGACAGTAATAATTGATCCCGGATGCTACAAGAGTTTCACAAACCTGTTTGGCCTCATTAAGAATGACAGGATGGAGATTTCAGATATCGATCTCGTTTTGAATACCCATTTGCACAAAGATCACTGTGAATCAAATCCAATTTTCCTGAAAAAAGGTGCTTTACTGGCCTTTCATGAATCAGAAGTTGCGCATACTTCCTATAATTACAGAGCAGATTTTCGCCTTGAGATTGATAAGTTCCTGAATACAGGAAATCTCGATTTAGAAATAATCCATACTCCCGGACATACTCCAGGGAGTGTTTCCGTATGGATCCAGGAATATGATGCAGTAATAACAGGTGACCTTATTTTTGAGAACGGTCTTCCAGGAAGAACAGATCTCTATGGCAGTAACACTAAAGAGATACTAAAATCTCTTGAAAAAATACAAGAACTTGAAGCTGATTACATTTTGCCAGGACACGGAAGAATAATGAACGGAAAGAGTGGAATTAAAGCTCTGTTCGATAAAGCAATACATATTATAAGCAACAGACCTGAAGATTGAAATAATCCGTTATTTTTTATCATCGAGAATCATTTGAATAAAAATACCTCTGAGATAACTTTCTTACCATCCAGAAAGGTTATCTTTAGTTTGGTCAATAGCAAATTGATGCACGTTACTCTTGACAGATTTTTTCCATTATTTCATAAACATGAAGACAAGGGATTTGATGAGAAGAACGCAAATTACCTGATATTTCTTGAAGAAATGGAAAAATATCACAGTCTTTTACTGGAAAAGGTTGAGGATATCTACAAGATAGCAAAAGAGGCCAGAAAAAAAGGGTTCGATCCCGAACCGGATGTCGAGATCCCAGTAGCAAGAAACATGGCAGAAAGAGTTGAGAAGCTCTTAGGTATCCCGGGTATCGCTGACAGAATTTCCGAACTGGAGAAATCCGGGGAAAGCAGGGAAAAAATTTGTTTTATAGTTGCTAAGGATCTTGTTGAGGGGAAATTCGGAAATTTTGATGTGCTGGATGCTATTGATAAAGCTGTTAGAAGTGCTGTTGCAATTCTCACCGAAGGTGTCGTTGCTGCACCAATAGAAGGTATTGCAAAGGTAAAATTGGATAAAAATCATGATGGTAGTGATTTCCTAAAAATATATTATGCAGGACCAATAAGAAGCGCAGGTGGCACAGCCCAGGTAATATCAGTCCTTGTAGGAGATTATGTGAGGAGACTGAGCGGAATAAACCGATACATTCCTACAGAACAGGAGATCCTGAGGTACATCGAAGAGATTCCACTATATAAGAAGGTTGCGAACCTGCAGTATGTGCCCTCCGATGAGGAGACAAAGCTCATCGTATCTAACTGTCCAGTATGTATTGATGGTGAGCCGACAGAAGATGCTGAAGTCGCGGGTTACAGAAATCTGCCTCGAGTGGAGACGAACAGAGTCAGAGGAGGAATGGCACTTGTAATTGCTGAAGGGATAGCACTGAAGGCTCCAAAGCTCAAGAAAATAGTGGATGAGCTTAAGATAGATGGATGGAGCTGGCTTGACAAACTTATCAATAAAGATCTGAATGATTCAAAGTCCAAATCCGATGGTTCTGCTGGATCGAATGAAATGGAAGCGATTAAACCTAAGGAGAAGTATTTATCAGACATTGTAGCTGGAAGACCTGTTTTCAGTCACCCATCAAGAAAAGGCGGATTCAGGCTGAGATATGGGAGAGCAAGAAACTCAGGATTTGCAACAGTGGGTATTAATCCAGCGGTTATGGTAATAACAGGAAACTTTCTGGCCGTTGGAACGCAGGTCAAAATCGAGAGGCCGGGGAAAGCTGGAGGGGTTGTACCGGTAACATCAATCGATGGGCCAACTGTAAGGTTGAAAAATGGTGATGTCATAAAGATAAATTCAGTTAAAAAAGCCCTACTTTACAAAGATCAGGTTGACTCCATCCTTGATATCGGCGAAATTCTCATAAACTTTGGTGATTTCCTCGAAAATAACCATCCACTACTTCCAGCTTCTTACACATATGAATGGTGGCTACAGGAAGTGGAGAGAATAATTCCAAAGGGAGATTACAGAGACATTGATGAAGAAACGGCCCTCAAGCTCTGTGACAACTTCAGCATTCCCCTTCATCCCGATTATACATACTTGTGGCATGATATTTCACTTGAAGAATACTCTTACCTAAGAAATTTTATTTCAGATAATGGAAAAATAGAGGGGAAGTATGGAAAAAGCGCTCTTGTTATTCCAGAAGACAAGAAAGTGAAAGATATTCTTGAAAAATTGCTTATAGAACACAAATACCGAAATGAAGCTTACGTTCTAGAGAAATGGAAGGTTTTTGTCAGATGTCTGGGGTTAAATTATGAACTTAAATCAAATAAAAAGATAAATTCGAACTCAGAAGATGTTTTAAGTGTCGTCAGACATCTTTCTGGACTAGATGTCAGAGCTAAAGCGCCCAGCAGGATTGGAGCAAGAATGGGCAGGCCAGAAAAAGCACGAGAGAGAAAAATGAGTCCACCACCACACGTTCTCTTTCCGCTCGGGCAGGCAGGAGGGAAGACAAGAGACATTAAAAACGCCATTAATTTTACAAGCTCGTACAACTCCGCAAAGGGTCAGATATACGTTGATCTTCCGATTAGAAAATGCGAGCGCTGTGGTAAGGAGAATATATGGTTAAGATGTGACTGTGGGGCACTTACAAAGCAACTCAACTTCTGCAATAAATGCAAAATAACAACCGAAAATAAAAGTTGTCCGAAATGTGGTGGAGAGGTCAACGGGTTCAGGAAAAGGGGGATAAACGTCAGAAGCCTTTATGAGAAGGCACTCCAGAATTTGAATGAAAGAGACATCTATTCGACAATAAAGGGAGTAATCGGGCTTACCAACAAAAATAAGGTCGCAGAGAGATTGGAAAAGGGTATTCTCAGAGCCAAACATGAAGTTTACGTGTTCAAAGATGGTACAATTAGATATGATATGACAGACCTTCCTCTGACGCATTTTAAACCATTTGAGGTTGGGGTGAGCGTTGAAAAGCTCAAAGAATTAGGTTATGAATATGATTATAACGGTAATCCTCTCAAGCGAGAAGACCAGATTGTAGAACTCAAGCCACAGGATATCATACTCGCCATGGATGCCGCAAAGTATCTGCTAAAGGTATCCCACTTTATTGACGAATTACTTACCAAATTTTATGGGCTGGAGCCGTTTTACAACGCAAAAAGCATAGAAGATCTCATAGGGCATCTGGTAATTGGTCTCGCACCCCACACATCAGCAGGTGTACTTGGAAGAATAATTGGCTTCTCAGATGTTCTTGCAGGATACGCCCATCCGTATTTCCACGCAGCAAAAAGGAGGAACTGTGACGGGGATGAGGATTGTGTAATGCTCCTTCTTGACGGCTTGCTCAATTTCTCAAGACATTTTCTCCCCGAGAGAAGGGGGGGACAGATGGATGCTCCACTCGTGCTAACAACAATCATAGATCCCCGAGAAGTTGATCACGAAGTACACAACATGGATATTACCGAGAGATATCCTCAATCCTTCTATGAAGCTACATTGAGATGTGCACATCCCAAGGAGTTCGTCGGAGAGATTGAGAGGGTTGAAGACAGGCTTGGTTCAGAGAACAGGAATTTCGGACTTCGATTCACCCATGACACAGAAAACATAGCTTCAGGAGTAAAGGAGTGTGCATACAAGTTCCTGAAAACTATGCAGGATAAGGTAACCGCCCAGATGGTGCTTGCAGAGAAATTACTGGCTGTTGATGAGGATGACGTTGCTGAAAGAGTCATATCAAGCCATTTCCTGCCAGATTTAATTGGAAATCTAAGGGCATTTTCAAGACAGGAGTTCAGATGTGTCAAATGCAATACAAAATACAGGAGAGTTCCCCTTGCAGGAAAATGTCTGAAATGTGGTGGAAACCTTACACTCTCTGTTCACGAGGGTTCAATTAAAAAATACCTTGAGATGTCCAAATTTCTGAGTGAGAACTACAGAGTGAGCGAATACACCAAACAGAGGCTGAAATTGATTGAACTTGAAATCAATTCCCTGTTCGAAAATGAGATTAAGAGACAGGTTAAAATAAGCGACTTTTTCTAAGCAGAACGATGAACATGATAATCGCCAGATACGATGAGATAGGCCTGAAAAGTAAATTCGTCAGAAGGGAATTTGAAAACATTCTTGTTCAGAATATAAATAGAGTTCTTTCCAGAGAGAAATTTGGAAAAAACAAAGTTTCAAGAGAGCCTGGAAGAATTTACATATACTCAAACGATAGAAAAGTTGCAGAAAGGGTCTCGAAGATATTCGGAATAGCTTCTACAGCTGTAAGCGAGAAAAAAAAGTTGGATCTCGAAGAAAACGCCGAATATATTGCAGAATTGTGGAGAAACAAGCTTGGAAGTGATAAGAGTTTTGCTGTAAGAGTTAAAAGAAAAGGGAAGCATGACTTT
This sequence comes from Archaeoglobus sp. JdFR-24, assembly GCA_002011215.1. Next base: position 48,373 of record MTML01000064.1, read on the forward strand.
ACATCCATGGATGCTGCAAAAATTATCGGGAAAAGTGTGAGAGAAGTTACAGGAGCCAGAGTGGACTTAAAAAACCCGGATAAAGAGATAATTATTGAGATCAGAGATGACAGCATATATATTATAACTGAAACATTCAAAGGCTATGGTGGATTGCCCACAGGAACTCAAGAAAGAGTATTATGCTTATTTTGCGATGAAAAATCTTTCCTTTCCACATGGTATGCCCTTAAAAGAGGATGTGATATCGATGTCATTTACAATCCTGAACTGAAAAATTATGTGGAAAAAATCCCTTACTGGGCCGCCTACAGAAAAATCAATTTTGTGGAATCTGGACTTAATTTAGAAAACATGCTTTTAGAGAGTTTCAATATGGAGTTAAAGGGTATTTACTGCTCATTAACCTTGGAGGAAATCGAAACATACATTGAAATTCTAAGAGAACGTAGAATGCCAGTATTTACACCACTAATTTCATTTGATAAAACAGAAATCGAGAGAAAAATTGAAAACCTTTTAAGAATCAAATAAATGAGATAAAATGAGCAGGAATTTTAAAGTTCAGATTATGGGTGCCGGAGCGATAGGCTCACTTTTTGGTGCACTCATTCAGCTGAGCGGTTACGATGTACATTTTGTTGCAAGGGGGGATCAACTCGAGGCTCTAAGCAAAAATGGGCTGATGATGACAGGACTACTTGAGAGGAAAATCGACATTGATGCGAGCAATGAACCTGAGGATGCTGATATTACCATCGTGGCTGTTAAAGCCTATGACACTGAAAATGCTGCTAAACAGCTATCGACAGTTGATTGTGGTGTTGTATGTACAATTCAGAATGGTATTGGAAACAGAGAAAGGCTTTCAAAATACTTGGATAAGGTGTTAGGGGGAACCACAACCTACGGTGCAAACGTGATAAAGCCAGGAGTTATTAATTTCGCCGGCCGTGGGATCACCTATGTTGGAGAAGATGGACACATAAGTGAGGAAGCCTTAATGATAGAAGAGGTTCTGAAATCAAGTGGAATCGAATGTAAGGCCGTCTCGGATATATCTCTGAAAATATGGCAAAAAGCTGTGATAAATGCGGCAATCAATCCCCTGACAGCAATCTGTCAGATCAGAAATGGAAAAATTATAGAAATACCGGAACTCTGGATAATAGCTGAGAAAATTGTGGAAGAAGGGGAAAGGGTAATGTCAAAACTTGGAATGGAGGTTTCAAATTTATCCGAGATCGTAAGAGAGGTGGCATTGAAGACTGCAAACAACAGATCGTCCATGCTCCAGGACATTCAGAGGGGGAAAAAAACCGAAATAGATTATATAAATGGGGAGATAGCCAGGAAGGCAGAAGAAGTTGGAGTTGATGCAACCTTCAACCGAATTTTAACACTGCTCGTAAAGGGGGTAGAAAAAGCGAATGGTATCGATCAATGAAATTTTGCATGTGTTTATCCTCTCCGCTCTACCAGTATCCGAACTCAGAGGGGGGATACCACTAGCCATATATTACGGAATGAATCCTGTAGAGGCATACCTCCTTTGTATAGCAGGTAATGCATTCCCGGTTCCCTTTTTACTGCTCTTTCTTGAGAAGATTAGAATGCTTGCTGAAAGATGGTCTTTCACTTCAAAATTTTTCAGGTATATTATGGACAGAACAGAGAAAAAAAAGGGAGTTATAGAAAAATACGGTTATGCTGGTTTAACTATTTTTGTTGCCATCCCTCTACCCATTACCGGAGCCTGGACGGGAAGTTTGCTTGCATTCATTCTCGGTCTTAAAACCTCCAAATCCTTTTTATTCATATTCTTAGGGATACTTATTGCAGGTATAATTGTGGCCCTTACTTCTATCGGCTTGATCAGCCTTTTCTAGCTCTTTTTGTTTTTTTTGTGTGTTGGTGTGTTGATGGCTTTTGGCGGCATATATTACAGATTGAACCGAAGTGAGCAAAATTCGAAACAAATCCAATATTATATCTAAACCACAGTAACTCATAATCAGTTCATCCAAAAAACTTTAAAACCTCCCATTGTTTTTGGGTTAGCGGTGATGGAAATGACACACAATATACCAGTGAAAGAAGTAATGACGAGAGAGGTGTGTACAGCATTAACTGATGAGTCATTACTCAACGCCTCGAGAAAAATGATAGAGTATGGTGTGGGTAGTATAGTTGTTATGGAAAACGGAAATCCAATTGGCATTGTTACAGAGAAAGATATGCTCGAGAAAGTGATTTCCAGAAACAGGGTGCCCTCAGAGGTTTTTCTAAAAGATATTATGACTTCACCCTTGATTGTAATCGCACCATCAAAGAGTTTAAGAGAAGCTGCTGAAATAATGCTCAAAAAAGGTATCAGAAGGCTTCCTGTAGTGGACGGAGGTGAGCTTATAGGCATTATTACAGATAACGATATTCTCAGCGTTTCCTTGGACCTTATAGAGTCGCGAGAGATTGAAGATTATAAAAGACTGATCAAGGAGAACTCATTTGGTTTTGAGGATGACTTTAGTTTTGGAAAATGTGAAAAATGCGGTAAGCTGACAGAAGAGCTGCAGGAAGTAGAAGGTTTGAAACTCTGCGAGGACTGTGCAGAGCTTATTCATGAATAAACCGATCACCAGTTCATTCTAATTTATGGGGGGTATTGATGATAAATAAAGGAAGTTTTTCTCGTGAAAAACCTGGAGTAAAGTCCAAAAAGTCATCAAAGAGACAAAAACCAGGAAGCGTGATGGAAATTTGCACGACCAATGTTGTGGCAATTCCTCCTACCTCAACCATTATGACCGCAATGAAATCAATGATCAAATACAACTTTAGAAGAGTTCCGATAGCAGACCCTGGAACAAAAAGGCTGGAGGGCATAATGACCGTCACAGATATAATTAATTTCTTTGGGGGAGGCAGCAAATACCAGATAGTTCAGGAAAGGTACAGTGGAAATTTGATGGCTGCAGTGAATGAAGATGTCGAGGAAATTATGGAAAAGGACGTTATTTCTGTCGATTTTACATCATCATGGGATGAGGCTATCGAACTTATGCTTGAAAAAGCTGTTGGAGGATGTCCGATAGTCGATAAAGAAAACACCATCATGGGGATAATTACTGAGAGAGATGTGATAGAATATCTATCCCAGAATGGACGTCTCGATGGCTATGTTAGGGATTACATGACTCGAGGTGTCATAACCGCATCCCCAGACACCACGATTGAAGAGGCAATGAAATTGATGATCTCCAAAAGGATGAGAAGATTGCCTATCATTAAAGACGGGATACTCGTAGGACTTATTACTGCAAGAGAGATTTTACGGTATTTCGGGACAGGTGAGGCTTTTAAAATGCTAATTACTGGAGATATCAGGGATGCGCTAAATAAACCCGTTTCTTACATACTTTCCAACGAGAATCTGCAGGTATATAAAGAACCTCTAACTTTCAAACCTGATTCAAAGATTTCAGAACTCGTTCAGGCCATGAAAGGTCAGGGATATGGTGTTGCTTTAATTGTGAACAACGGTAATCTTGAAGGAATTATTACGGAGAGAGATATTGTAAGGTTCCTCTACTCGAAAATTAAAAAATGAAATTTGTTGCTGATGCATTAAACCTCTCCCCTCCAGCTGCTGGAAGACTGGAGGAGAGAAATATTCTAAGATCAGCATTTATAAAACACCCTTTTTTCCCCGATGTTCTGGAAGCTTATAAACTTGAAAAAAAATTTGGGGAATTCGAAGAGGGAACTTTTATCGCGAGAACCATAGATGGTTTAGCGGTCGTCAGAGGATATCCAAAGATCAGAAGAGCGCTGACCCTCTACCCAACAATAAAAAAACATTTCAAAGGTGAAGTTGCAATTGAGGAGAAAATGAATGGATATAATGTCCGAATAGTACATTTTGGTAAGAACATTTATGCATTGACTAGAAGAGGGTTTATTTGCCCCTATTCTACTGAAAAATCCCGTGAATTGATTAATTTTGATTTTTTTAAAGATAATCCTGGGCTGATGCTGTGCAGTGAGGCTGTCGGTGAGGAGTCTCCCTTTGTTTCCAAAAAAATATATGGTATTAAAAATCTGGATTTTTTCGTTTTTGATATAAGAGAGAGGAGAACAAACAGAGCTTTACCGATTAAACTTAAAGAAAAGCTCTCAGAAGAATACGGGTTCAAAATTGCCCAAATTCTTGAGACATGTGATGTTTCTGCAGCCCATAGGGTTTGCAGGGAGATAATAGACGATCTCGGCAAGAATGGAAGAGAGGGTATTGTCATAAAGGATCCAGAGATGAACAAAGCGCCGATCAAGTATACGACAAGTCAGTCAAACAGTTCTGACCTCGAGTTTGCATTTAGATTTTTCAACGATTATGGGAAGGATTTCATGATGTCCAGAATAATCAGAGAGGCTTTCCAGAGTTTCGAATTTGGAGAGAATCCCGCTGAACTGGAGAAAAGATGTCAGAGGTTGGGAAAAGCAATTCTTGAATCAATGGTCAAAAGCATCCGAGATGTCAGCAAGGGAAACAAAGTTGTTGAACACCATAGATTGAGATTCAGAAATTATGAAGTTCTGGATCTTTTCAAAATGCATGTCAAGAGGATGGGTGTTGAAGCTGTATTTTCGGAGCCTCAAATTGAGGATGGAATGTATGTTATAGACTTTTACAGGATAATGGTGAGCACAACAGATAAGATTTCACATCACCTCAAAGGGAATCTCTGGTAGTATCCCCAGTTGATTTTGTTTATCTATCCTATCAATTTACAGCGCTTAAATGTCTTAAATACTGAATACTGGAATTATGAGAATACTAAGATCAAACATTAAGCACCGATCCTAAACCAACCTTTAAATTGTCAAAGGTCGCCATGGTTTTATGGTGAGATATGCAGGCATAGATCCCGGAACATCAAGTTATGATATTTTCGTTATGGAGGATGACAAACCTCTAAAAAAGATAGAGATCCCAACATCCCTTGTTCGTGATGATCCGCAATCATTTTCTGAAATTTTTAATGAACTCGACGCCGATGTGATTACAGGTTTATCTGGATACGGTATGCCGGTAAAAAGATTTTCTGAACTGAAAAAAGAGGATATCTTTATGATGACTCTCAATACTGACCCGGAAAGTACAATTGGGATGCGATATCTGGTAGAGATGGCTTCCCAACTCGATCTTAACATATATACCATACCTGGAGTGATTCACCTCCCAACCGTCCCAGAGTACAGAAAAATCAACAGAATCGATATGGGGACTGCGGATAAATTGTGTTCGGTTATTCTTGGAATGTATCAGCTTTCAAAAGAGGTCGAGATCAACAAACAAAATTTTATACTCGTTGAATCCGGATATGGGTTTAATGCATTTATTTCTGTCAAAAATGGGAAAATAGTGGATGGTCTTGGGGGGACGTCTTCGTTTCTATCCTTTTCATCGACAGGAGCAATTGATGGTGAGCTTGCTTACATATTGGGGAGTTTTCCAAAAAATTTGCTTTTTAAGGGAGGATTGAGGAGCTATATATCAGATAAGGGATTGGAAGTTGAAAAAATAGAAGATCTATCCGAGGAGGCTATGGAGTGGCTTGTCGAATATTTAATAAAGGGTGTTAGGGCTGTTGAGGTTTCAAATCGAGCTGACACAGTTCTCCTATCTGGAAGAAACTTCTACTGTGTTGAATTCACGGACATCTTCATCGAAGTTGCAGAATCTTTCGGTTATAACTGTACGTTTTTGAGGGGATTTGGTTATGCCAAGCAATCTGCAGAGGGGGCAGCCATTATAGCAAACGGAATTTCAGATGGAGTGTTCAGAGATATAATAGATCATGCTGAAATAATGAATGCTCAGGGAAGTGTTCTTGATTATATTACATCGGACGTAAGAGCATACTTAAAAATCTGAATATTCAGGCTTATCCCAGCTATCAGGGCTTCAAAACCCTGACAAGCTTTCTTTTAAATTCAATTTCAGCCACCCCATTCATCTTTTTAACAGGATTGCCATCTCTGGATATTACCTCGTTAGAATATATTTTTACATTTTCTCCTTCATCGAAACTCAAGGTTTGTGTTACGATCGGTTCAATCCTTCTCATTTCTTCCTTTGTGTATTCAAATACAACTGGTTCGTTTATGCATGCTACAACCGCATCAAAACCGATAAAGGTAGAAAGAGATGCACCTCCAGCAATCCCTTTCCCAAGATACCTTGAATCAGTGGGCGATACGAAAACATTACCAAAAATCCCCTCAATTACTCTCTTTTCTGGTTCCATTTCAGATCCGGAGTGTACTTTTGATTTTACCTTGAGTTTTGCATAAAATTTCCGGGGCTTCTTTACAAGGATTTTATCACCCCTCAAAAAGGCTTCTGCATCGATTTGAACCCTCCTTCCTCCAACAGTACTGAGAATCGTTGATCCCAGGACTATATCATTAAAAGCATAGAAAATCTCTCCGTCAATTTTCAACTGCAAACCATCAATATATTTCTCCTTGAGCTCTGCAGGATTAAAGTCGAGGCGGCACATTAGTGGGCTTACATTCGTCGTTCCAGCAGGTATGCACAAAAGTGGTGTGTCAGCGATTGATGCGTCGCTCATTGTTCCATCCCCTCCAAATATCACAATAGCATCGAGCTCAAGTTCATCCATTTTTTTAACAAGCTCAATAGTATCTTCACTACTGCCCCTAACATTTATTGAGATCTTTTCGACTGTTAAATCAGTACCATGCAGATAGTTCTCCCCCAGTTCACCAGTACCTGCATAGATCTTTTTTGGAGATAGTTTTTTAACTACATTCCAAATGAGTTCTGCATCGGGTCCTTTACCAGCCTTTGGATTCACAATTAAACCTATTTTTTCCACATGATTATCTGAACAAAACTGATTTTTAATAGTTGCTTCTGAACTGGAAAATAAATCAGTGTCACAATTCAAGCGAGACGTGAGGCGCCAAATTTTTAACAATTGTATGAATTGCAACCATACAAATACTGGATCTCCTGAAATCTCCACTTCTCCATATTCCTACCCAACCACTCCTCATTTTAGCAGACTTCACTACATAAGTAGCAGTTCAAAAAATACCTACAGACACCTTTAAGTATATGCTAAATTCACTTTTATTCATGAGAAGGGGCGTTGTGTCAGGATCATTTTACCCATCAGATCGAGAATCTCTCAGTGCAACGATTTCGGAATATGTTTATAATGACCCTGACCCATCGGTTATAGCCTGCGTTTCACCGCACGCCGGTTATGTGTATTCTGGAAGGACAGCAGGTAGAATTCATTCGATTTTACCTGATGTCGACACTTTCGTCATAATCGGCCCGAATCATACGGGTTATGGATCCTTAGTTGCAGTCTCGGTGGACACATGGGAAACCCCTCTCGGCAGGGTTGAAGTTGACACAGAATTCGTAAGAGCAATGCCCCACACGATTGTAGATATAGATGAGATCGCCCACAGGTATGAGCACTCCATAGAGGTGCAACTTCCTTTCCTGCAATATTTGCACGAAGATTTTAAAATTGTGCCAATTTGCATGGGTATGCAAGATGAAGAGACCGCAAAGGAAGTGGCAGGCGAAATAATTGAGGCACAGGAAAAAACTGGCAGAAAGGTTGTTGTTATCGCATCAAGTGATATGCACCACTACCTGCCAGATGGTCAGTGCAGACAGCTCGATGCTCAGGTGATTGAGGCTATAAAAACGATGGATGTCCAGGAATACTATTCAATGATATACAAACTGCAGGCAAGTGTATGTGGTTACGGTACGATTGCTGTTGCAATGAACTATGCAAATCATTTCAAAGCAAGAGCTGAACTGATCGATTATTCCACCAGCGGTGATGTGGCTGATAGAAGTAGTGTTGTGGGGTATGCGGCAATTGCCTTTAGGGTTTAAGGCTGATTTCTTAGAAATGCGTATGTGTGTTTTAGATCTTTAAAAGGTCAATATTTTTAAATAGTCCCCGAAATTATCTTAGCTGATGAAAGCCTCTGCACCTGGAAAAATATTCCTGTTCGGAGAACATGCCGTCGTATATAGAAAAAAAGCTCTCGTCACTGCAATTAATCTCCGATGTTATGCAGAGGTCAGAAAGAGAGAAGGTTTCAGGATCTCATCTCCCCTGGGGATAACAGGTATCGATTACGAAAAACACCCTTATATCAGTTATGCAATTAAAAGGTTCTCAGAATTTAAGAATATAGAGGGAGCAGATATAGAAATAAAAAGCCAGATACCAGTAGCATCCGGTTTGGGAAGTTCATCTGCTGTTACTGTTGCTGTTCTTAAAGCTCTCGATTCCGAGTTCGAGGCTCATCTTACTGACGAGGATATATTCGAAATAGCAAGAAAGGTCGAACTTGATGTTCAGGGAATAGGCAGCGGAACCGATCCTTTCGTGTCAACATTCGGTGGTGGATGGCTCATACCCGACAGAGAACCCGTAAAGATAGGCAATATCGTTTTCCTGGTGATAAACACTGGAATTTCATCAATAACTGGAGATATGGTTAAAAAAGTGGCAAAGCTTAAGGATGAGTTTCCTGATATTGTGGAAGCCATTATGGATGCGATTGGGAGTATTACAATCTCATCAATTCCGGAACTTGAAAAAATGAATCTGAACGCAATATCAAAACTTATGTTCATCAATCAGTGTCTTTTGAAAGCAATCGGAGTGAGTAATGAAAAAATTGATGAGATCGTTTCAGAGCTCAATTCTATGGGCATAGCATCAAAACTCACCGGAGCGGGTGGAGGAGGATGTGTGATTGGTCTCGCCAGTGCAGATATTTTAAGCGACGCAACTAGAAAATTCGATTTGGCATTTTTCGTCAAACCCGAAAAGGAGGGTGTGAAGATTGAAGAATAATTCAAAGAATTCCTCACATGATGTTACAAATACTGAGATCACAATACTCAAAATCGGGGGTTCTATCATAACCGAAAAAACAAAAGGTGTGTTTGAAAAGGCAAATTTAAAAGAAATGAAAAGAGTATCATCTGAAATCGCCAAAAAATCGCAAAATCTAATTTTAGTTCATGGTGCTGGTTCATTTGGACATCCTTATGTTGAAAAATACAATCTAACCATTAAAAAAGATGTCGAAGGTGTGGTCAGAACCCACCTGTCCTGCAAAAAACTCAACACATTATTCTGCGAAAATTTAATCCATGCAGGAGTTTACCCATTCCCCATTCACCCATTTTCCTGTTTCAAAATGGGAAAAGATCTGCGGATAGACATCGGAGTATTCACAGATGCATTACTGGAAGGTATTGTTCCAATTTCACACGGTGATATGGTCTACAACTCAGAAACAAGATTTTTTGAAGTTCTTTCAGGAGATAGAATTGTTTCTGAGCTCGTTAACAGGCTCTCAGAACTGAATTATTCTATCAGGGTGGGAATGGCTACGGATATTGATGGCGTCATATTTGAAGATAGAATTCTGGATGAGATCAGCAACGAGAACGTAAAAACTCTTCTCGACAGTTTTGAGAAAAGAGATGATATTAATTCAGACATTAAATCAGACGTGACAGGTGGCATGAGGGGAAAAATTTTATCACTCCTTGAACCTGCTAAAAAAGCAGACATATACATATTTAATGGAAGGAAAAAAGGTAATGTTCTGAGATTCCTCAATGGAAAAAGTATCGGAACCAGAATAAGATTTAACTCTCAGGAGAGGAAAACAAATGAGTGACCCCAAAAATAGGAAAAATTCTCGGGAGAAATTGAAAGATAAGGAAAATATGACCTCCAGCAGAAAACTTGATCACATAAAAATATGTCTTGAGGAGGAGGTCGAATCAGAATATACAGGACTTGAAGACATTCTCCTTATCAATAACTCACTTCCCGAACTTGACTTCAGTGATGTGATAACTGATGTTGAGTTCCTCGGGAAAAAACTTGCTGCACCATTTATTATAGCCTCTATGACTGGTGGACATCCAGAAACCACTGCAATTAACCGCAATCTTGCAATAGCTGTTGAAGAGTTAGGCCTGGGAATGGGAGTGGGAAGTCAAAGAGCTGCGATAGAGGAGAAAGAGCTTGAAGAGAGTTTTACAGTTGTAAGGGAGTATGCCCCTACTGCATTTATTTATGCAAACATAGGAATGCCCCAGATTCTTGAACATGGTGTTGAGTATGCTGAAAGAGCGGTTGAGATGATAGACGCGGATGCTTTAGCGATTCACCTGAATTTTCTTCAGGAAATTGTACAGCCAGAAGGAAACGTAAACGCTAAAATGGGGCTGAGAGCTTTGAGAGAAGTATGTGAAAGCTTAAAAGTGCCAGTAATAGTAAAAGAGACTGGAGGGGGAATCTCAGAACAGGTAGCAGAGAGAATCAGAGATTGTGGAGCTTCCGCCATTGATGTCGGAGGGAAAGGTGGAACGAGCTGGAGTGGTGTTGAAGTCTATAGAACAGGTGACGAAGTATCTAAAAACACTGGAATTGATTTCTGGGACTGGGGGATACCCACCGCTTTCTCCATTGTCGAATGTAATAGATATCTGCCAGTTATTGCAACTGGTGGTTTGAGAAACGGAGTAGACGTTGCAAAATCAATTGCACTTGGTGCTGAAATTGGAAGTGCCGCACTTCCCTTCTTATTCCCAGCAACGCAATCTTCAAACGAAGTTACAAAAATGCTGAAATACTTTGTGAGAGGATTAAAAATTGCCATGTTTCTCACTGGTTGCAGGAAGGTAAAAGATTTGAGAAATATCCCAATTATCGTTCATGGTAAATTCAAAGAGTTCCTTGAAATAAAGAGAGTTGATGTATCACAGTTTTGCAGTAGGAGGTAATCAAGGGGTAAACCAAGGAGGTAAAATCCTGCTGAAAGATATGCTATGTCAGTTAGGGAGGTGAATCATGTCATCAGACTTAAAAAGGGAGATATTCAAAAGGTCTGAAATCATAGAAAAGGCCATTAGAGAATACCTGCCTTTAAAAAACCCGGAAGGACTTTATAAAGCAACCAGACATCTCTTAAAGGCTGGTGGTAAGCGATTGAGACCAGTCATTTCCCTGATAGTCTCAGAGGCGCTTCTAAAGGATTATACTAAAATTATTCCAGCTGCGGTAGCAATTGAAACAATCCATAACTTTACACTGATCCATGACGACATTATGGATAGGGACGATATGAGAAGAGGCGTACCAACCGTACACCGTTTGTGGGACGAGCCTACAGCAATTCTGGCCGGTGATACGCTTTTTGCAGAGGCATTTTACCTTCTTACACTCTGCGAAGTTGAGAGCGATAACCTCGTGAAGGCAACAAGAATGTTTGCTGATGTTTGCGTGAAGATATGTGAGGGTCAGTATCTCGACATGAGTTTCGAGAACAAAGAGATGGTCGATGAAGATGAATACATTGAGATGGTAACCAAAAAAACGTCTGTTCTGATTGCAGCTTCGAGTGCGGTTCCAGCCGTGCTTTTTGGAGAGGATGAAAAAACCATTAATGCTCTCTGGGATTTCGGGATTATGTGTGGAATCGGTTTCCAGATTCATGATGATGTTCTCGACCTCGTTGGAAAGGACAAAACCGGTAAGGATTGGGGAAGTGACCTTTTAGAGGGTAAAAAAACCCTCATCATTATAAAGGCATTTCAGGAAGGAATGGTACCGGAGATTTTTGGTAAGAAGAAAGCCTCACCTGATGAGATAGAGGAGGCTGTCAGACAACTCCAAGATTGTGGGGCGATTGAATATGCCTCCAGCAAAGCCAACGAATATGTGAGAGAAGGAAAGAAGAAGCTGGATGTTCTTCCCGACACCGATGCAAAAAAAATCCTGCTTGATCTGGCAGACTACCTTATTAAAAGAGAATACTGAGGTGATTAAGTGGTAAACAAGATCAGAGAGATTATTCTTAAATACACTGTATTAAACGCATCAAAATACGGAAAAGCAGATATCAAATCAGTTATGGGAAAAATAATGTCCGAAAAGCCAGAGCTCAGAAGCAGAGCCAAGGAAATTTATCCTCTCGTGGGAGAGGTCATAAGAGAATTCGAGAGTATGGATGGTGGTGAAAAAAGAAGGTTGTTTGAGCTCTATTCTCCTCAGATCAAACCGAAGGAGGAAAAAGAACTCACACTTCCACCCCTGAGTGGTGGTGAGAAAGGAAAGGTTGTTATGAGATTTGCCCCAAATCCAAATGGGCCTCCCACACTGGGTTCTGCCAGAGGAATGGTGGTTAACGGCGAATATGTGCAGATGTATGATGGAAAGCTCGTCCTTAGATTTGATGATACGGATCCAAGAACAAAAAGACCAATGCCTGAGGCATATGAATGGTATCTCGAAGACTACAGATGGCTCGGATACGAACCCGACGTGATAGTGTATGCCTCAAAAAGAATTCCCCTCTATTACAAACACATCGTAAAGCTCATAGAGATGGAGAAAGCTTATGCATGTCTTTGCCCGAGGGATGAGTTCAAAAAATTCAAAGATAGTGGAGTGAGTTGCCCACATCGAGACCTGTCTGCCGAGGAATCCCTGAACATCTGGGAAAACATGCTCAATGGGGTTTTTGAGGAGGGAGAGGCCGTCATCAGGATTAAAACAGACATGCAGCATAAAGACCCTGCGATCAGAGACTGGGTAGCATTTAGGATAATCTACGAAGATCATCCTCTAACAGGAGATAAATTCATCGTTTATCCGACGCTTGATTTCGAGTCTGCAATAGAAGACTATCTAAACGGCACCACTCACATAATCAGAGGTAAAGACCTGATAGACAGCGAGAGAAGACAGAAATACATTTACAGATATTTTGGATGGGAATACCCCCAGACCAGACACTGGGGGAGGGTTAAAATCCACGAATTTGGAAAGCTTTCGACGAGTTCAATCAGATCTGCAATAGAGAAGGGAGAATTCTCAGGATGGGACGATCCAAAGCTTCCAACAATAAAAGCACTCAGAAGGAGGGGTTTTGAGCCTGAAGCCATAAGGAAATTCTTTATTTCACTGGGTGTGGGTGAGAACGATGTTTCTGTCAGCATGAAAAATCTATATGCTGAAAACAGAAAAATTGTTGACCCCGGGTCGAACAGATACTTTTTCGTCAATAATCCCGTCATAATTGAGATCGATAATTTAAGTCCCGAATTGCCCGAAAGGGTCAATATCCCATTAAACCCATCTCAAAATGAGTTTAGAAGTTTAAAAGCATCCAAAAAAGTTTATGTGTCCGATGATGACCTTAAAAGGTTTGAAAACGATGAGATATTCAGGCTAAAAGAATTTTGCAATGTAAAAGTGGTTGATAAAGAAAAACTGGTTTTCAGATTTGTCGGAACGGATATGGGCAAGATCAAGAAGGGAAAGAACATAATACACTGGGTTCCGGTTGAGGAGGCTGTTGATTGTGAAGTTTTGGGCATTGACGTGAACTATTCCGGAAAGGTTGAGAGGAACGTGATAAACGATGTGGGGAACGTTGTTCAGTTTGAGAGGTTTGCTTTCTGCAGAGTGGAGTCCTTTAATGAAAAAGTAATCGCCATATTTGCACACCCATAGTGGTGGTAATATTAATAACCACGTAAAAAAGTAGGTAAAAAATACCCCAATCAAGTAAAAAATCAAACATCAAAATTCAGGTTTTCAAGTTCCTGAAGTTCATTCAACATGCTTTCAATTTCATTTATGTCGTTTATAAGTTCTGTCAGTTCCTGTTCCTCCTGAGTTTCATTCTGAACCTGATTTTCCTGAACGTCTCCAGATGTTTTCTCATTAACAGGTTCATCAGATGTTTTAGTAGTAGAAGTGTGTGTTTCAGTGGGTGTTTGAATTGATTGCTGTGATTCCAGGTCTTTCTTTGCTGTACACCCAAGTACCAGAAGGGCCATTAAAATAAAGACTATTATTTTTTTAACATTTTTCATAGATTTCACCTCCATAGATTTCACCTCCATAGAGTTCATCTCCTACCTCCTGATAGCATTAGTCAACATTCTTACCACAGCCTCATTATATTCCAATCTCCAAAGTCTCATTTCCTGAATATTGGATTGCTGCGCTCATCTCTTCCTCAGGTAACTTCTTTACTCTGTAAATTCCCTCACCATCAAGAAACACTGTGCCTTTTCCTTTCGCAAACAACCTTATGTTCTCACCAGTTATCTCAACAGTAATTCCCTCTCCTCTGACGACTACTTTTCCATCACCCTGAATTGTAACAACTCCCCCTTCAACGATCTTGCTACCATATCCAGTAACACTTACAACCGCATCTTCGGGTGAGACTTTCAGTGTTCCATTACCTCTTACAGTCACAATAGCACTTCCCTTAAATTTTGCAGTTCCGTTTCCTGAGACCCATATCTCACCCGTTTCATTTCCGAAGAAAATCTGGCCTTTTCCTACTTTCATTGACTTAACCTTATATATGAATTCTTTTATGTCACCAAAAGCCATTTTAACAAATTTTGTAGCTTCCCTCATGTATCTGTCAGCTTCCAAGAATTTACCCATATTCCCTGTATTCTTAGCCTCAGTATACTGTTGCATAGCAAGTTCAAGGTTTTCTTTGGCTTTTTCCAGGTTTTCGGAATAATCTACCAGCAACTCTTCAAGTTCGGTTGTGTCTTGTCCTATCTGACTGAGTGCTCCGATCCTTGCTTCAAGTCTAAATTCTACCTGCTCAGCTCTCTGAATTACTTCCTTCAGTTGCATTCCAGCAATCTGACCAACCATGCTTCTTACACTTAATCTTACTTCCATCCATACCTGCTTCATTTCACGAGCATTTTCCCTGAGTTCCTCGGGTGACTGAGATCCATCTATTTTATCCACACACTCCCTGATCCTGACAATATAGCCATCAATTTCATTAAGGAGTTTTTCCTTCTCAGTCTCGTTTATCTTAGATCTTTCCACAAATATCTTCAGCTTTTCAAGCCATCTCTGAGATGTTTCCCCACCAGTATGCAGATACTTCTTTGCATTCTGGAAACCCACCTTGTCTCTTAGATTGAACTTGCCCTTAGCTTTTTTATATTTCTCAAGAGCTTCTTTGTAATTTTCTTTTGCATCCTCATATTTATCCTTAGCATTCTCAATTTTATCAAATGGTGGCTGTGCTGCAACAACCCCTGCCAGTCCGATCAGGATTCCAATTATTGTAACTGCAAACAGAATGTTCATTTTTGATACCATTTTCATCACCTCAATTACCTCTTTGGTTTTTTAATTTTTAAAGATACTTTTAATGATGATGAGGTGTAAAGATGTGTGCAAAAACACCAATGTTCATTAATTCTTCAAAAAGCTTTATAAATGTTTATACCATTTCAAATACCCTTCTGGACTTGAGCTGTAACTCAATGAATGCAGAGCAGCAAATCTCCAGAAGTGATCGATAAGGAAGTAATAAACACTCATATTTACAGCCGGGATTGATCTCAATACCGACCAAAACAAATACAGTTTTGCTAATCTACTATGTCTGCTCCTTCAAGCATCAAACCAGTAAGGTTCTCAATAAATTTTCCATTGTCCGCGATCCTCATAGGTTCATTGGAAAAAATATCGCATGCAAAAACTATAAGATTATCTTTCCGTATGGATATACAAACATCTCTACCAGCTCTTGTGATTAGCTCACCCAGAAGAGCTTTTGTAGATCGGTTACCATTAAGAACCACCTCCCACCCTTTTCCACAGATGTTAAATGGTTCAAAAGCCGCTATTCTATCCACCTCCTCGAAATAGGCAGGCTTTGATTTCATTGATGCTGAAGATAGTATTATTTTCCTGATATCCCCAGCATTTTTTTCTTCATCAACCACCTCTAAATAATCCTCGAGAAAAACCCCATGACTGTTAAGCCAGTGTTTTCCTTTTTTCGACTTTGCAACAAGAGATCTACCATCAGGTTTTATGAACATTACTTTCATTTTGGATAGGCTTGAAACTGCCGGAACTTCCACCTCTGAAGGTTCTTTTAATAGGAAGAAAAGATCATATTTAAAGCCAATATTGCTGACCCAGGATAAATCAGAACTTAACTGTGATACAAAGTCCACTTCAAAATCGATCGATAGTAAAAGTTCATTGAGTTCTCTATACTTATACTCCTGTTCTTCTGTAATGATGAGTGCACTAAAATTCATGAAAAACTGAATTCCAAATAAATATAAAAAGGTTTGTTTATTCTCCAACCATCAAACATTTCTGCACAAAAATATAAAAAAACTAAAAAAGTTCAGAGATTTTCAGAATCTTTAGACTATTCTCCCATTAGAGCATATGCTTTACCAAGTTCTGTAAGCATTATTTTAACATTTTTGCCTTCTCTTTTCATCATTATCAGGCCATCTTCCTCCAGACCTTTCAGGTGATAGCTCATTCTAGCTCTCTGAGCCATATATTTCTTCTGATCACCTGTCCTACCCTCAAGAAGCTCAATCAATCTGTTAATCGATTCGACTTCATCTCCCTGTTCCTGGATGAGCTTCACTATCACCAGTTTATCGTTGCTTATCTTCTTCAGTGGAGGAATTGGTACTTCTACCACTCTCTCAATCCCTACTTCTTCCCCATTTTCGAACTTAGGCAGTGCAATGTATATCCTACTTCCGGAGAGCTGTGCTGCAATATAACATGATATTACTGTTGCCCTTGGAGCGTCTGATGCGTTGATGAGAACTTCATTGCCCTCAGTTAGCTCACGCTTGATTGCTTTCAGAACTTCCAGGGCTGCAGAATAAACATTCAGCCTATCAATATAAATTCGCTCAACCTCAATCAGCACTTTAAGGGTTTTTTCTATATCCTCAGCGTTGTTGTATATCTCCTGTTCACCACTCAGAGTCTTATCCTCCCCGAGGACCAGATATACTTTCTGTATTGGATATCCGCTTATTCTTATGCTATCAAGTAATCTTTCTCTTTTGACTCCAACTGGCATTATATGGACTACTTTACTCATAGTAGTGAGTTATCCTAATAGTTAATAAATTTTTCTATTATTAGGGATATCATAACCAAGATCAAATAAAACAATCTTAAAAGACAAAACTTACTATTTTATTACCAGATAATTAAGAAGACACATTACCCCAAAGTTTTCTGACGAGTTTATATGTTACCAGTATATTAATTTTTCTTTTCTTTTGAGAATTTCTCAAAACATTGAAAAAATCTAAATACAATACTATATAAAATCTTGAATTCTAATTTATTATGTATTATTTGAATTACCTGAAAAGATAAGATTTAAAATCCCTGAAACGAAAAACTGACAGAATGATCAGAATGGAAATTTACGTGAGTGGAGTTGTTCAGGGAGTGGGTTTCAGATATTTCACAAGAAGGATCGCAAAGGAGTTGGGATTGAAGGGTTTAGTGAAAAACTTACCTGATGGGAGAGTTTTTATTGCTGTCGAGGGAAAGAGAGAGCAGATTGAAAAATTCTTATCCGGAATAAGAAGGGGTCCAAGAAGCGCAATAGTCAAAAATGTCGAGGTAACTCAGACTGAAGCCACAGGTGAGTTTGAAGATTTCACGATAGCTTATTGAGGTAGAATTATGCTCGCTAAAAGGATAATCCCCTGCCTTGATGTAACTCTAAACGAGGAGGGTGCGACAGTTGTTAAGGGAATCGAATTTGTGAACCTTAGAGAGGCAGGGGATCCTGTTGAACTCGCGAAGAGATATGATGTTGAGGGTGCTGACGAACTCGTTTTTTTAGACATCACAGCATCACCACATGGAAGAAATACCATGATTGATGTGGTCGAAAGGACAGCTGACCAGGTATTCATACCTCTGACAGTAGGAGGTGGCATAAAAGATATCGAAGATATAAGTTCCCTTCTCTCTGCAGGAGCAGATAAAGTGTCCATCAACACTTCAGCCGTAAAAAATCCGGAATTTATAAGGGAGGCTTCTGAAATATTTGGAAGCCAGTGTATTGTGGTTGCTATCGATTGCAGAAGGAACTTTGAACTCGAGAGGGGGGAGAATTTCGTTACACTTGAAGATGGAAAGAGAGCTTGGTATGAAGTGGTAATTTATGGTGGCAGAACACCAACAGGCATTGATGCAGTTTCATGGGCTAAAAGAGTAGAGGAGTTGGGTGCAGGTGAGATATTGCTGACAAGCATGAACAGGGACGGGACAAAGGATGGGTTTGACATTCCCATCACGCGAAAAATCTCTGAAGAGGTAGGAATACCTGTGATTGCTTCCGGTGGGGCGGGAACTCATGAACATTTTTTTGAGGGTTTTGTGATCGGTAAAGCCGATGCATGTCTTGCAGCAAGCATATTCCATTATCGAGAGATTTCTATAAAAAGCATTAAAGAATATCTCAGAGAAAAAGGGATTAAGGTGAGAATTTAAAAGGATACAGGGTGTTTTCATGGAAATAAAGGAATTCCAGAAAATGATAGAGAACATCTATATTGAAAGAGATAGAGCGAGGGGAAAAGATAAGACGATGTTGTGGATAGTCGAGGAGGTTGGGGAGTTATCAGAAGCGGTTAGAAAGGGAGATATCCCGAGTATAAAAGAAGAAATGGCAGATCTCTTCGCCTGGCTTGTTTCTCTCGCCAACCTGTATGGAATAGATCTCGAAGACGAAGTTTTGAAAAAATACCCAGGGTTCTGTCTCAGATGTGGCAGAAAAGTTTGTGAGTGTGAGACTCTTTGAGATTTGAGGGGTGTAAGATTATGGGATTCTTAATTGTCAATGAAGAGGACATAAAAAGTGGAATCACAACCGATAAATACTTTATCTGGACGGAAAAGGTTCTTAGTGAGAAAAAAGTTAATCCTGTTGTAGTTGCAGAAATTACAACATCTAAATGGGGAGTTTTTTCAGGATTAAATGATGTTCTAAACCTTATGGAGGGTATTCCAGTTGATATTTATTCAATTCCTGAAGGTTGCATTTTTTTCCCACAGGAACCAGTGATGACTATCGTCGGAAGGTATCTTGACTTTGCAAGGTATGAAACTCCCATACTCGGTTTTATCTGCCATGCAAGTGGTGTTGCAACTCAAGCGTTCAAATCAAAACTCGCAGCAGGGGATAAAAAGATATATTCATTCGGAACAAGAAGACAGCATCCAGCTCTTGCTGCCACTATAGAAAGAGCCGCATATATCGGCGGTGTGGATGGAATGAGCAACTATGCTGTGGAAAAATACTTGGGACTGGATAGCATTGGAACGATGCCCCATGCACTGATTATATCGATGGGTGGTCAACTGGAAGCGTGGAAAGCGTTTGATGAGGTTGTGGATCAAAGTGTGCCTAGAACCTACCTGATAGACACGTATTTTGATGAGAAAACTGAAGCTGTGCTGGTTGCAGAGAACCTCAAAAGGATTGATGGGGTGAGACTTGACACTCCAAGCACGAGGAGGGGGAATTTCAGGAAAATTATCGAGGAGGTAAGATGGGAGCTAAATATTCGAGGAAAAGAAGATGTAAAAATTGTTGTGAGCGGTGGTTTGAGTATTGAGGACATTATCAATCTCAGAGATCTTGTTGACGCTTTTGGAGTTGGAACGATGATTGCTGGTGCCCATCCTATTGATTTCGCTCTCGACATAGTTGAGATAGAAGGCAAATTCGTTGCAAAAAGAGGAAAAAGAGGTGGGAAGAAGCAAGTTTATAGAGACTGGAAAAAACTGGAGGATGAGGTGAGACTCTTCAACGCTCCACCTCCTGAAAACAAAGAACCATTATTGAGAAAATATATTGAGAAGGGGAAGATATTAATGGAATCTGATCTTTCACAGGCCAGAAAGCTTGCCATTTCCCAGCTTAAAACAATCAGGAACTCAAGTATTGAAGATAAGTTTATTTAAAACTGTTTAAAATTATTCTCTATCTATCTTATATTTAGTTCTAATCTATTATCCTAAATTATTTTTATGTCAGCTTTTAAAATTGTTTACTATCATTTTCAATTTGGTTGTTATTCTCTTGGAAAAATGAAAAAATTTATATTTGATTTAATTTTATCAACATTACCTCAATATCAATACAGATGCAGGTGGTTGAGATGAATAAAGATTTTATGGATTGGTGTTTGAATGAGCTGAAAAATGATTCAATTCTAAAAGGAATTATTGGAATCAATTCATCTGAGATCGAAATATATTTCAAACTCATATATTATCCAATGACAGTTGAAGAGATTGCATGCTGTCTTGGAATGGAAAGGAGCTCAGTCTACAAATGTATCAACAACCTTTATCGAAAAGGGATCGTAAAGCGAGAAAAAATTTCAAAGTTTAACGGAGGTGGATACAGATACGTCTATTTCTCAATAAACCCCTCAGATTTAAAGACAATTGTAAAGAGACGTCTTGATTACTGGATAAACATCATCGAGAGTGTGAACGGAGAGCGATTTGAAGACCATTAGATTTTTATCCTGCCGAGACTAAAACGAGACATGGAGATTAAAGCCAAGCTCATTGAAGACCTGGGTAAAATGTTCGAAGAATTTCTCAAAATTGAGAACATTACCTATGAAAGAATTAGATGGGAACTTGATAACTTCGTTTACCCATATATCGGATCATATCTTGCAAATGGGACTCTAACAAAGGAAGAAGGAATAGAGATATTTCATTTCTGCGAGATAAAACTGAGAGAGATTAAAGAGAGGTTTGAAGGTATCTGAGATACAAGTTATCAATTTTGTTTAATGTCTCTAATTGCACTCTCAATTTCACTTAATGGAGCGTTAGTCTTAAATGAGGTCCCTGAAAATCTGGTTTTGGATGCATCAAAGCCCAGTTCCTTTAAAGTGACGAGAAGTGAATTCAATTGTGGTGGAGATAAACACAGTTTTCGCGAGAGGTAATGCAAATCATAAAAGAATGGGATTGATAATTCACAAGATATCCTATCTATTAAAGACTTTACATGTTTTTCAGGATTTCTGCTCAGTATCTCAGAAATTATTTGCTCATCATGGAGATCTCCCAGCCACAACGGCCCCATCATCTTCATTTTTTTCCCACATTCGCACATTTCGATCGCGCCTTCTCCAACAGGAACCCAGTATCTCCTCAAACATTCAAAACAGTGAAAAAGATATCCATAATTTTTGTAAACTTTTTTGGCCGCATTTGGAGATCTCCTGAATTTAAGATGAACCCTATAGTAATGTTCTTTTGTATAGGCTACTATTACTTCAGGGGCTTTATCGTATTTTGTAGATTCCGAAACTATTTTTCCAATTAGCATCCTTAACCCGATTTCCGGATAATATTCAGTTTTAAGAGCAAATGATGCATATTTTCTCAAACCGGAATTCGGGGCTGATCCACAAAGAGCTGCTGTGTCTGTTGCAGTTACACTCAAATACTTTGGTCTAACACATGCTGAATCTATGAACTCTGCCGGAGAACCGAAGGGGTCCACATCAACATGTAGAAAGGGTTTTTCACGCATTAAAATGGAGGCGTCCATGTTAAATACCTGTGCGTTTAAACCATTGAGTCGGAGATTTTCTATGATATTCTCAACAGCTTTACGATTGATATCGTTAAAGAATGGATTGTAATCCGCCTCAAGTGCAGACCTGATTCCTCTAATTCCAGTTCCAGAAAGGGCATCCAGATAATCAACTTTTTTCCCTTCAATCTCCTTTATCTCTCCAAAAACGACCATGTCCACATCTCTGCAAAATTTCATCCGGGGATTGTAAAAAACATCACCCCTTATTTTTATCTTAGCTTTGCCCTCATTGATCATTTCAGAGCTTTTCGAGAGTCTTTCTAAGCTCTCTGGTCTTACCATCTCAAACCCCCAATTTTTTCAGCCTTTCTTTGAGTTCGTAAGCAATCGCGTCCCTGTTATTTTCGTCTATAACTATAACATCAAAAGTGCTCCTGATTTTTCTGAGTAGCCAGTGATTCGATTTCAGATGAATCGTAAAGATAAGAACTGAATTTGAGTTTTCGATAACATCATCAACAGATTCTACAAATTTTCTGCTTTTCAACTCCATTGGGCCGACTTCATCAAGTATAAAAACTTCTTTCTTAGAATATTCAAAAATTTTTTCTGAAACTCTATCAATATTTTCAACAAATACACCATACTTACCAACAGTCACCGATGAGGCGTGATCCACACGAGCGAGCCACATTTCTTCCCCGGTTGAGAGATCATGGAACCTGAATCCGATTCTCCTTGATATTCCTCCCCTCGTTTCCCTTACCTCAAAGGTAACAAACCCTCCACAATCAAACTCATCCTTCAAACTCTCGTAAAGTTTGAAACAGAGGGTTGTCTTACCAGTTCGTGGTTTGCCAGTGATTGCAACTCTCACAAAAACTGGATTGTAGAAATTGTCTATAAATCTTACCCGTTGAATTTACATCTACCGATTTAAACATCTATTATTGATTTAACATTCAATTATATCATGGAGCATAAGCAAAAAAGAAATCAAAAGGTTTTTAATTTTAAAAAATGATAAGCCCATGGTGATAAAATGATAATTTCCGGTGAAAAGTACGTAAAAAGACTGGCAACCTATGAGAGAGAGATTTTCGTAAAAGGTGGTAGAATAGAAAATTTCGTTGAACATCCGAACATAAAACCAGTCATTAATTCGATTGCCTTTACATACGATCTCGCGACAAAAAAGGAAGAATATTCACCCCACTCTGATCTTGTTGGTGAGAAAGTAAACAGACTGAACTTTGTAAACAGAAACGCAGAGGATTTGATCGCCAGATACGATTACCAGAGAGAACTGAGTATGAGGCTAGGAACATGCAACTACAGGTGCACCGGAGCAGATGCGATTAATTCCCTGTTCCCGGCAACCAGAGAGCTCGATGAGCGGTTGGGAACTGATTATCACGAGAGGTTTCTCAAACTTTTGAAGGAGATTCAGAAGAAAGATTATGCCTGCACAGCAGCACTTACAGATACGAAAGGGGATCGAGCCAAGAGACCAAAGGATGTAAGAGATATGTATGTTCATGTTGTGGAGAAGAGAGAGGAAGGTATTGTTGTCAGTGGAGCGAAAATTCACCAGAGTGGAGCTTTTGCAGCAGATATCAATTTTGTTCTACCAACCCAAACATTCAAAGAAGGAGAAGAAGAGTTCGCCATAGCATTCGCTGCTACATCGGAAGATGAGGGAATAAAGTATATCCTTCAGAATACAGGTTATCAGGCCAAATTCAGAGAAGGTGGAGAATTTGAAACTGGAAACCCACTGTATGGAGATAGAATAACATGTACAGTTATCTTCGACAATGTTTTCATTCCATGGGAAAGAGTTTTTGTTTTTGAGGATCTTAAAGCTGTTAGAGATACTCTCTCCAATTTCGCAGTTTCACACAGGTGTGTTGGTGCGGCTTGCAAGGCAGGATTTGTTGATTCGATGACAGGGGCTGCAAATCTAATGCTAAAAGCAAATGGACTGGAAAAGGTTCCTGCTCTGAGACAGAGAATAGGAGAAATGGTTGGCATAGCTGAAGCTGCTTATGCCATATCCATAGGGGCTGCAACAAAAGGATATGAGAGCAATGGAATATGGTTGCCCGATCCATTGATGGCCAACTCAGGGAAGGTGATAGGGGTTGAAGGATTTAATAAGGTGATAATGAATCTTGCCGAAATAGCAGGTGGCATTCCCGTAACCGCACCTTCTGAGTTCGATTTGAAGAGCTCTGAGGTTGGAAAGTATGTCGAGAAATACCTTCAGGCAAGTCCAAGCTTTTCAACTGAGGAGAGGATGCGAATAATAAAATTCATCGAGTTCTGGATAACAAGCTCTCATCTACTCGGGGCAATACACGGTGGAGGTTCTCCTGCAGCAGCCATAATTTTCCTCCAGATACTGGCAGACCTTAAAACTAAGGAGGAAGCTGTGAAAGATGCTATTGGTCTGAAGAAGGATTAAGGTAATAAGAGTGATATATGATGTAACTTAATTTTTTAATTTTAATTATCTTTTGTTCTCTTTGCCGGTATTTTTAAGAGATGATTACAAAAAAGTTCGATTTTTACCGCTCCGGCTAAATCCAGCATGTGAAAAATCATTAGAGTATCTGGAAACTGTGGTTAAACTCAGAGTCTGAACGTCTTTTACCAGTCCCGGGTTCCTGCAGACTTTTCTATTTTAATTAAAATAAAAAAATGAATGACAGTTATTCTCAGGCTTCAATCGCTGCTCTTATGTCCGGATCGAGATCCTCTCCTGCTGCCCCCTTCGTGAACAGTGAAATTATCACCATGGCCAGCAACGCAACGATCATGCTGATACCATAGCTTGGAATGGCATAAGGTATCTTCATTCCCAGCACTTTCTCATATATCAGGAAGCCTATATTGAGTATCAGGGCTATGGAAAGACTGGCAATTGCACCCTCTCTTGTTGCTCTCTTCCAGTTCAGGCCAATGGCAAGCAATGGAAGCGTCGCCGACGCAAAGTATCCCCATCCCAGTGCTCCAAGGATGGCAACCAGATACTTTCCAAAATAGCCAAAGATCAGAGCGAACACTGTCAGGAGTATTGTAACCACTCTGCCCCATCGAACCTGTTTGGCATGCTCCAGCTCTTTTCCAAGAGATCTGGGCAAATCTCTCACTAGTGCAGCTGTTCCAATAGATATGAATCCACTTGCAGTTGACATTATCGCTGCAAGCAGTCCAGCATAAACTACTGCAACCATCCACACGGGCATCTGGCTGAGGAAAGCTATGGCAGCCTGATCTGGTTTTGCAAGAGCAGGTATCTTTCCTCCAATAACCAGCCAGAGAGCGGCATACCCGACAAATATCCAGAGGAGACTTGACAGCATATAACTGCCACCACTGATAAGAGCTCCCCATTTAAGATCTTTGTAGCTTTTCAAAGCATAGAATTTCGTTGCCAGATGGGGTTGTCCCAGACCACCGATCGTGAATACAAAATACCACATCAAAACGAGCATCCATGTCCCTCTACCGAGGGGATCTATTAAGGTTGGGTCTTTCTGTCCTATTGTTGTAAACAAACCTTCCGTTCCGCCTGTCATAACGAGAGCCATGACAAGTACACCAACTGCAGCGACAAGCATCACGAGCCCCTGGAAGAAATCGGTGAGTATACTCGCAGCCATACCTGCTATAGATGTATAAATCATGGTTATTCCGAATATAATTAGGATTGCTACCTCTAAATCAACTCCAAGCAGTCCAGAGACCACATAACCACCGGCCATAACCTGTGTACCGAGGTAGGCTATAACTCCCAGAACGAGACTAACCGCAAGTAAGCCTCTGACTGTCTCACTCTTAAACCTCGCTGCAGCTATATCGGGAAGGGTTGCTATTGGACGAATCTCAGATATTAATTTAACCCTTTTTCCTATCAGGAACCACCCAAGACCAAATCCCAGAGGAGCTGCCAGAGTAATCCAGAGAGATGTCGCCCCCAGTGCATATACCAGTCCTGGCCCACCGATAAAACCGAAACCACTCATTATGGATGCAAAAGCAGCAATAGATGTAACAACAGTACCAAATAGCTTGTGTGCACCAAAATAATGTTCTGCTGTTTTAACACGCTTTATAGCATAAACACCTATGGCGAATGTGAGAATGAAGTACGCTATTACGATACCAATTGTCACGGGATCGCTCATAGCTCGCCCTCCTTACCTGTTTTTTTGCAGAATTCATTCCAGTCCTCTTTGGTCATAATCCATCTATCAAAAAGCAGGGCATAGCTGAGCGTCCCCGGGATAAAGATCAGTAGCCACATGACAGGGAAGAGAATAAAGAACCCTGGATGCATACCGGCTATGGTAAATGCTGGAAATTGTCCCCTGAACTCTGCCCAGTACCTGAAAATCAGAGTTATACATACTGACCAGATGATAAAAACAGATATTCCTATCCATAATGCTGGCCCAAGCTTATTTTCTTTCATAGCCCCAATAATTAGCCAAAGGGAAAGACTCAGTCCGACAAGGTATCCAAATACCTGCCAGGAGTTAGTCAGTGCCGTTACGAGCATAAAAAAGAGCACCGCTGCGTTCACGAGGATAATATTTCCTCTCAAACTGATATCCACCACCTCCATACGATTTGAGGATTAGAATGACTTAAAAGGATAGGTTAACATGTTCACACGGTTAATTAAAAAACGATATAAAGCGAGGGATAACAATAAACAGATCCGTCAATCTTTTAATTCGTGAGAAATGATTTTTCCTATATGTGTTAAAATCTTTTTCTCGGCCCTTCGTATATTCTTAGAAACACCGGCTTTGGATATCCCAAATTTTTTTGCAAGGTGTGTAACATTTACTTTTCTGGGGTCTTCATAAAATCCATGCTTAATGGTCGCCCTCAATATCAGCTTTTCAGTATGGGTTAACTCATCAATTGCCCTTATCAGATCAGCCAGTATTGAGGAGTAGCTAATTATTTTGGAGAAATCTTCAACTGTGATCCTGTTCTGGTTTTTAATCACAAATTCATTGTTTTTTTCAAGCCCGGAGAGTGCAATTTCTACATCGCTTTTCTTATCAAAACCTACCTGCCATAATTCGCTCCCTTTCCTCACGTGAAACGGACCAACTATATACCCATGATTAGCCCTTATGGTCTGCATGGCATCTGTGTAATCCATCTCTACCCTGACAGAAGCGATATGCCCCTCTTTAGATAAAATATCCAGCTTTAAGAATTTTGGTTGATTATATAGCGAATAGATTGCGTTTTGGAGTTCATCAGAATCCTTAGCAATGATGTATCCCCGTATAATAAACTTTTCCCGCTCAAAATCCCAATAAGTTCCGAAATAAGACACATCAAGATCCTCAGATGTTATAACAAAAGGACAATCGTATTGAAGCATGTCAATTGTGAGGACATACATGGTAACCAAACTATTTATCATGACATATATAAGCCTTTAGGGTTAACTCCAGGAAGGATAGCAAGCTTAAATTCGTTTGAAATAACGATTTTGAAACCCTATTCGCAGAATCTGGCATAATTCCAAAAATTTTTAAGATCACCTTGAGTTTTTTAGATGTGAAAGTTTTGATAGTTGGAGGAGGTCCTGCAGGCAGTTTGACGGCGATAAATCTCGGGAATAAATACGAGATTAAATTGATTGAAGAGCATCAGGCTGCAGGCTTTCCAGTGCAGTGTGCGGGATTGATAAGTCAGCCTTGTTACGATAAACTCAAAAAGTTCGCAAAAAGATCACTCGTTAACAGAATAAAAGGTGCATTTTTCTTTTCTCCTGATGGAAACCATATTGAATTAGTTGGAAAGAGAAAGGGTGTTGTGATTGAGAGAAAGATACTCGATTTTGAGCTGTTAAAAGAGGCATCAAAGAATGCAGAAATCCTCCTAAAATCAAGTTATATTGAGTCAGACAATGGGAGGGCAAAACTCATCACGAATTCCGGGGAAAAAATAGAGGAGTACGATTTATTGATCGGTGCAGATGGGGTGAATTCAAGGGTGGCAAAAGAATTTGGGTTCTCCAGACCAGAAATTTTTTCGGCGATTCAGGTGGAATCGAGTTTTGAATGTCTCGATAAAAACATGGTCGAACTTTACTTTGGTAAAGGTTATTCAGATGGTTTTTTTGCCTACGCAATTCCAATCGATAGCTCAACTGCAAGGATAGGAGTGGTTTCGAAGTCTGACCCGAAATCGTATCTTGAAAGACTTATTGAAAAACACCCATCAATTTCCAAAAGGATTGGAAAGAGTATAACAGAGGTTAACGCTGGAGCGATTCCTATAGGGCTCAACGAAATTTTTAAGAGAAACGTGTGCCTCATAGGAGATTCTGCTGGAATGGTCAAACCATACACTGGTGGAGGGATATATTATCATCTCCTGGCTGCAGAGATGCTGGGTAGAAACTTTCCGGACTTCAAAAAATACCGGGAAGACTACTTAAAATTGCTCGGAAAAGATTACACAACCGGGATGAAAATTCAAAGGCTTTACAGCAAGCTATCTGACAGCGATTATAATGGGCTGGTGAAAATGGGAAAGGATGTAATCGAAAGTTACGCTAAGGAGCTTGATATGGATCATCCATCATCCCTTCTCTCCGTTTTACCGAAATTAATCAAACTTGCTTCTTTCAAGCCAACTTTAATTGCGAAAATCGCAAAAGAGTTGGTTTTATAAATATCGGAGAATTCTCAATTTTGCATTGACTCGGGTTAAACCATATCTTAAATCTGCCTATCAGATAATGTTAAAATATCGTTTGTTACCAATATCGTGAGTGAAACACAGGTTTTTCCAGATAGAGGTCACGAGGAGATGTAACCTGAACTGTATAATGTGCCCTTCAAAGCTTTACGATAAATCTGTCAAAAAGGATATGGATTTTGGAGTTTTTTTAAAAATTGCAAAATATTTTGATAAAACTCAAATGATTCATCTTCAGGGATGGGGAGAGCCGTTGACACATCCAAAAATCCTTGAAATGATACAGATAGCGAAAAACCATACTGTTACAGGTTTGACAACAAATGGGATCTATCTTAAAAAGTTCTCTGATGCATTTGTGGAGCTTCAGCTGGACTACATCGCAATTTCTATAAGCGGTCCTGAAACTCATCAGGAAATCAGGTGTGGAAGCAGTATTGGAGATATAACCAAAAGTATTGAGATTTTGAATGAAGTAAAACGGGAAAAAGGCAGTCATCGACCAAAAATTAATCTCACCTTTTTAATGACCAAAAACAACATCCATGAGCTACCAGATGTGGTTGAGCTTGCAAGAAAACTTGATGCAGGTTTGATTGCCATACATCTTGATTATGTGTTCGATGAAACAACAGATTCACTGAAAATTTTTGATAATTTGAAGGAAAAAAGCAGGTTTGAGAAAGTAATGGGTGAAGCGGAAAAAAAGGCAGAAAAATATGGGGTGGAGTTTATCCATCCTCCTTTTGAGGTTATGGAAAGAGCTGTTTGTGATGCATACCCTGATTCTGCAATCGTTTTTTCAATTGAGGGGGATGTTTTTCCATGTGTTTATCTGAATCTTCCGTTCGATAAAATATCGAGGGTTTTTAAGGGAGAAAAAATCTACATTCAGAAACCGAGATTTGGAAATATCATTGAAAAACCGCTGGAAAACATATGGAACTCCAATTATTATAAAAATTTCAGAGAAAAGTTTGAGAAAAGAATTGAGGCGACAAGGAGCCTAAGATACATTTTGGGACTTAAAAAAGTGAACTTCTCAAAACTGAGCTATCCAGAAGTTTGTAGAGGATGCTACAAGCTTTACGGGATTTGAAGTTAATAGTTGATTCAAATCCTCTTTCCTTTCACCCTGTCGATATCGAACTTTGCTTTTTCTGAAATATGCATAACAGAGAGAGTGCCGGCCATAACTGGATCGCTTATGACCACATCTGCAACTCTCGGGACTGTTCCAAACATATTTAGGGCTATAACAGGTATCCCAGCTTTTCTCAGTTTCTTAACTTCTTCCGTAATCTTTCCTCCCATCAAACTACCGGCGAGAACCAGAACTTCAGCCCTGTGGAGTCTTGCAACTGCCTTTACAGCCTCTGCCAGCTCCTCCTCACCGATTATTGGCATTGTGTCAACACTTATCCTTTCTCCTCTTAGATTGTGTCTATCAGCTTCGCTGATTGCGCCGAGGGCAACCTGTGAAACGAGAGCCCCTCCTCCAAAGATAATCACCCTTTTACCGAACACCTTGTCAAACGGTTTCTCCTCCTCAAGCTCTATTACTGTGTCGAGTTTCTCTATCTCCTCTCTGATTTTTTCAAAGTCACCGCTCTCTATTTCAATGTAAACGAGTGCATTTCCGGCATTCTCTCCATATTTTATTATGAAGGTCTGAGCATAGGTTATGTTACCTTTATTGTCTGCCACGATCTTCGTTATGTCTCTGAGAACCCCTATCTCATTTTTTACTATGATTCTGAGGGCTCTCTGAGCTATCTCACCACATTTTTCAAATTTTTCCTGCTCATCAATTTCTCTTTCAGATTGTTCTTTCATTTCAATATTTTCGCCGGACATGATCCTGTAATATAAAAATAAATGAGTAATTAGAGTTTTTCTATCAGAATTTCGCTCCAGTCAGTGTTTTAGTTTCAAGAACTCCGTCGAGAGACCTTATTTTATTAACAACAACATCACTGAGTTCCTCGAAATCCCTGACGACGATTTTAGCTATAAGATCATATTCACCGAAGAGCGGATAGAGTTCCTCTATCTCCTCAAGATTTGCAAGCTTTTCATAAACTTCTTTTTCTTTCTTTGGAGATATTTTGACAAGAACGAATCCCAGTGCCATCGCTGAAATTAATTGACTGGAGTATTAAAGTCTTTCTGAAGTTTAAAAATAAGAATTAAAAAGAGAGGTATAACCCTAAATCAATTACCTTCATTGAACACCCAAGTTGCAAGCGCACCATCTAAAAATCTTACCTTTTTGAATCCTCTGCTCATCAGAATTCTTGTAGCCTCATAAGATCTTGTCCCTATTGCACAGACAGTCACGATTTCCTTTTCTGCTGGAATTTCATCGAGTCTCTCTCGAAGCTCTGAGATCGGTATGTTTATTACGTTGTGATTCTCTATTTTCCTTGAGTTAAATTCCTTCTTACTTTTTACATCAAGCAAAATAATTTCCTCTCTTGAATCGAGTTTTTTCTTGAGTTCGAGGGGTGTAATTGATGAAATCAAGCCCTCAAGCTTGTTTTTTATAATGTTTCCTGTGTGGATTACATGATCGAGTGCTGGTGAGAATGGAGGAGCGTACGCGAGATCCAACTCGGCAAGCTGGTCAACCGTTGCCCCAAGCTGTATCGCTGTAGCTATAACATCTACTCTTTTATCGATGACTCCAAGCCCAAAAGCCTGAGCTCCCAGAATCTTTCTGGTATTCCTATCTGCGATTACTTTCAATCTTATTGGCTTGAATCCTGGGTAATAATGAGCTCTATCTGGACCGGGTGAAATTGCAATTACAGGATCATATCCTGCCTCCTTTGCCTGACCTTCTGTCAATCCCGTCCTACCAGCATCGGCATTGAAAACTCTGAATATCATTGTACCCAGAACACCTCTCCATATAGATTTACCACCAGTTATATTATCCCCAATAACCCTCCCGTGCTTATTAGCAGTTGAGCCAAGAGGTGTGTAGATTAGTTCTCCTGTTAGGAGGTTTACGTTCTCAACACAGTCCCCACCCGCAAAAATGCTGGGATCCGAAGTTTGCAAGTATTCGTTTACTTTTATTCCACCTTTTTCTGTAAGTTCAAGTCCAGCTTTCTTTGCCAGAAATGTATTTGGCCTTACACCAATAGAAACGATGACAAGGTCTGCAGGAATCTCTTTTTCACCGATTTTAACGCCCTTCACTTTTTCATCTTCTGTTAATATCTCCTGTACGGTTTTTGAAGTTAAGACTTTCACACCCTCTCTGATAATGCATTTTCTAACAAGCTCAGCCATTTCATAGTCAAAAAGACCCCAAAGAAGCTGATTTTTAAGTTCCACAATGGTGACACTGGCATCGAGTCTCTCCAAAGCCTCAGCAACTTCAAGTCCAATAAGTCCACCTCCCACCACTACTGCATCGTTTAAGGAATCTTCCATCCACATCTCTGTAATCTTGAGAGCATCTTCTGCACTCGAGAGAGAGTAAACACCTTCTGCATCGCATCCTTTAACGTTCAGCTTAACAGTCCTTGATCCAGTAGCCAGAACAAGGTAGTCATAGTTCAGCTCATCTTCTTTTCCATTCTTTGAAATTTTTACGGTTTTATTTCTTCTGTTTATTTCGATAGCCTTGGTTTGTGTTAGAACGTCTATATTCTTTACTTTTTTGAAGTACTCCTTATCCCTCACATCTCCGCTTAAAGTTTCCATCAGGTTAGAAATTTCGTGGACGAATCCTTCTATATAGTATGGTAAACCGCATCTCCCGAGTGAGGGGTATTTTCCTCCCTCTATTACTGTTATCTCAGCCTCCTCGTCTCTTCTTCTGGCTCTTGATGCAGCTTTTAACCCGGTAGCCCCGCCACCTATCACAACTATTTCTCTGCTCATTTCACTCACCAGCAACACTAAAACAGCATTGAGATAACTTGAACAGCATTTTTATTTTTTCATCCATAAATATTTAAAAAAATAAATATAATTATTTTCTCTCACTCCACCATCTCTTTCAGCGATTCAAACTCAGGTCTGAGTCTATAGTGAAACTCTTCAGGCTCAAATTTCTGTTCGTAAATCCACTCTCTCTCGTTTATAAGGCCGTGAGCCTTTGCTTTCTTGTTTAGGTTTGCCATCGCTTCATGAAACTGCCTTCTTTTAAGTCTGATAGAAATGTCGAGCTTTGTCTTGGATATCCACCCTTCAGTTGGAAGTATCTTTATGAGCTTTTTCTCACTTTCGCTGAGATTCTTAACGAACTCATCCAGTTTGCCATCTCTTTCCCCTCTTTTTTCAGTCTCCTTTTTAATTTTCTGATCAGAATCCTTTTCAGACCGGAGGAAGACACCGTGTTCCAGTAAAGATTTCATTAAACTATCTACTCTATCTATGTTCTCGACAGAAGTATGGCATGGAATTTCAGTTTCTCCAACACGTATTTTGTGTACTGTGTCTCCAATTATCGCATACTCAGGCTCGATTCTCTTCATTTTTCTACCCCCATAATAGATCTGTTTCAATGTACTATTAAATTTTTCGATAATTATATATTATTTGATAATAAAATAAATTGAAAGTTCGAAACGCGTTTATTTTTTTAATTTAAAATTTTATAACAATCAAATAGAGTTCGGATTCTCTTGGAATCGTAATTAGGCTAACTTTCAAATTTAACCCCATTTTGAAAAAAATTCTATAAATTTATTATTCTTAACTATTACTAAAACTGTATTTTCTATTTTGAATTCAAATATATTGCGTTAATATTATATGAATATTATTTATAAAATAATTAATAGATTTTATTACATTTCACACCGTGATGTTTATATACTATCAAAAAATCCTTATTAGTGGTGAATTGAAATGACTCGAATTTTGATTGTTGGTGGTGGTAGTGCTGGTATTATGGCTGCAGCAAGACTCAGAAACACTTTATCAATGGATGAGGCGGATATTACAATCGTTGAGAGGAGTGATAAACACTATTATCAACCCGGATATACACTGATCCCATTTGGGCTTGAGGAAGTTGAAAACCTTATCAAACCGATGAAGGATGTCATCCCATCCGGTTGCAATTTTATACAGGACGAAGTCGTATCTCTGAATTTTGATGAGAATTACGTAGAAACAAAGGGTGGACAGCGACTTGAGTATGATTATCTTGTGCTGGCAACCGGGGCAAAACTTGTTCTTGAAGAAATTGAGGGGCTTGCTGAAAATCTTGGTAAGAATGGAGTGCATACTTTTTACACACTGGAGGGAGCAATTAAACTGAAAGAGGCTCTTGAAGAGTTTGAGAGCGGAGATTTTGTTACTGTACAGGCTCCAATACCCTTCAAATGCCCTGGAGCTCCGATAAAGTTCACTTTGCTTGCAGATGATTACTTCAGAAGAAAGGGGATAAGGAATAAGGTAAATATAACCACAACTTCTGCCCTTCCCGCGATATTTTCAAGAGAGCCTTATGCATCAAAGCTTAATGAGATGTTCAAAGACAGGAACATTACCGCCAAAGGAGGTTTTACACCCTCAGAAATCGATCCAGAGGAGAAAGTCATCCGATCCTGGGAAGGAGAAGAAATTCACTATGATTTACTCGTGGTTGTTCCACCAAATGAGGGTGAAGCAATTTATGAAGGCACCGGAATTGCGGATGCCACAAACTTCGTTATGGCAGACAAGCACAAACTCCAGCTTGAGAAATATCCAAATGTGTTCGTAATAGGTGATTGTGCCAACTACCCAACATCAAAGACAGCCTCAGGAGCAAGAAAGCAGGCTGAGATTCTGGTTAAAAACCTCCTTGCCATGATGAAGGGAGAAGAACCAAAAGCGAGATATACAGGACACATAATCTGTCCAATTATAACCAGATTTGGTAAGGCAATGTTTGCTGAATTCGATTATGAAAAGTCCATCTCTCCTGCTCAGGAGATGTGGAGTAACTGGGTGATCAAGGTTTACATGCTCAGACCACTGTACTGGAGCCTTATGCTCAAGGGACTTCTCTAACCCTATGGGGTGTTCTGTAATGGAAAGCAAAACTTTAGGGTCTCTGGACGGTGAAATAGTTTACACCGTGGAGGCCACTAAGGACCTGATTCAGGAACTTTTACCAAAGCTTAAAGAGCTATCAGAAGAAATAAACCCACTACTGACAGAACTGAGAAAAAATGTTGATAGAGATGAAACCATTCTCCTTCTCACAAAGCTTACCGAAAACATCGACACACTTCTCAAACTCATCAACCTGATGGAAGCAAGCAGAGACTTTATAGAGGAGGGTTTACCAAAGCTTAAAGAGCTATCAGAAGAGCTTACACCGAAGATAAACAGGTTGAGAAGCCTTATTGATGACGATGAAACCTGGAAGTTCATAGAATACACTCTTACCCTTAAAAAGCCACTTACGAAATTCATGGAATCCATGATGGTGGATGAGGAGGGGAACATAGATACAGCGTCCTTGGAAGAGACGTTTGAATTGCTGTCAGAACTGTCCACTATTTTGCGTCAGCCTTCATTCCAGAAAATGATGAACGGTGTTGTCGAAGGTTTCAGATCTCTCGATGAGGAAGAGATCAAAAAAGTTTCTGCTTTTGGTCTATTTTCTGCAATGAGAGATGAGGACGTGCAGAGGGGGATGGGTGCAATATTCATGATACTTAAAACGCTTGGTAAAGCGTTAAAATAAATAACTTATTTTTTTATAAATTTTAGTTGAGAAATATTATATTTTAAAACTTTTTTCTTTTTTAAAATAAGCGAATTTTATATTTTTCTTAAAAGTTAAAAAATCACTCTATTAAATAATAAATTTTAATTTAATATGAAAGCACAATATTTAAATAACTATTTTATGGAAATATTTCCGGGGTGTTTGAATGGATGGATTGCAATATTTTGTTAGCGGGATAATGCCTTATGTAGCAATAGCCATATTCATAATTGCTGCCGTTTACAAAGCCATAAGATGGGGTACTGCACCAAAGAATCTTGACTGGGAGCTTTTTCCTGTTCCTGGGTCAAAGGGTAAACAGATAGCAGAAATGCTTAGAGAAATCATCGTTCTTCATCAGGTATACAGTTACAATCGTGGGATATGGATACAATCTCTTTTGCTCCACTATGGACTTTATGCTCTTGGTATCTGGCTTGTTTTAACGGTTATAGGTGTACCTCAGGTTTATTATCTGGGTGTTTTAGGAGCATTGTGTGTCGTAGCGGGATCGCTGCTTTTGCTGATAACAAGGCTTGGAAGCGCTGAAATGCGAATGATATCCTCAGCAATCCAGTATCTCAACCTTTTACTTCTTCTTGCTACCTCGGGACTGGCTCTCTACAGCGACTTTTTCAACTACAGGATCAGAGAGTATTTCATAAGCATACTCTATTTCTCGCCGAAAACTGAGATTTTTGCAGGAAATTCAGCTTTGCTGGCTACGCTGTTCCTTGTGGAAATATTCGTACTGTATCTTCCCCTGAGCACTATGGTGCATTTCTTTGCGAAATATTACACATGGGACAAAATCAGGTGGGGAGGTTCTGCGCATTGAGGTGATATGATGGCAATAGAAAAGAAGGAAATGAAGAGGGTTTTTGATGAATTCAGAGCTTTATCGGATGAAATTCTAAAACCAGATGAACCGAAGAAAGATAAATTCATCGCAGCTTTCAGGAAGATGCTTGATAAAAAAGAGAACTGGACCTTCTGGCTCCCGATAATAACCTCTTTAGATTTGTGTGTGAAATGCAATACATGTGCAGATGCATGTCCGTTTTATACAGCCAGTGGCAAGAACCCCAAGTATCATCCCGTATACAGATCTGATATGCTCAGGAGGATATACAAAAAGCATTTCACTCTCAGCGGGAAGATTTTTGGGAGTTTGGTGGGTGCAAAAGATGTTACGGAAGAAGAAATCAATGCTCTGGCTGAATCAGCCTACAGATGCTCGGTTTGCAGGAGATGTGCATACGTCTGCCCGATTGGTGTTGACAACGGATTGATCACGAGAGAAACGAGAAAGATTCTCTATGAGCTTGGGATAGCTCCTGATGAGATATATCATAAAGGAACGCTCTATCAGAAAGAGTATGGTAATGCAACAAAAACTCCATCACCAGCATTTTTGAACACACTTGAGTTCATAAAAGAAGATCTTGAGGATGAAAAGGGAATAGAGGTGGAAATACCAGTTGATAAGGTTGGAGCAGATTATCTCGTCATAAATAATGCTGGAGACTATTTTGCTTTCCTCGACACAATCGTCGGGCAGGTGGAGGTGCTCAATGCTGCAGGGATTGACTGGACTTACAATACTCCCATCGAGAATGGCACGAATGATGTTGTAAATTACGGGCTTTTCTTCTCTGACAAAGAGCTTGCAGACATTGGAAAGCTCCATCTGGAAGTAGTGAAAAAACTGAAGCCCAAGACTGTTGTCGTTGGAGAATGCGGGCATGCCTATGAAGCATTGAAGTTCCTTTACAAGGATATTTATCCCGAATGGAGAAACGTGAGGGTAATAAGCATTATCGAGCTTTTCGACGAACTGATAAGAACGGGTAAAATAAAGGTAGATCCTGAAAAGAATCCACAGCCGGTAACATACCATGACCCATGCAAACTCGGAAGGCTTGGAGGACTTTACGATGAACCGAGGAGAATCTTAAAGTCAGTTTGCAAGGATTTCAGAGAAATGGAACCAAACAAAGAGATGAGTGTGTGCTGTGGAGGTGGAGGTGGATTTGCAATAATGCACAAAGACGATTTCATGACGTTTAGAATGGAAACGTATGGTAAAATCAAGGCAGATCAGATAAGAGAGACAGAGGCTGAAATTCTCGCATTAGCATGTTCTAACTGTAAGGGACAATTTAGAGAGATCATAAACTGGCATGACCTCGATGTGGAGTGGAAGGGAATCGCCGAGCTTGTTGCGAATGCTCTTGTGTATGATTAAAAGTATTTTTATGTTTTAATTAAATTTTTTTGCTAATTTTTGTCAACTAATTCAAGCCAAAACTATTTGAACAATATCCTTTTAGATCTCATAGATGGACATTCCAAGGGTGGTCATAGCAGGTATAAAAAGCAAAGTTGGAAAAACTATGATCTCCATTGGTTTGATGAGAGCTTTAACGAACAGGGGTTTTAAAGTTCAACCATTCAAAGTTGGACCAGACTTTATAGATCCGGGTTTTCACTATTTTGCAACCGGAAGAAAATCCAGAAATATAGATAGCTTCATGATGGATTCATACAGTATAGCCGAAACTTTCCAGAGGAACTCTAAAAATGCCGATATAGCTATAATCGAAGGGAAGACTGGTCTGTTTGATTCGCATGATGCTATCTGTGAGGAGGGAAGCACTGCACACATTGCAAAAATTCTCAGGGCTCCGGTTTTACTCGTTGCAGATGTTGAAAGAATGTCAAGAACGGCAGCAGCGATGATCTATGGATACAAAGAGTTTGATAGGGGGCTTGACCTGAAAGGAGTTATACTGAACAGAACGGGGAACCCAAGGCATGCCTCAAGAGTTAGAAAAGCAGTAGAGGAGCTTGCAAAGGTGGAAGTTCTCGGAACGATACCAAGATCAGATATAGATATGCCATATCGTCACTTAGGACTCATTCCCGCACATGAAAGAGATGAGTTCGAATCGATATTCGACAAAGTAGCAGATATAGTGGAAACATATCTCAACCTGGACAGAATAATCCAGATCGCCCATTCAGCCGAACCACTTGAGGAGGTAAAACCAAATCCGCTGTTTTTATCAGAAGATAGAATCACTGGTAATCTCGGAATAGTGATGGATAAATCTTTTTCATTTTATTATCAAGATAACTTAGATGCTTTTGCTGCAAGAGGTTTAAGAATCAGTGTTATCGATTCACTCAAGGATAGACATCTTCCAGATATCGATGCACTCTATATTGGAGGAGGATTTCCTGAGGTATTTGCTGAAGAGCTGGAAAAAAACAAAAGTTTAAGAAAAAGCATTTTTGAGTTCTGCGAGTTAAAGAAACCAGTTTATGCAGAATGTGGGGGTTTAATGTATCTGGGAGAATCCATAATAACTGAGTCCGGAGAATTCGACATGATTGGATTTCTACCATTTTCAACTGAGATGAACAGGAAGTTTCATGCACTGGGATACACAATATATGAATCAAAATTAGATTCCCCAATTAGTGAAAAAGGAGATGTTATGAGGGGACATGAGTTCCATTACTCAAGAGTGATTCCGAAAGGAGAGCTGAAATTCGCCTTTAGCGTCTTCAGAGGAAGAGGAGTCGACGGAAAGAATGACGGGATTCTCAAGTATAATACATTGGCGTGTTATATACACCTGAACTTTCTCAGCTATCCAAAATTCGTTGAAAGATTTATACAGAATTTGAAGAGTGAAGTCTGACTGATGTTCTGAGGAAGCTCAGAATTGGATTAGTTCATAATGTAAGTTCAATTTAAAGTACAATTTAAGATCATGTAAACATGTTGATGTCGGATTCAAGTGCCAGTTTCATAAACTGGTTTGCGTCCATAATTTCGCAATCATCAATCAAATCCTCTTTTTTGATACCCATCATATCCATAGTCATCAGACATGCAATGAACTTAACACCCTCCAACTGTGCCATTTCCACCAGTTCAACAACAGTTGGGAGGTTTGCATTGACTATTTTTTTCTTTATCATCCAGGTTGCTAAACTGGCCATTCCTGGAATCGCTCCAATAAAGCCGGGCATATAGTACTTCACATTTTTCAGATTGTTTTGAAAATTCTTTTTCAATATGACTTCTATACCACTAAAGGTAAAAAACACTTTAGCTTCAGCTCCCTCTCGTGCAGCATTTATCGCGAGTATGAGTGGAGGATAAACACCATCTATGGTGTTTCTCGAACAGATGAGATTTACTTTCTTTCTCCTTTTTTTAAATTCGCCAGAATTCTGCGCTTCATCTGATTTTTTCTGTAGATCCATAATAACAAAACATTCAATTATCATATATATAATCTACCCCACTTACTATTTTGAGATAAAAAGAGTTTGCCAGTTTTTTAAAATTTAAATTTAATTGCTTAATTGTCAATGATCAAAGCCAGTAAAATACTAAACCAGCAAATCCATCCCACATCAAGCCAAAAAATCAGGAATCAAAAAATAGTTTAGGTTAATGTTAACCTAAGGGAAATATATCTGAAGGTCAGACACAGCCTGTTGGCTTAGGCAGACCAGCTATTCTGCACGCATCTTTTGCTGGCCCCTGTGGGAACAGCTTGTAAAGGTATTTCAGATTTCCTTTCTCTGGTCCAAAGGCTTTTTTAACCTCTTTGACAAGGATTCTGATTGGGGGAGCAACACCATACTTCTCATAGTAGTTTCTCAAAAATCTAATTATCTCCCAGTGCTCATCTGTAAGCTCCACTTTTGCTCCAGTCCACCTGTCATCAGCGGCTAAAGCCTTTGCTACCTCTTCATCCCACTGCTCCCAGTCCTGAAGGAACCCATCTTCATCAAGCAGAAGTTTCTTACCTTTAACTTCAATCTCAGGCATATTTATTCACCCCCATTAGTTAGGCTTTGCTTGAGCTCTTCGAATAAATAATTTACGGTAATTCAATTAAGTTTTTCGGAGTATTTCAACTAATTAATTCTTTTAATTTTAGTCAGTTTTATCATAATTAAATCAAGACCTGAGACCAAGATGTGACAGAGAATACTTTAAAAATATCTGTATGAACTATCATAGGTTTTTAAAGTATTAGAATGTTTGGACCACTAATTCAAAACTG
Organism: Archaeoglobus sp. JdFR-24; assembly: GCA_002011215.1. Next base: position 88,459 of record MTML01000064.1, read on the forward strand.
TCAGTTTTATTGTCAAATATTATTTATTCTATTCCTGTTTGATCTTTCCAAGTATCTCCATAAACCAATCTTTCTAAAAATTCCATAAACCAAAAACTTAATATTCTAAGCTAATACAGTCCATTCCATAAAATATTGTTACCTAAAAAACAAGTGTAGCAGGTTATATAAGATACGGGGGGATGCAGAAGAATGGGGCTCATTTCAATAGACAGCAATCATTTGACCCAAGTGAGCTTTTATAAAATATACAAACCATACAGAGTCTCTCAAACACAATACAAGAAGACCTATGCGGTTCCCCCCTTTGATGTAACGGAGGTAGATAATAGATGATTACAAGACGCAGATTTTTGATTATGGCTGGTTCGACGTTTGCAGGAATTGCACTAACCGCAAGTCAGGCAGAGAAAGTTCTGGCTACTTTCCAATCCCCAGTAATAAAGGACAAAGAAAGGATCAGATGGGGCATGGTGATTGATCTGAAAAAATTCAACGAACTGCCAGAATGGAAGAGAAAAGAGGTCTATGATATCTGCAAGAAAGTGCACAATGTTCCAGTATTTCCAAATCCGAAAGACAGAGTGGAATGGATCTGGCCAATAAAGTTCGAACAGGCTTTTCCAGAACAGCATCACGAATTTCTTGAGGAGGTTGTTGAGGATTTAGAAATTCCTGTTTTATGTAACCACTGCAACAACCCACCCTGTACAAAAGTCTGTCCAACAAACGCAACCTGGAAAAGAGAAGATGGCATAGTGATGATGGACTACCACAGATGCATAGGGTGCAGATACTGTATGGCTGCATGTCCTTACGGAATGAGATCATTCAACTGGCGTGATCCAAGACCTTATATAAAGGAGCTAAACCCAGACTTCCCAACAAGAACAAAGGGTGTTGTAGAGAAGTGTACTTTATGCGTTGAGAGGCTTGAAAAAGGAATGCAACCCGCATGTGTAAAGGCTTCCGAAGGGACGTTCATTTTCGGAGATCTGAACTCCTTGGAATCTGAGGTTTCAAAGATACTCAGAGAGCACTATGCAATCAGAAGAAAACCGGATCTCGGGACTGAACCAAAGCTTTACTACCTGATATGAGGTGATAATGAATGATTGAGCAAGTATTTAGAGGAGGCAGACTTTACTGGAGCTGGATTACATTTCTTGTAATTCTTATTGCAATTGGAGGTGCTGCATATTACCACCAGTATCAAACAGGTTTAACCATTACTGGAATGAGCAAAGAGGTTTCATGGGGACTCTATATCGCTAACTTCACCTTCCTTGTCGGAGTTGCTGCTTCAGCGGTTATCGTTGTGCTTCCAGCATACATATACGATTACAAAAAATTCAAAAATATAACAACGATTGGTGAGTTTCTTGGTGCCTCGGCTGTTATTATGTGTATTCTTTTCATAATGGTTGACCTCGGTAGGCCTGATAGAGTTCTCAATCTTGTGCTGAATCCCAGACCTAACTCAGTCATGTTCTATGACTTCATCGTTCTATTTGGTTATCTGCTTTTAAACATAGTAATTGCATGGAATGTGCTTTCTGCAAAAGAGAAAGGCAAGGGATATTCAACCTGGCTTAAAATACTGATTTTCATCGCTATTCCATGGGCAATAAGCATCCATACCGTGACTGCGTTTCTTTATGGTGGTCTGGTCGGAAGGGCATTCTGGAATACTGCTTTAATGGCACCCAGATTCCTGGCCGGCGCTTTTGCCTCAGGACCTTCATTACTTATACTGTCATCACTCGTGTTGAGGAAATTCACCAGATTCGACCCTGGACTGGATGCAATAAGGAAGATTGCAGAAATAGCCACTTTTGCGATGATAACAAACCTGTTCATGATTGGGGTTGAGCTTTTCACAACATACTATGCCCAGCATCCACTCCACCTTGAGCACTTTAACTACCTGTACTTCGGAATCGAGGAGGGAGGTCATGTCTACAACAGACTTGTTCCATGGATATGGACATCATTGGCACTTGGAATAATTGCAGTTCTGATGCTGATTTATCCAAAAGTCAGAAGAGAGCCCAGATATCTCGCCACCGCATCTGTGCTCATTTTCACATCAGTGTGGATTGACAAGGGAATGGGACTCATCGTCCCTGGTTACATTCCGTCACAGGTAGGAACAGTGGTGGAGTACTGGCCATCCCTTCCTGAGTCGCTGATAGCCCTTGGAGTGTGGGCAGTTGGTATTCTGGTATTCACACTGCTCGCAAAGGTAGGTATTGCTGTTATCCTTGAAACATCCGAGCCAGAACCAGAGGAACCAGAAATTGTTGAAGAGGAAGCGGTTGAAGTTGAAGAAGAGGTTGTCGAGGAGGAGAAAGAGTACGTATGTGAGCTCTGTGATGCAGTATTCAAAAACCTTGATGAGTGCTGCAGCCATGCTGAGAAAGAGCACAAAATTTCCAAAGCCGCATGTGATATGGCATGTGCGGAGGTGGAAGAATGAGTCTTTTAGGAACAGTAGTTGGTGTTTTAATCCCTTACACTGCTGCCTTCATATTTGTGGTGGGTGTGCTTTACAGGGTTTTTAATTGGTCTAAAAGTGCAGTCCCCTTCAATATCACCACAACATCAGGACAGCAGAAATCACTACCATGGATAAACAGAACAGTCATAGATAGATTTGACAGTCCATTTACCTGGTGGGAGACTGCTGGAAGAATATTCATGGAAGTTTTCTTCTTCAGAAGTCTCTTCAAAAATGTCAGATACGAGCTTCCAGGACAGACGGCTGTGAACACAAAATGGCTATGGGTTTTCGGAATTGCATTCCACTGGTCATTGCTGATAGTGCTCCTTAGGCACTTCAGGTTTTTCCTTGAACCAGTTCCATGGTTTGTAATGGCTATTTCAAAGCTGGACGGGTTCTTAGAATTCCACACAGACTATTTCCAGCCCCACGTTGTCAATATTATGATCACCGGAATTATTCTACTGGCTGCACTGCTTTATCTGCTGTTTAGAAGGGTTGCTTTCCCAAGAGAGAGGACACTATCTCTACCATCAGACTATGTTGCTCTAATACTTCTCTTAGGTGTGGTAACCACAGGCCTGCTTATGAGATACGTCATCCCGGTAGACGTGGCTCATGTAAAAGAACTTGCACAGGGATTGCTTTCATTCAACCCACCAGCAAGCCCCAACCTTCACTGGCTGTTTATGCTTCATCTGCTGTTCGTATCCACATTGCTCGCTTACTTCCCATTCAGCAAGCTCATGCATTCAGCAGGTGTGTTTTTCAGCCCAACAAGAAACATGGCCAATAACAGCAGAGCCCAGAGACACATCAACCCATGGAATTATCCTGTTAAAGGTGTAGATTATGACGAATTTTATGAGAATTTCAAGGACGACTACGAAGATATTGCAAGCATGGGATACGTAGTGAGACCTGAAGAGGAGGTGTAATGATGCAGGAAGAGAAATTTGATGAGAAAGAGAAATTCGAGATTATTCAGAAATATTCAAACTGGAAGGAAATATTAAAGCCCACAACCGAGATGAAAAAAGGTTTCTACAGCTATTCCGCAACTTTAAGGGATCAGGAATATCTCAACCTTCCCTATCCAAGAGAGTGGAACCCGTTAGATAAGGACTGGAAACTTCCACCCAACTGGAAAGAGATCATAATAAACAAAATGGACGAGCTCAGAAAGAAGTACCGATCATTTCAGGTGTTCATGGATATCTGTGTGAGATGCGGTGCGTGTGCAGATAAATGCCATTACTATATTGGAACGGGAGATCCAAAGAATATGCCTGTTATCAGAGCTGAGCTTTTGAGATCTATTTACAGAAGATACTTCACAAAATCGGGTAAAGTATTCGGAGAGTGGGCTGGTGCGAGAGAGCTTACAGAGGATGTGATCAAGGAATGGTATCTCTATTACTTCCAGTGCTCAGAATGCAGAAGGTGTTCTGTTTTCTGCCCGTACGGTATAGATACTGCAGAGATTACAATGCTCGCAAGAGAACTTCTCAATTCGATAGGAATCAGCCAGAAATTTACTCTGATTTCGGCAGCAGCCTGTGTAAGAACAGGTAACCACCTTGGACTTAACCCCGGAGGAGTTGTAAACTCAATCCAGTATGCTGTCGATGATATCAAAGAGATTACAGGAGTAGATGTAGAGGTACCGGTTAACAAGAAAGGAGCTGAGATACTGTTCGTCACACCATCAGGAGACTACTTCGCCCAGCCACACTGGTTTACATTCATAGGTTATCTGATGGTATTCCACGAACTCGGAATAGACTACACGATGAGCACGTATGCGGCTGAAGGTGGAAACTTCGGGTTTTTCCACTCATTTGAGGTTGCAAAGAAAATTAACCAGAAAATCTACAAAGAAGCAAAGAGGCTTGGAGTCAAATGGATACTTGGCGGAGAATGTGGACACATGTGGAGGATTGTGCATCAGTATATGCCAACATTCGCAGACGATACATATGCTGATGCGCTGAAGGTGCTCGAAGAACCAGTTAACCCAGTAACAGGAACAAAATTCGAGAACGCTTCCAGTACAAAGATGGTACACATTCTGGAGTTCCTTGCTGATGTTCTCAAGCACAAAAAGCTGAAGATTGACAAAAGCAGAAACGACCACCTAAAAGTTACCTTCCATGACTCATGTAATATTGCAAGAGGGATGGGGCTCTTTGAGGAACCAAGATTTGTACTCAGAGAAGTATGCAACTACTACTACGACATGCCAGACCATTCGATAAGAGAGAAGAGTTATTGCTGTGGAAGTGGTGGTGGATTGCTTGCTGATGAGCTCATGGAATTAAGGATGCGCGGAGGTATGCCAAGAGCCATGGCACTCAAGTACGTGTACAAGAAGTATGGAGTTAACCACATCACCGCCGCATGTGCCATTGACAGAGCTGCATTCCCAACTCTGCTGAAATACTGGAAACTTCCAGTTCAGATGGGTGGAGTTACAGAGATGGTCGCAAATGCAATGATCATGAAAGGAGAGATCGAGAGAGACACTGACCTGAGAGGTAATCCACTTGGAGAGTATCTGGAGGTGGAAGTATGAGCAAGACACCACTTATTGTAGTGCTGCTGATATTTATCGGGTTCTTTTTCTTTCCATATTTTTACAATACAGCAACAGCCGGGCTTGGCGCAAAGCTTCCTGAGCTCCAACAACCCAAAGGAGATCAGTGTGTTGAGAGCAAAGAATGGATGAGTGAAAACCACATGGTTCTTCTCAAAGAGTGGAGGGATAGCGTAATCAGAAAAGGCATCAGACAGTACACAAGCGATACATATGGCACAACATATAACATTTCAATCAAAACCTGTTTCGAGTGCCACACGAGCAAGGTGGAGTTCTGCGACAAATGTCATGCATATGCCGGAGTGAAACCAAACTGCTGGAGTTGCCATACATCTCCAGAACTCTGGGAGAACTACGGAACTAAATAAGTACAGGCTTACCAAACACTTTTATTCTTATTTTTAACCATCTTTTTAGTCATTTAAGTAGTCATCTGAGTTTTAATCATCTTTTTAGTCACCTAAGTGACCGTCTAAAGCAATATTCTAGTCACAAAAATGATTTATCAGTATATAGCCACAGCTCAGGTCAATTAATGACTGCGAAAAATTAATAAAAATCAATAATAACTGCTGAGCTATGCACAAAACAATAAAAAAATCAACCTGCTTACTCGCAGGCATCTACGGTAATTGCGCTGTTTGGGCAGACCTCAACACATGAACAGCATTCAGAGCAGTCGTCCATGTTAACAGGTTCCGACTTTCCATCATCATCGAAATCATAAACACTTTCCGGACAGACTGCAATACACTCCCCACAACCATCACATGCATCCTTGTCTACAACTATCTCCGTCATAACTATCACCTCCGAAAACTGATGCATCGATATTTTCGAGATATTTAACTTTTTTGTTATTTATAGCAGCTCAGATATTTAGTCAAACTCTCAGCTCGGAGCAGCTCGATTTTAATAAAGACTTAGACTGCATATGGGATTCAACAAAACCCATATTACACAAGGCAAATTTGCAGAATAAAACAAAAATAAAAACAAAAATAAATAAATCTGGGTCAGCAAATGCCAACCTACCTTCTTTTGGCTTCCATTTCTTCAAGCTTTTCTTTGGTTGTTATATATGTTGTCGATCCAGAAGACCAGTATGCTGCCTTACCTTCCGCAATCAATTCCTTGCAGATTTTGTCAACTTCCTTCTTCTTCATCTTGAGGATTTTCGCAAGATCCCTTGTAGACCACGGTTTCTGTGCAAGCCTTTCTAAAACTTTTTGCTTTGTTTCCTCGTCAAACTCTGACATTAGATTCACCCATGCATGTTTATTTTCAAATTATTTAAATATTCACCATCTGAACTGGGTTGTTGTCCTGAATGTCCATCTTGAACCTTTGAAGTCATCGATAACCTGAACTCTGAAGTCGATTCCAGTCTTTTCAAAGAATTTCTCCCAACCAATCCTGTCAATCCACTCGGCAATCCTCTCATGTGGCTTTGCTTCAGCGGCCCAAGCCTCGAGAATTCTCCTTATTGTGTCAACAACCTCTGGCCATCTTGGTGGGTTGTTTGGCAGATATGGAACTACAACTTTCGAGAGTCTTGCAGGGCTTCTCGCATCAGAAAGTTTTCCACCTACGAGGATAGCAACTCCTCCGTTCTCCGGGTCGAAAAGTGGCATTCCAGGACACATTGTGTAACAGTTACCACAGTACATACACTTCTCTTCATCAACCTTAATTGTCTTGTTCTTCATGTCGGGTCTGAGTGCTCCAGTTGGGCATCCTGCCACAGTTGATGGAAGTTCACAGGTTCTTCTGACGACATCATCGTCAACTACAGGCGGAGTTCTGTGAATACCAACCAGAGAGATGTCAGATGCGTGAACTGCACCACACATGTTCAGACAGCATGCAATTGAGATTCTGCACAGGCCTGGTAGATCCATGTTCTTGAAGTGGTCAAACAGTTCATCCATCAGTGCCTTAACAGGACCGGATGCATCAATAGCTGGAGTGTGGCAGTGAATCCATCCCTGGGTGTGTACTATATTCGAAAGAGCATATTTAGCATTGGTAGTATCCCAGGTTCCACCAACGGGGAATCCCAATTTTTCGACTTCCTCGATCAGGGGATCGATCTTGCTTTCATCCGTTAGAAGGAATTCTATATTGTTCCTGCTTGTAAATCTCAGATATCCATCACAGTACTTGTCTGCAAGGTCACATACTTCCTTGATCGTGTAAACACTCAGCAATCTCGGAGACCCAACTCTAACAGAATAAACCTTATCTCCACTCTCTGCAACGTGCAAAAGCACACCGGGTTTCAAAACCTCGTGATACTTCCACTTACCATAGTTGTTCTTAATTACCGGGGGAAGCATCTCACTGTAGTGTGGAGGTCCGATATCACTAATATATTCCTCAACAGGTTCGCTTGACATTTAACACACCTCCTTTACATCTCCTTTTCAGCCTTTCTCCAAATCTCCCATGGGTCAACTCTTGGCTTGAGGTCCTCTTCCTTCCAGAAGTAGAACGGATTGGTTCTTGGTTCTTTGATTTGCCTTGGATCTGGCTCTACACCTATAGCTTCAAGGAATCTCATCATTCCAACTCTCTCAATCAACTCAGCAAGTCTTTCCCTGAATTTTCCATTTTCATCCCAGAAGTCCCAAACGTTTTCTGCAAGTTCTTTGAGGTTATCATATGGAGGTTCAAGCTTCATGAATGGAACCACTACCCATCCCATGACCGGACCTTCAAGGATTGGAGCCTTTCCACCCATAAGAATGACTGCTCCCCTATCATCTCCTGGTCTCAGGGCCTTTGGAAGTACATTTATACAATGCATACATCTAACACAGTTGGAGTTATCAATTTTAAGCTCTTTCTTCTCTTCATCCCATTCAATACATTTTGTTGGGCAGTTGTCAACAACCTGTACTTTGATGTCTACGCCCTGCTCGGCATACTTCTTCACTTCCTCATTATTAACCTTGATCTCATCTCTCCATGTTCCAACAATCGCAAAGTCTGACCTTGCCTTTGATGCTACGCAATCATTCGGGCAACCAGCGACCTTGAACTTAAACTTGTATGGCCACATTGGTCTGTGAAGTTCATCCTGGTATGTTACAGTGAGCTCATGACAGATGTCCAGTGTATCTATCAACGCAAACTCACATCTTGCCGGGCCAACACATGCGCTCGGAGTTCTGAGAGCCGATCCAGAACCACCGAGATCAAAACCATTCTTCGCAAGTTCATTGAAACATGGTTGTAAATTCGGAGTTGTTGTACCCAGCAGAATTATGTCTCCAGTTGAACCGTGCATGTTGGTCAAACCACTACCATATTTCTCCCAGATGTCGCAAATCGTTCTCAAAGCCTTTGTTGTATAGAACCACCCAGCCGGCTGGTTTACACGCATTGTGTGGAACTCAGCAACACCCGGGCATTCTTTTGCTAAGAAGGAATATCTTCCGATAACTCCACCACCATATCCTTTAACAGAAACGATACCTCCATGTTTCCAGTACGTAATCTTGTCTTCATAGCTCCTCTCTAACTGCTTCAGAAGATCTTTCATCTCTGGTTTCTTCTCTGCGGTCTTTTCTATCTCTTTAACGAAGCTGGGCCAAGGCCCTTTCTTCAGTTCACTAAGCAGAGGAAATTCTTCATTGCTCAAATTAGTTCACCCCCTTATACGGGTTTTGCTACTTTTTAAGAATATATAAGTCTTTCGAAGTGCTTTTTTAAAGAGGTTGAATGATCTAATTTATCCAATTTTTAATTATTTGAATTTAAATGCAGGTCATCACGAATGCATATTTACCAAAAGATTTATTTGATTTTTTAAACCTGATTTAGAGAAAGGTGGTTAAACTGCCAGAATTCATCAGAAATGATACAAAAGTGTATCTTGTAGGAGCTGGACCAGGTGATCCGGAACTTTTAACCCTCAAAGCACTCCGAGTGATTGAGGAGGCTGACGTTATACTCTACGACAAGCTCGTAGGCGACAAAATTGTCAAATTTCTAAAAAAAACAAATAAAAAATTGATCTATGCCGGGAAAGATAGCAGGGAAAGAGGAGAAGATAGGCAGACTGAGATAAACAGCCTGATGAAAAAATTTGCCATTGATGGGAAAAAGGTCGTCAGGCTCAAGGGTGGAGACCCCTACGTGTTTGGAAGGGGATGTGTTGAGGCAGAATTTCTTAAAAAAGAAGGCATACCCTTTGAGGTTATTCCCGGTGTTAGTTCAATCAGTGCAGTTCCAACAAGTGCAGGAATTCCCTTAACCCATCCTGAGCTTTCATCATCCATCCTTATCGTAACAGGCAGAGAAGACGTGAAGAGGTGGTCAAAAACCTTTCTTGAGGGGACGATTGTTATACTGATGGGAAAAGACAAAATCGAAGAAATATGTAAAAATCTCATAAAGGAAGGAAGGCCACCTGAGACTCCCGTCGCTGTTATAGAGAACGGAACCTTAGAAAAGGAAAGGACTCTGTTTGGAGACTTAAAGAGTGTTTCAAAGATAATAAAAGAGCATAACCTGAAAGGGCCCACACTTATTGTTGTTGGAGAGGTCGTTGGATTTGCTGAGAAACTAAAAAATTTGAGATCAAAAATTACAGAAATCCTGAGACAAGATCGATAAATCCGATTAGGTAATTGAAAATTTCCAGACGATAAAGACAGCAAATAAGTAACAGATAGAAAAATTTAATACCCCTCTTATAAGTTGCTGTTTCATGAAGCTTCTGCTCATTCATGCTGATTTCATGGAATATGAAGTCAAAAAGAAAACTCAGGTAGCCGAACCTGTTGAGGAAAAGAGTAAAAGGGTTGATGAGGTTCTTGTTGTTTTCACGGCTGTTGAAAAAGGAGATAATGAAAATGTTGCTGAAAAAGCGGTTGATGAGATAAAAGATGTTCTCTTAAAGGTTAATGCTGAAAGGGTGATGATCTATCCCTATGCTCACCTCTCCTCAAACCTTTCTGATCCCAAAACAGGAACTGAAATTCTCAGAAAAATAGAGACGAAACTGAAGAATCTTTCGGAGGTTAAAGAGGTTTACAGGGCACCATTTGGATGGTATAAATCCTTCAGAATCTCCTGTAAAGGTCATCCTTTGAGCGAGCTCTCTAGAGAAATATCTCCTGAAAAAGTAGAGGCCGCTGCTGAAGAAGAGAAAGAATTCACCGAAGCTCTGAAAGCAGAGGAGAAGGTTGTAAGTTACTGGTACATTCTCACTCCGGACAAAGAGCTTGTAGAAGTTGAGAAATTTGATTTTACCAGTTACGATAACCTGAGAAAGTTCGTGAACTATGAGATTGCCAAAAAAAGAGCTGTAGATAGAATCCCACCCCATGTGGAGTACATGCAGAGATTGCAGATAGCTGACTACGAACCTGCAAGCGATTCAGGGCACATGAGATACTACCCAAAGGGCCGGCTGATTAAAAGCCTACTCGAGACCTACATAACCGAGAAATGCATCCAGTATGGAGCGATGGAAGTTGAGACACCATTGATGTACGACAGAGCCCATCCAACTCTGAGAAAGTACCTTGAGAGATTTCCTGCACGCCAGTACATTATTCAGGGTGACAAAAGAGAATTTTTCCTCAGATTTGCTGCATGTTTTGGCCAGTTTCTCATGAAACATGACGCAGTTATAACCTACAAGAACTTGCCACTTAAAATGTACGAGCTGACAAGATACTCCTTCAGGAAGGAGCAGAGAGGTGAACTCGTTGGTTTGAGAAGACTTAGAGCATTTACAATGCCGGATATGCATACGATTGCAAAGGATATTGAACAATCCAAAAAGGAGTTCATAAACCAGTATCGGCTTTCTGTCGAGGTGCTCAGAGGTATTGGACTTGAGCCGGAGAACTATGAAATAGCCGTAAGGGTAACCAGAGATTTCTACGAGAACAACAGAGAATTCATCCACAGCCTTGTAGATATCCTCAAGAAACCCATTTTGATCGAGATGTGGGATAGCAGATTCTTCTACTTCGTTCTCAAATTTGAGTTCAATTTCGTCGATTCTCTTGAGAAAGCGTCAGCACTGAGTACTGTCCAGATAGACGTAGAAAATGCAGAAAGGTACGAGATCAGTTATGTGGATGAGGATGGGCAGAAAAAGAGACCTTACATACTTCACTGCTCGTTGAGTGGAGCGGTGGAGAGGTGCATATATGCCATGCTTGAAAAGGCATACATGGAGAAGGAGAAGGGTATCCTACCATCACTGCCTGTCTGGCTATCTCCAACACAGGTAAGAATCGTTCCGGTTTCAAAGAGGTATGTCGATAGAGCAGTAGAGATTGCAGAAATGCTAAAGGGTGCCGGAATAAGAGTAGATGTTGATGATAGAGATGAGACACTGAGCAAGAAAATTAGAGATGCTTCAACTGAATGGGTTCCCTACATCGCAGTAATAGGTGAGAGAGAAGTAAATGAAGGTATACTTACCGTGACAATCAGACAGGAGTCCACCACGAAAACTCAGAAAAAGGAAAGTTTTACAGTTGAAGAACTCATAGAGAGGATAAAACTTGAATGTGAAGGAAAGCCATATAAACCCCTTTCCCTACCTATGTTACTCTCAGAGAGGCCATCCTTTAGATGACGGGTGATTCCAATGGCAAAAAAGTCGGGAAAAAAGGAGAGGAAAAAGCAGCAGGAGAGAAAAGAAGACGATAAAATAAGCATCAAGGAGGGCAAAAAGACTGAAGAAAAACAGATAGTCATTGAGGTTGACCACAAAAAAGAGGTCATTAAAACATTTTTACCACTCCTGCTGGGCATATTAGCTGGAATTGTCTCATTTTACATTACTGGAGATATGAGATCGCGGGATCCTGCTGGTATTATTATTTTGACGGTCTTTGTTTATTTAAATAAATTTATTTTACCTAAATTTGAAATTGAACCCCAGGGTAAGGACTGGGCTGGACTGGGTTTTATAACCTTCACAACTTGGTACATAACCTGGACGCTTCTTTTAAATTTATAAGGTGAACCTGAATGAGGGAGTTCAGGATTGCTGTTGTTGACAGAGATAGGTGCAAACCCCAGAAATGCAGCCAGGAATGCGTAAAATACTGCCCAAAGGTTAGAACTGGAGATGAGACTGTAGTTATAAAGGATAAAGCGATAATTTCAGAGGAACTTTGCGTGGGATGCGGGATATGCATCAAAAAATGTCCCTTCAAAGCGATAGCTATAGTTGGTTTGCCCCATGAACTGGAAGGAAAGGAAGTTCACAGATATGGTGAGAATGAATTCGTGCTCTACAATCTTCCAATCCCCAAAAAAGGTCATGTCGTGGGTTTACTTGGTCCCAATGGAACTGGAAAAACAACGGCCGTTAAAATACTGTCAGGTCAGCTTAAACCAAATCTTGGCAGGGAAAGTGCGGAATGGGAAGAAATATTCGAAAGATTCTCGGGTACTGAACTTCTTGATTATCTAAAGGGAATTGCATCCGGAATAAGAACAAGCCTTAAACCCCAGTATATTGAGGCGATTCCAAAAGTCTATAAAGGAAAAGCCATAGATCTGCTATCAAAAGCCGACGAGATTGGAAAACTTGACGAGATGGTTGAAAAACTGGAACTTAAAAATTCTATCAGGAGAGAAGTAAAAGATCTGAGTGGTGGTGAACTCCAGAGACTGGCAATTGCAGCATGCTTATTGAGGGATGCTGACTTCTATTTTCTTGATGAGATCACCTCATATCTGGATATTTACCAGAGGACATCTGTTGCAAAGGTTATAAGAGAGAGAGCAGAGAAAAAACCTGTACTCATTGTGGAACATGACATCGCAATCCTGGATATGCTGGCAGATTATGTCCACATCTCCTATGGTGAACCCGCGGTTTATGGTGTTATTACAAATCCCAAAGGAGTTAGAGTAGGGATTAATCAGTACCTCAGAGGATATCTGGCTGAGGAGAACATAAGAATAAGGGATAAACCAATCGAATTTGAAGTTTTCCAGCCAAGAGAGAGCGAGTTGGAAAATATTCTCTTAGAATACCCTCCATTTAAAAAAACTCTTGACGGGTTCTCTCTCTTCGCCGAGAGTGGAGATATAAAATCATCCGAGGTTCTGGGTATAGTTGGTCCAAACGCAACAGGAAAATCGACTTTTGTAAAAATTATTGCAGGTGTGATGGAGGATAATGAGAAAAAGCTGAATTTCGAGCTTAAAACATCCTATAAACCTCAATACATCAAAGCAGATGTCAGTATGCCTGTACGGATGTTTTTAAAGAGCATTAATCCAATGGTTGACTCATCATATTATAAAACAGAATTCTTGAAACCTCTGAGAATAGAAGAACTCATGGATAGAAATCTGGAAGATCTGAGTGGTGGTGAGTTGCAGAGGGTCGCAATAATCGCATGTCTGCTGCGAGATGCCGACCTGTATCTACTTGATGAGCCTTCAGCACATCTTGACGTGGAGCAAAGGACTGAAGCTGCAAGAATAATAAGGAGGTTCGCCCTGAACACAAAGAAGAGCGTATTTGTGGTTGATCACGACATCTACCTCATCGACATGATTTCTGACAGGCTGATCGTTTTTGAGGGGGAGCCGGGAAAGAGGGGTATCTCCAGAAAACCAACAAACCTGAAGGATGGAATGAACCTCTTCCTTTCAAACCTTGAGATCACATTCAGAAGAGATGAGGAAACCAGAAGACCGAGGGTTAACAAGCTCAATTCCAGACTTGACAGAGAACAGAAGAGCAAGGGAGAGTACTACTACTATTTTTGAGTGCTTTTAGACATGTCACACTTTAAATGGTTAGCTGATGCTTTCAATTGAAGTCTGTGATTCACACTAAAAAACCAGGATTTTATACTTTCCTGAAATTAAAAAGGTAAAAATGCTCACCCCTGTAATTAACAAGCTTTCCATTCTCCGGAGTCTCACCAAACAGCGGTCTTATCAAACAATCAGCCCCTATTTTCCTGGAAAGAGCTATTATATAAGGAAAAAGTTCATAGGGAGGCCTTATTGAGTACAGAAGTTCCGATCCTTCATAAATTTCATAGTTGGGGGTTGTTACGTCATCGACCACGAATTCAAGCATTCCTGGCGGATCAGTATTCTGAATGTCCACACATGTGATATCATAACCGGCATTTTTTAGAATTAAAGCCACATCAAATAGATTGCCAGAACCAATTTCCACGATTTTACCATGGTAGTTATTCATAATATATTCAGCAATACCCTCAAATGCCATATAATTAAATACCCTTAAGATGATATAAATTTGTGCTCTCCGTAATGATCAGGGAATACAGCATAAAGGATTTTAAGGACATCCTAAAAATAGAGGAGGAGGCATTTAGACCGAAGAATCCAGCGTATGATCTCTTTATCTACCTCTCCTACAGCAGCGACCTTCTTGTTGCAGATATTGGTGGAAAGGTCATAGGTTACATTGCTGTTATGGATATGAATAGCAGTTCCAAAATAATCTCATTTGCGGTTAAAAAGGAGTTCAGGGGACATGGTGTAGGCAGTATGCTTCTTGACAGAGCGATCGAGAGATGTAAATCGAGAGGAAAGAGAAGCGTAATACTCGAAGTGAGGGTTTCAAACGAGATGGCTCAGTTGCTGTATAAAAAAAAGGGGTTTAAAGTTGTTGATGTGATCGCAGGCTATTACAAAGACGGAGAAGATGCTTACCTAATGGTACTTGACCCCATCAATGACTTCCAGTAGCTCTCTAATTTTTGGGTTTTTCATGACGTCCTCAGGAGGCGTTTCTCTGAAAATATCTGTTATGCCTCTGCAAAGAGTGATAATTGCTTTCTTGTGATCGGCCTTGCTTTTGTGTATGTGCACAGGCTGAACACCAAGCTTCTCGTACGACAAAAAATGTCCGTTTGCAATTCCTGCTTCTTCAAAAAACCTTTTCATATGGAACAAAGTCAAATGTAAAAATACAAGCTCTTCTTTATGCATCAGGATCCCCCACCCATCCAAAAAGTGGAGGAAGCAGTAAAAAAATTTATTGGTCGAACAAAACATATTTCTTAGATTGCATATGTATGTAACACTAATACAGATTAATCGGTGCAATACAAATTAACCCACGCTCACGCTGAATGATAGACTATAAGAAAATTACGCACAATAGCAACGTCTAAGAATAGATCTAACAAATATCAACATAATCAATCCAGAATGTTAAAATTTTTCAACAATGAAAATAACCAAAAATTATGAAAGTTGCAGTAATTGGTGCAGGTGCGATGGGTTCTGCGTTAACAGTGCCACTTTACGACAATAATATAGATATATGCCTTTACGGAACCGAATATGATATAGAAATTCTTAAAGTTGTTGAAAAAGGCAAAGTACACCCAAGACTGGGTATTAAGCTTCCAGATATGGAAATAGCCTATCCCAATCAACTTGACCGGGCACTAAGTGATGCCGAGATAATTCTTCTTGCGGTAAGTACTGAGGGTGTTATTCCCATTTTCACAAAAATAAAGGACAAAATAGGAGATAGAGTGCTTATCACCATTTCAAAAGGTCTTTTAAAGTTGAAAGACAGCATCCTCACAATTCCAGAGGCTATCTGGAAGGAGAAAACCGATCTCACTGACAGAACAGTAGCAATAACCGGTCCTTCCATTGCAAAAGAGGTTGCGAGAAAAGCACCAACGAAGGTTGTGTTCAGCTGTATCGATATCAAATTGGCCAGAATGATAGCCAGGATATTTACTACGGAATATTACAGAGTTGCTGTATCGGACGATATAAAAGGTGCTGAAATTACTTCCGCATTAAAAAATGTTTATTCAATAGCCATAGCATGGATAAGGGGATACGAACAGTATAAAAGTGTTGAGATGAGTAATTTAAAGGGTGTTATAGCATCCATGGCAATAGAGGAGATTGCAAAGATTGTGGAGGCTGCAGGTGGTAAAAAGAGCACAGTTTTCGGATTGTCGGGGTTTGGAGATCTCATAGCCACATTCAGAGGAGGGAGAAACGGGATGCTTGGAGAGTTGCTTGGTAGAGGGTTATCTATTTCCCATGCACTTGAAGAACTTAGAAAAAGAGGTGTTGGGGTAATAGAGGGTTATGGAACCGCTGAAAAAGCATATAAACTCGTAAAAGATCTTGAGATGAACGGAAAGATTTCCTCAGATGAATTCCCATTACTGACAAGGACATATGAGGTCCTGTTTAAAAATAGAAAAGTGGAAGATGTTCTAAAAGAACTGATTTGATAGATTCGTTACCTGATTTGCTCCTCAACAAGTCCTTCAAAAGCTGAAATAAAGTCCTTCTCTTTTCCTTTATCGATAACTGTTGCCGCTGCGAGTTTATGAGTGGCATCCGCAAATCCACCAACTTTCTCACTCGCTTTTGGAACGAGAAAGTTCAGACCAGGTGCATTTCCGTTCAAAATTCTTCTTTCGAGCAATACAGGCGCTCTACCACTCATTTTTACAGCATCCCAATCAATTTTTCCAATATCTGGTATGTTCTCAGGCAGGTTCTGAAAGCCTATAAGGTACTTGTCATCTTTCAGGAACACCATATCCTTAATAATCTGACAGAACTCACCCACAGCCTTAACACCCATTGGAGAGAAACGATCATGAAGATGGAACCATTGGGTGTACTTTTCCGTTACAAGACCACCATTTTTCAAATATTCTATTGCTTCGTTAAATTTCTTTATCCTCAACGATTCAAGCTCCCTTACCTCACTTAGTATGTGTTCATCAAAGCCCTCTAAACAAGCCTTTATTCCTTTCTTGTATCCCATGCTTTCATAACCCACAGCCCCAAGATTCGTCAGCTTTTTGGCAACCTCATCAGCATATTCCCCAAAGAAATTTATGAAATATCTCTCTTTATTCTCCTCTATTTTGATTTTGGCCTGACCAGCATGAATCGCTTCATCCAGTGCAAACCGATCGAAGCCAAGCACGCCACCACTTCTGTCATGATAATCTCCTACAGAACCGACAACAGCAAGATAGGCATATTTGTTCATTTCCTTACTTATAGCCCTGCAGAAAATTAGGTTGAGCGTTGAGGCAGAGATAAAAACATCTCCGGAAATTCCTATAAGTTCAGGGTCAAGAACAAAAACATGTTCGCTATCAACACTCTTGGCTGGATGGTGATCTATAATTAACACCGTGTTCCTGTCCGCGTTAATTTTATCTATCATATCTGCAGCAAGACCTGCAAGATCAGTGTAAATGATAATCCCATCATATCTTTCATGGATTTCTTTAACAACTGCTGGATGCACCTTTTCAATACAGATTAGATTAGAAGAGAAATCAAGGAATTCACACAACTTTGAAAGAATCGCCCCGGAGCAGATCCCATCCGCATCATTGTGGTGAACGATTGTAACATGTTCTCCCTTTAACTTCATGATCTTTTCAGCCATTAGATCTACAAGCCTGAAAAACTCACTGTTAAGAAACTCATTCATGATCTGATTAAAGCAATTAATTCTTAAAAAAATTTTGCTATAATCTATCAGAGTTCAAGAGATCACAGAAGGATAAACTATAAAAATTTTAACTATAACTTGATTTGATGAAAGTCTTGCTCAGCAGAAAAGAAACCATGAGACTCCTAATTTTATCTGAACTTGCTTCAAAGAAGGAGGTAAATCAGAGAGATATAGCAAAAAAACTTCGCCTCACTCCACAGGCAATCTCAGAACATTTTAAGGAACTCATAAACGATGGTTTCATATCTGTCGTTCACAAAGGATTTTATGAAGTCACAGAAAAGGGAATCGAGTGGTTAACGAAGAATCTCTTTGACCTACACATATTCTCCGAAGAGCTTGTCAAAAAACTCTATTCAAAATCCATCGTTGCAATTGCAAAGGGGAAAATTGACGTTGGAAGTAAAATAACTTACTGGTACAGCGATGGACTCATTTTTGCAATGGAGGGAAAAGAGGGCAATGGGGTTGCTATGACAACAGCAGATGATGGAGAGGATGTGCTAATAAAACCCTTAGAGGGTTTTGAACCTCCAAGAAAGGGAGAAATAATCATAGTAAAAGTCCCAGATGTTGGAGAGGGTGGTAGCAGAAGAGTAGATTATAACAAATTCTCCAAGCTTATAAAGTCCAATCCTACAAAAATAGTAGTTGCCGTGGGAATCGAAGCTCTTATTGCATGCAGGAAGATAAAGGTCGAGCCCATATTTTTTGGATCTAAAGAGGTTTGTATTGAGGCTGCACATCATGGGTGTGGTTCAATTGTTGTTTGCACGGAAAGCATGCTGGACAGCCTGTTAAGGAGTCTTGTTGATGAGGAATTAAAATTTGAAATACTCAGCTTTCAAAATTGACTTATCAAGGCTGCCGGACTTCGTTTTGTGGTAGATAAAATACAAACCCCCTGAAAAATATACAATAACAGACTCAATACTCTGATGCGACAAAACAATAATGTCTGTAGATTATAAATGTGATCGATTCCATTCTACCACCAACAAAATCTGACGCCATAAAAATGACCGTAATGTTTTTAAAAAGCATCTTATTGCTTCTGGTTATGGGTAAGACAGGAACAACAACATGGATTAAAATAAAAGGCAGAAAAGGTCAGACAAGATTGGTTCCAGGCAAATGGCAGAATTATAAACCTACTGGGCCGAATCAAAAGTATGATTCCAGGGGTAAGAGGAGGAGAAGATTCCAGAGATCTCAAAAGTCGATTCTTGGAGTAAGGAGCTAATTTTGAAAATTAAAGTTATTGGATTTTATTGAAATTTTAAATCCTCAGTCAGACGGCACTCTAATTTTTCAATTTCATTTATGGAAATCGTATTAAATAGCTGTTTTCGCTTCCGAGCTTTCAACACCAAATTCATGCATCCACGAAACTTTTAAATATTAAAATATATCCATCATTATTGGCTGATAGTATGAAAAACAAAAATAACTCCAATTTCATCGCAGCTAAGGTTGTTCTCAATAAAGATACGATTGAGGAGCTAAAAAAGAAGACTAATTCTGATACAACAAAGGACGCTCTCGCCAAAGCAGTAATTCACTACATAAATTGCAAACACATATGTGACGATCCAAACGGCCAGAAACTTCTTATAATCATGAAAAAGAGGGGGCGAATTATTTTTTAGCCTGTTTCATTTTCTACTTCGAATCTAATTTTAATTCACTTATCTGATACCGGGCTTGCATTTTTACTATGATTGAGTATAAGTTTTGCGACCAATTTCCCACCATTACAACTCGAGACCCAATATGCAAAAAAGCTCAAAAAATCTTGCAAAAACTGATCAATTTCCCACACTTCACAGAATATAATCACTCAGTTATTTGCCTCGATCAGAGTCTCTCAAGCTCTGAAGAAGGTTAAAGTTATAAATCACCTCGAACTTATGAAAGACATCACGATTACACTTTCAGAATTTCGGTGATAGATATGGAAATCTCATGTATGGTCATCTCTCACAAAAAAGCTCCAGTAGAAATTATTGAGAAAGCCTGGCAAACAGATATGAGAAAGATTATAGAAAGTCTGCTTTCACATCCCAACATCTCTGAATGTGCTGTGCTTTTAACCTGCAATCGGGTGGAAATATACGTGGTTGGGTACGAAACGATAAAAACACTTCAGAATCTTGCTTCATTTTTCGAAGTTGGCGAGGAGCACATAGAATATTTCAAGAATGAAGAATGTCTCCTTCACGTTCTGAGGGTCTCTTCAGGCCTTGAATCGCTCATGGTTGGTGAAGATCAAATACTTGGCCAGTTAAGAGAGTACTATCAGCTAAGTAAGGGACTTGGAGGGGTTGGAGAGTTTCTTGACATTATTTTCTCCAAAGCCATTCAAACAGGCAGAAAAGTTAGATTGTTCACAGGAATCAACAAGGGTTCGATTTCCATAGGCTCTGCTGCAGTTGAACTGGCAGAGGATATACTTGGTGATTTAAAGGATAAAAAAGTCCTTCTCATTGGTGCGGGTGAAATGGGTAGTTTAGTTGCAAAATCCATAGCGAACAAGAAAGCGTGCACAGTCCTGATAGCCAACAGAACATTTGAGAGAGCTGAAGAGCTTGCCAGGCAAATTGGCGGAATGGCTGTGAAATTTGATCAGCTTGAGGAATATATGGAGATATCTGATGTTGTTATATCAGCGACATCAGCTCCCCATTTCGTTATAAAAAAGGATCTCGTTGAAAGAATAATGAAAAGGAGAGGAAATAGTCTTCTGATTATTGATATTGCCCTCCCCAGAGATGTCGAAGAATCAGCTGACGAAATACCTGGCATACATCTTTTCACAATAGACGACCTCAGAAGTATCAGCGAGAGAAATCTAAAAAATAGAAAAGAGAGGATTCCCTTTGCTGAGAAAATTATTGATGATGAACTCAAAAACCTGAAAAACATGCTCAAAGAAGTAAGAGCCAATAGGGCGATAAGCATAATGTATACTTCTGCCGAAAGAATAAAGAGAGAGGAGATAATTGAGCTCTTTAATAAACTCTCTTCAAAATATGGTGTTGATGAGAGTATTTTGCCTGTACTAGAGGAGTTTGCCAACTCATTTATCAAAAAATATCTGAGGATGCCGACGGTCAGGTTGAGGATGGCTGCCAGAAACGGAAAGCCAGAACTCATTGATTCAGTGGAATATCTTTTTGGAGGTGATGATTATGGAGTTTCCCTTGATAAGAATGAGAAGATTGAGAAGGGATTCGCTGAGACCAGTTCTAAGAGAAGTTGAAATTAGTAAAAAAGATCTTATTGTTCCTGTTTTTATTGATGAGAACATTAAAAAACCTGTTGAAATACCATCAATGCCCACGTATTTCAGACATCCACTCACCGATGTTGCTGAAGAGATTGGAAGTTGCCTTGAGAAGGGATTGAGGGCTTTCATTCTTTTTGGCATACCATCTTACAAGGATGAGAATGGAAGTTCAGCTTACGATGAGAATGGAGTGATACAGAAGGCTGTGAGAAACATAAAGAGAGAACACGACGATGCTGTAATAATTACTGATGTGTGCCTCTGTGAGTACACAACCCACGGTCATTGTGGGGTTGTAAGAGACGGGGAAATACTCAACGATCCTACACTTGAATTGATAGCCCAAACTGCACTGAGCCATGCTCAGGCTGGAGCAGATATCGTGGCTCCTTCAGGCATGATGGATGGTATGGTGAGAGCTATCAGATCCAGGCTTGATTCTGAAGGTTTTGAAGATATTCCAGTAATGAGTTATTCTGCAAAGTATGCTTCCAGCTTTTACTCCCCGTTCAGAGAGGCAGCAGATAGCGGTTTTTCCTTTGGGGACAGAAAAACCTACCAGATGGACTTCCACAACAGTGATGAGGCGATGAGGGAAATAGAGCTGGACATAATAGAAGGAGCAGACATAGTGATGGTCAAACCTGCACTTGCCTATCTGGACATAATAAGAAGAGCGAAAGAGAGCTTTAATATTCCTGTTGCAGCTTACAATGTAAGTGGGGAATTTAGCATGGTAAAGGCAGCCGAGAAAATGGGCTGGATTGATGGTAAAGCAATCGCCTACGAAATTTTGACTGCCATAAAAAGAGCTGGAGCTGATCTGATAATAACATATCATGCCAAAGAGCTGGCTGAGAGTTTAAAATGATAAAATGATGTTAATGAAAAAATGAGGTGAGCTCATGAAATTCGATAATTCTGAAAAATTGTACGAAGAAGCGCTGAACCTTATGCCAGGCGGTGTAAGCAGCCCAGTTAGAGCTGTAAAGCCATTTCCATTTTACACATCCCATGCAGAGGGTTCTAAAATTTTTGATGTTGATGGAAACGAATACATCGATTGCTGCCTGGCATACGGCCCACTGATTTTGGGGCATGCTCATCCAGTAGTAAAGGAAGCTATCAGGGAGCAGATTGAAAAGGGCTGGTTATACGGTACGCCAGTTGAACTTGAAATAAGATACGCAAAGAAAATAAGAGAGATATACCCGGGCATGGAAATGGTCAGATTCGTGAACACCGGGAGCGAGGCTACGATGAGTGTAATAAGAGTTGCAAGAGGCTTCACTGGAAGAAAGAAGATAATCAAAATTGAAGGAAGCTTTCATGGCGCACATGATGCCGTCCTTATTAAAGCGGGAAGCGGAGCGACAACCCACGGAATACCGAATTCTGCAGGCATACCTGAAGAATTCGTTAAGAATACACTCCAGGTCCCTTTCAATGATCCCGAAGGACTTTCAGATCTCCTGGAGAAGAATCGTGAGGAGATTGCAGGGCTGATTATGGAACCGATTATGGGAAATTCAGGGTTAATTTTACCGGAGAATGGTTATTTAAGAGAGGTCAGAAAAATAACAGAAGAGAACGATGTCCTCTTAATTTTTGATGAAATCATCACCGGTTTCAGAGTTTCCCTGGGTGGGGCACAGGAATTCTACAACATCAAGCCAGATCTGACAACACTTGGCAAGATAGCCGGTGGAGGGTTGCCATGCGGAATATTCGGTGGTAGAAAGGAAATCATGGAGTATGTTGCTCCAGCAGGGAAAGTATATCAGGCGGGAACTTTCAGTGGAAATCCTCTTACACTGTCAGCCGGATATGCGGCTGTAAGTTTTTTGGAGAGGAATGGTGTACATAGATATCTGGGTGAGCTTACTGGATGGATTAAAGAGAGTATCGAAGATTTCATTACAAAAAATGGTCTTAAGGTAAATGTTGAATCAATAGCCTCAATGTTTTGCGTCTATTTTGGAGATAAACCAGCCAATTATCAGGATGCACTTAAGCTCGATAACAAGCTTTTCATAAAATTCTTCTGGAAACTTCTTGAAAATGGCATTTTCTTCCCTCCGTCTCAGTATGAAACTTGCTTTACATCCTACAGCCATTCAGAGGCAGACGCTGAAAAAATTGCAGGGGCTGTAACAAAATGCCTGAAAGAGTTGTTGTAGGAACGAGAGGAAGCAAGCTTGCACTTGCTCAGGCAGAAAAGGTAATTGGCCATTTGAAGAGAGCTGGAAAAGAGGTCAAAATCCAGATAATCAAGACCTCCGGAGACATAATGAAAGACAAACCTCTTTATGAGTTCAAAGGAGCTGGTGCATTTGTCAGGACGATAGATGAGGCACTTGCAGATGGAGAAATTGATATTGCTGTGCACAGTATGAAAGACATTCCGGTTCAAAGGGTCGAAAATACTGTAATTGCTGCTGTTTTACAGAGGGAGAGCCCATTTGACGCATTTATAAGTGCATCAGGTGAGAGGTTGGAAGATCTGGATTCAGAAGCTATAATTGGTACTTCAAGTCTGAGAAGGTCTGCTCAGATAAAAAGGCTCAGAAGTGATGTAATAATAAAAAACATTCGAGGGAATCTCGATACAAGGTTGAGGAAGCTTCGAGAAGGAGAGTATGATGCGATAATAGTTGGTGAAGCAGGTTTAATACGACTGGGAATCGATGATAAAATAAACTACCAGAGATTAAGTCCAGAACTATTTGTTCCATCTGCAAATCAGGGTATAATCGCTGTTGTCACAAGAAAAGGCGAGGAGGATCTTGTATCCTTCATGAACCATAGAGAAACGATGCTTGAAGCCTCTGTAGAAAGAGAGATACTCAAAGAACTTGGTATTGGATGTGCAGTTCCAGCGGGAATTTATGCAAAGTATGAAGACGGTTCCGTCAGAATTATCTGCGAAATTCTGACATTTGATGGCGAAGAAAGAGTCAGAATTGAAAGAAAACTGGATGAGAAGGTTGCACATCACCAAGCTAAAGAAGTTGCACTGGAAGTAAAGGAAAAGATAGGGGAGATCCAAAATTTGACGAATGAGATTAAGGAAAACCGGTGAAATCGGATGGATCAGATTGATCGGATGAATAAATCAACTGCTAGTATTCAGGTAGAAAAAGTGGAAAAAAGTGTAGATACTGAAGGTACTGGAAAAGTTTATCTGATCGGTGCTGGCCCAGGGGACCCTGAGCTGTTGACGATCAAAGCCCTCAGATGTATCAAAGAATCTGATGTAGCTCTTGTTGATGATTTGATTGGAGATCAAATAAAAGCCATTGTCGAAAAGGAGTGTAAAGAGGTAATTGAAGTGGGGAAAAGGGCAGGGAGGCATAAAAAAACTCAAGTAGAGATTAATCAACTAATATATGCCCTTGCAAAGAGTGGAAAAACTGTGGCAAGAGTTAAAGGAGGAGATCCATTCGTATTTGGCAGAGGGGGAGAAGAAGCAGAATTTCTGGCCAGAAAAGGTATAAAATTCAGCGTAATTCCGGGTGTTTCATCGGCAATCGCGGCTCCGGCCCTTGCTGGAATCCCCCTGAATCACAGAAATTTTGACCCGGCAATAATTTTCGTTACAGGTAGGGAAAAGGAAGGAGGCAGAAGAATAAACTGGAAAGAAATGGCACGTATGAATGCAACCATAGTTATCCTCATGGGAGTCTCAAGACTCGAAGAAAATGTTAAAACTCTTTTAAAATACGGGAAGGACCCTGATACCCCTGTTGCTATTATAGAAAAAGCCTCAACACCTGAACAAAGAATTATTGAAGGAAATCTATCAAACATAATAGGGATAGCGAAAAGAGAGAACATCAAAGCTCCAGCAATCATAGTTATCGGTAACGTCGTGAGTCTCAGAGGAATTTTAAGGAACTTTATATTCTAAATTTATTCTAAATTTTATACTTTAACTTAAATTTTATTACTCATGTTCATTCCACGACTGAAAGTGAGGTCGAATGCAGGACTGAAAGTTAAAACCTCAGAAAACCTCCTTGTTCCTGTAGATATCTGTATTGCCTCAATTATTCTTTTTTTAAGCTGAATATCTGGTTTTCCCAAAACAACATTTTCACAGTATGTGTCCACATAAACATAATACTCCTCGTCGTTGTACCAGAACAGAGCAGAATCTTCACCTCTGCTTTTAACAACAAAGGGAAAAACAAGACACGCCACCGGTTTTCTTTTCTGAACGGAACAGAACCTCCCATCCTGAAAAAGACACCTTTTCCCAACCTTTCTCAGGTAATACTTACCCTTTTTTTCTTCAACAGCACCTATGCTCCTAAATCTCAGGTATTCCCAGAATGTAAGGGGTACTCGGTATTCCCTGCAGCATTTTCCGCAGGCAGTACAGTGCCATGATGCGATTCTTGACCATGGCACTTTCATGTGAGTTTCATCCCATGGCAGAATATAAAAATTTCACCACCTTGTGCGAAACACTGAACTTAAAATAACAAATCGGAGCAAAAGATTTAAAAGATGAAAACCAGATTGAACTGGAATTAAATTCGATATATGAAAAAGTCGTGGAGTGGGAAATCCATTAACTGATGGAGATCTGAGGTGGTAATCTGGGAACCGAGGTATCCAAACTGGATGAAGCCATAGTTGATGAGGTGTTTAAATGGATCAGGTAAAAATTGTGGAACTTTTGCTAACTGCGGAGATTTACAACCGCTATGAAGAGCTGACAGAAGACGACATACCCAAGGAAATCAGAAAACTATTTTACGGTAAAAACGGTATCTCTCGACCTCTTGTTGTTAAATCAGATATAGCCACTCAGTATGCTGGTAATAAAATAGATAGCACAGTAAGATTACTTCCGTTCATCGATTTTAATGAATTCAATAAACAGTTCAAGATAACTTCATTCGACCTATCTGTCAGCTGGTTAGCAAAGAGGGGCAAAGACTTAATAGCCAAAAATCCCGTTCTGGCATACTATTATCAGAACTATGATTCAATTGGAGTTTCATACGAGGAAGCAAAGAAATTTAACAAACCGAAGCATAGTGACAGGGAATGGCTGAAGAGTGTAATTTCTGAACTTGAGAAAAGTCAGGAAACCTCTGAAATGCTCGGACTTGTTAGAATTTACTCTCCTGAAGATATAAAGGTTGATTTTTCAGACGTTGCATTGAATGATGAACAAATCCAAGAAGTCAGAAAGATAGAGGTTGCACTCGATAAAAGAGATTATCTGAAAAAAATTGGGGTTGTGGAGATTGGAAAGTTGCTTTTCATAGGTCCACCCGGGACGGGTAAAACAACCACTGCAAAAGCTCTCAGCAAGAGGCTTTACCTTCCACTTGTAGAGGTTAAGTTATCGATGATTACCAGTCAATATTTGGGTGAGACTTCAAAAAACATAGAGAAGGTGTTCGAAATTGCCAAAAAGCTGAATCCCTGCATTCTTTTCATAGATGAGTTCGATTACGTTGCAAAAACGAGGACGAGCGATGAGCATGCTGCTGTAAAAAGGGCAGTCAACACCTTGCTGAAATCAATCGACGAGATTAACCTCGTTGAAGATGGAGTCGTTTTAATTGCAGCAACAAACCATCCAAGCCTGCTCGATTCAGCAGTATGGAGAAGGTTCGATAAAATAGTCGAATTCCCTGAACCATCAGAAAACGTTAGACGAAGAATACTGCATCTTTCCTTAGATAAAATACCTGGAAAATTTGACATTGAGGAGCTTGTTGAGCTGACAGAGGGTTTCACGGGAGCAGAAATCAAATTAGTCATCAGGGAAGCTGTTCTAAATTCCCTCCTTAAAGGAGAAGAAGAAATAAAACATGAAACGCTTGTAAAGGCGGTTGAAAACGTGAAAGAAAGACTTCAGTTAAAATACTCCTACTGAGATGAGAATAATACTCCTCGGAACCGGCGATTCTCCAGGAACTCCAGTGATTGGATGTCACTGTAGAACCTGTGAAGATGCAAGACTGAGAGGATGGGAAAGAACCAGATTCTCAGTACTGGTACAAAACAGGGGAAGGAACTTACTTATAGATGCCTCACCTGACCTGAGGACACAACTACTCAGAGCAGGAGTTGACTCAGTGGATGCGGTAATCTGGACACATAGCCATTACGATCACTTTGCCGGTTTTGGTGATTTCTACAGAGTTCAGACCAATGTCAATGTCTATACTTCCCGTGAAGTACATGAGGATATTGGCAGATTCATGCAGTTTATAAAATACAGAAAAATAGAAGTCAAAAGCTACAAGCCATTCTACCTGAATGGACTGCAAATTACATTAGCCGATGTAAATCATCCTCCTCTCCGAAAAGCTCATGGAGTGGTTATAGAATACGATGATTATAAAATAGTCATTTCGGGAGATACAAATAAAGATTTACCTGATACAACTTTCGAGCTATTTAAGAATCCAGATCTTTTTATTGTCGATTCAATAGCCCCAGAAGGTTTTAAACTGAGAAAACACATGAACGCCGAGGAAGCCATGAGACTGGCTGAGGATCTCGGGGCAAAAAGGACAGTCTTCACACACATAGGCCATTTCTATCCCCCCCATGAAAAGGCTCTTGAATACTATCCACTGGGATACGACTTCCAAACATTCACTTTCGGAGAAGATGCAACTCTGAATGAATTTTTATGATTACCTCAGGAGTGAATCGGATGAATCAGAGGAATTTTCACAATAAATGTTTGGGCATAGATATTGGAGGAGCAAATCTGAAATACTGTGATGGTAAAGGGAATGGTGAGATTATTTATTTTCCGATGTGGCTAAAATATCCTGAGCTGAAGCCAAAACTACAGGAAATCAAAAATACCTTCAACCCGAAAATAACTGGAATCGTGATTACTGCTGAACTGGCAGATTCCTTTTCCAGCAAATCTGAAGGTATTGAGTATATAACTGGTGTTGCGAAAGAGGTTTTTGAAAATATATTGTTTTTGAGTGTTGATGGTAAGTTAAAAAGAGAAATTGACAACCCTGCAAAATTTTCTGCCAGTAACTGGGTAGCCTCAGTGATGTTCCTCCTTGAAAAATATCAGAACTTTCTCTTTGTGGATATAGGCTCTACCACATCCGACTTTATCCCGGTAACCACCAGAATCGAGGCAGGAAAAACAGATTTCGAGCGCTTGAAGAGAGGAGAGTTGATATATTTCGGGGTTTTGAGGACCCCTGTATTCTACATCATGCCAAAATACAGAGATATACCTGTATCCTCTGAATACTTTGCAATAACAGGAGATGTCTTTATACTAACCAATGACATTGCTGAAAAGGACTACAACTGCAACACTCCAGATGGAAGGGGTAAAAAGAGAGAGGACGTTCTTGCGAGGCTTGCAAGAGTTTTCTGTGCTGATCTTGATGAGATCGAGGAATCTTTCCTCGAAGGATTCGCCTTTGATGTCAGAAGAGAGATGATAGATACAGTGAAAGATCAAATTAAATTCCATCTGAACAGATACAGTTTGAAAAACGTCATAGGCTGTGGAATTGGCGAGTTTCTAATTAGTGAGGCTTGCAACAACATCAATGTAAATTATATCTCTCTTAGAGAGGAGTTCGGGAGGGTCTCAGATCTTTTTCCTGCCTTTGCCATAGCGAGGCTTGTGAGCGGAAAAACGGAAAAGTGGGAAGTTGAACCATGATCGTGGTCAAGCTTGGTGGAAGTGTAATGAAAAACTGGGAGAACATAGTAAAAGTTCTGAAAGAAGTTAATGCTCTCACAGGCAAAAAAATACTTTTGGTACCGGGCGGAGGGAAAATCGCCAACCATATCAGGGAAATCGAAGTGGGAGATGATGAAGCTCACTGGATGGCTGTAGGAGCTATGGAGATAAATGGATATTATCTGTCCTCTTTTGGTTTGCAGAAAATATTTTCGAGGAATTTTGAGGATATAAAATTTGATGGAGTTGCAGTTCTGATGCCATATTTGCTTATAAAGGAGAATGATGCCCTTCCCCACACGTGGGATGTAACTTCCGACTCCATTGCCCTCTGGATTGCAGGAGAGATGAGAGCGGAATACGTTATCAAAGTGACAGATGTGGATGGAGTTTTTAAAAATAGTGAACTCCTGAAAAAAACCCGGGCAGATGAGATCGGCTTTGAATCATGCATAGATAGCTATGCTCTAAAACTTATTCAGGAATATCGGATTACGATGTTCGTCTGCAATGGTCTTGTGCCCGAAAGGGTAAAAGATTATATATTGAGAGGAGAGGCATTAGGAACACTCATAACTGCTGGGAGGTAATAATCATGGAGATTTACAAATGTGTGTCATGTGGTGCAAATCTTGTAGGAGCAAATTACGTAAAGTTTCCCTGTCCGAACTGCGATGAGGTCATTTACAGATGTAAAAGATGTAGAAAACTCGCAAACGCTTACAGATGTCCGGGCTGTGGATTCGAAGGGCCTTAGAGGTGAGAGATATGGGCGATGTTGTAATGAGAATAAAAATAATGCCATCAGACGTTGACGTGAATTTGGATGATATATATGCCAGAATTGAAAAATTGAAGAATGAAAAAATCGATATCAGAGATAAGAAAATTCAGCCAATAGCCTTCGGGTTGAGAGCTCTGCTTATTATGGTCGTCATGCCGGATGAGGGTGGAATTGGAGACGAATTTGTCGAGAAAATCAGAGAGATCGAAGGGGTCGAGAGCGTAGAGATTGAGTCGGTAGAACTTCTTTAATTCCCTTTTCAGGTATTGAAAATATGACATCATCAGATTTTGAGCCGATACAGATCGTTACACCACCTCTTGCCGCAAATGCCTATCTGCTAAAATCAGAAATTCCTGCACTGGTAGATGTGGGAGGAGACTCGGCATATCTCGTTAATGCTGTTGAAAAGTACATCAACCCCAAGGAAATAAAATACATCTTTTTAACACATTCCCACTTTGATCATGCTTCAGCAGTCAGTGACTGGAAAGAGTGGTTTAATCCCAAAATTGTGATGCATGAAGCTGAATACTCTCTGCTCAAAGCCCAGGGTTTCGCATCAATAATGTTTGGAGTTAAGTTTAGGCCTTTCGAGCCGGATATTCTTGTGAGCGGTGGAGAGAACTTTGAACTTGGAGAGGTTAGCCTGGAAGTAATTCACACTCCAGGACATTCTCCAGGGAGTATATGTCTGTACGAGAAATCGAGAAAATGGCTTTTCAGTGGAGATACAGTATTTCCAAATGGGAGCTTTGGAAGGGTAGATCTACCTGGAGGGAGCTCTTCCCAGCTTATCAGGTCAATTGAGATGCTATCAAAATTGGACATCGAGAATTTATATCCCGGACATGAAGATGAAGTTGCTGGAAATGCGAAAGAGCACATCATGAGATCCCTGAAATTTGCAAAAATGTTTCTCTGAACACAGGTAAGTTTTAAGCAAGTTTTGAGATAACAGCAGAAAATTGCCGAAAAATTGCCGAGTGTTTCCAGGGGAAATAATATTTCCTCATGAAATTATCGAAAGAATTATGAACGTTGGGATTTGCCTGGTAGAACTAAAAACTCCGGAAAATATTGGTTTCATCGCAAGAGTGATGAAGAACTTTGGTTTTGGGAGACTCTATCTTTACAACTGCGAACTTAACGAGATGTCTTATATTACAGCAAGCCATGCACATGATATCCTCAATAAGGCTGTTACAGTTAAAGATCTCCATTCTTTCCTTTCAGACAAGAATCTCATAATAGGTACTACAGGTGTGACAGGCATAAATGAAGAAAGATACCTCAGAAAACCAATTTTTTACCCTCACGAACTGAGAGAGCACTTGAAAGGCAAATCAGCCAATGCGATCATACTTTTTGGGCGGGAGAACTATGGCCTTCTAAACGAGGAGCTTGAACTCTGCCACATGCTTGTAACAATCCCATCGAGCCCAGAATATCCTGTGCTCAACGTGAGCCATGCAGCAGCAATTATACTGTATGAGTTAAACAAAGATCGTTTCATGATAGAGGAAAAATGCTATGCAACTTCTGAGGATATTGAGAGAATTGTGGAGCTCTTTGAAGAATTGATGATCGAAACAAGATACCCACCTCACAGAATTCCGAGATCCCTGTTAATGTTGAGAAGGGTAGCTGGAAAGTCCCTCATGACGAAAAACGAATACACCACTTACTTAGGAATTATTAGAAAAATAAAAATATATCTAGACGAATTAAGAAAAGAGAGACAAAAGAATGATGAGAGTTTGAAAAAATAAAATGTAGAAAAAGAAGCGTAGAAAGAATACATTCAAACTTCTGAGTTATGTAGATTGTTAACGCAGCATCACAAAGGGAGAGAACATGAAAGAGAATAATAAATGGCTGGTAATTCTGGCAACAGGACTCTTAGGCCTGATTGCTTTAACATTCTATTACCTGACACCTCTTCTTGAAGGTATTCTGATGGGGGTTGTTTTTGCCTATGTTGCAAAACCTGTAAAAAAGAGGATTGAAGGTAAAATCGGAGGGCTTTTTGCTTCACTGATATCAACCCTCATAATCCTTGTACCTGTTTCAATATTGCTTTTTTATGGCATTTTTCAGGGTATAACTCAGGCAATTAATCTCCTGACCCATCAGGCAGAACTCCAGAATGAACTGGTCAATGTGTTAAGGGAGGCAGGAGTGAACGAAGATTACATCTCAGAGATCAGAGATTTGCTCCCGCAGGTTGCGAATTTTTTAACCAATAATGTCATACAGGTATCGGCCATAAACTTAACTTTCAAGCTGATCTTTTCCATTATGAATTTCCTGATATCATCTATAGTTTGTTTTTATGTTCTTCTTGATGGTGAGAATTTCATTTCAAGATCTGTAAGAATTCTTCCAGAAAATTATCAGAAGGGATTTAAGGCATTTCTGGATGAGCTGGATAATGTTTTTCTCGGTTTATGGTTTGGAAATTTTGCTGTGGCTGTAATGATTGGTATTGCCAGTATTCCTTTCTTCCTTGCATTTAGTATACCTTACACCCCTCTTCTCTCAGGTCTGATTTTTCTTGCCGCGTTGATTCCGGTTTTTGCTGAATGGATGGTGCTTGTTCCGGTTGCACTTTATCTTGCATTTCATAACCTTACATCCGCACTATGGTTCACATTAATTGGCTTTATCTTTCTGTATCTGATCCCCGAGATAATATTGAGACCCTATTTCGTAGGATATACCTCAAAAATACACCCCCTGCTCATACTCCTCTCCTTCATAGGTGGAGGTATAGTCGGTGGAGTTACAGGGTTCTTTTTAGCACCCATGCTCGTGGCATTGCTCACTGCTGTTTACAACTACTACACCCAATGATTCTGTAAAATCAGATTAACCTGTTACAGATCAATCTACTACAGATAACAAAAATAAAATTTAAGAAATTGAAAATCAGAGAATCAAAGAATCGATTTTTCAGTTACTTGCTTTGGTACAAGTTTCGTTAACACCTTTTGATCTGTTATAACACCTATCGGTTTTCCTCTGTCTGTAACAACCAGTATTCTGACTCCTTCATCCTTCATCAATCTGATTGCTTCTCTTATACTTGTATACTTTTCTGCAGTTACTATCTTTGGTCTCATGACTTCTTCAACTTTCGCATCAAGTTTATCTTCTGCAAGTGCCTTCACTGCATGATCAAGAGTAAAAATTCCAATAAGTTTCTCGCCACTTGTTACCGGGGTGCAGTATATTTTTTTCTCACTCAGAATCTTCGCAGCATTACGGACCTTTTCTTGTGAGTCAACTATGATAACCGGTGTGGACATGTGCTCTTCGATCGTATCCTTTGGCAAAGCTACAATACTTTCAGTATCTATCACAACAGTATTTGCAGTGTCATCTCGACCAGCTACCTTTCCAGTAACAATCAGCTCGTTTACTGGTGTTGGGCCGATTAGAATCCTATCACCCACGGAGATCTTCTTTACATCACCAACAACCCTGACTCTCGCCTGACACACCTCAGGGTGTGATATTGATGGAAAAGAGAGTTCTTCAACTGTAAGATCTTCGAGCAACTCATCATTTACAACAACAGGCACTTTCACTGATTCTTCAGGCTTTGTAATAGAGAGCATTTCATATGCCTTAGCTGTTGGCCTGTAGCCACCTTTTGGCCCTGGAACGCCCTCAACCAGTCCAAGTGCTCTCAATGCCTGCATTTGATTCCTAACTGTCCCCGGATTTCTGTTTATAAGCTCAGCGATTTCTTCACCTTTGATCGATAATCCTGTCTTTCTTTTATAAAGAGTGATCAGAGCATACAATATATCCTTCTGAATCTGAGTTAATTCTAACTCCATGTACTATACCTCCTGAAACTTTCTAAACTTTTAATGGAAAGTGTATAAATATTTTTTCTCCAATATCTACACTCAGATATCCTTTTAACCTCTATACTATAAGCATATTGATGTTGAAACTGTATATCACAGAATTAGATAAACCCAAAATCCGATAACACCGAATATAAAAACTAAAAGATGAAGAAAAGTAAAAATTTTGAAATTGGAAGTTGCCACTTCAAGAGAAGTTAAAGGAACAATTATTTAAACCTTTAAACGACTAATTTCCGGATGCAGAAAAACACGAATAACCTTCGGTTTGAACCCAGAAAACTTCCCACTGTCCTTAGAGCAGAGGAGCTTATAGATAAAGCCTTCAGAAGGGCATCCAAGGTAACCGGAAGATCCAAGAAGGAGAGAGCAATAAACAAGCTGTCAACCATTTCAAATGTCCTAACTGACCATTTTGATAGAATTATTTCCTCCCATCCAAGCTACCAGAATCTTCCAGACTTCTATCGTGAGATCATCGATGTTGTTGTCGGAATAGGAAACCTAAGAAAAAGTCTTGGCGCACTTTCATGGGCCCAATCTACAACCCAAAAAATAATTAATAAAGGTCTGAGGGAGATACGGGGTGGAAAAGATCCAGATTTAGTGATAAAATCATCATACGGCAGGATTTCGTCAATAGTCGAGCAGATAAGTGAGCATCTTGAATTTTTGAACTATGCAAAGCAAAAATTGAGAGAAATTCCGACGCTTGGTGATGAACCAGTTGTTGTTATTGCAGGTTATCCAAATGTTGGAAAATCGAGTTTTGTTTCGTTAATTTCCACAGTCAAACCTGAAATTGCAAGTTATCCCTTCACAACCAAAAAGATTTTTGTTGGAAAGGGCAAGGCCGGTAAATTTAATGTTCAGTTTATAGACACTCCGGGAATTCTGGACAGGCCAATTCAGATGAGAAATGAAATTGAGAAAAGAGCCATATTATGCCTCAGGTATCTGGCAGACTGCATACTCTTCATAATCGACCCAACCGATACATGTGGTTACCCTCTTGAGAGACAGCTTTCACTGCTTAAAGAGATTGAAGATAAATTCGAAATGCCTGTAATCTCAGTTTACAGCAAATCAGACCTCCACAGCCTGAGAGATAGACCAGCTTTTTCAGCAATCACAGGAGAAGGTCTGAATGAGATTCTTTCAATACTTGAGAATCAGCTTGAGAAGGTTAGAAAAAGAGAAGATACACAAGATAACCTAAAATAACTCCTGAATTCAAGAACGGTAGTCCGGGATGTGCTCCCTCCCTTTTCTCAACCATATATATGAGTGAAATTAGGCCTAAGATACCCCCAATCAAAGTGAGGAGGGCTGAAATTTTAATGAATCCGATGTAAGGTGAATCCGTGAATACCTGTGTCGAGATCACAAGAATATTGGGAATTACCGCATCTCCCACACCCATAAAAACCGCCTTGTTCCTCGATTCCACCATATTGTCTAAATTGAGATTCCGTGAGAGAGGTATTACAAAGAGCATAGGAATCTTCATTTTTGTTATTGAATCCGCAAGATTCACCATATGACCTGTTTTATAAACGGAAATGAAATCATAAACTGCAAGTATCACAAGGAGGACTATCACTGGAAGGGGCTCCAGACTTATACCAAAAATCGAAGTTATTCCCGCAGCAAGAAGCAAAGCTGATATATCAATGATCAGCCAGTTTGGCTTTTTAATCAGGAGAATGATTATGAGAATCGATATAACAGCGGAGAGAAAACCTAAGAAGGGATATAACACATAATACATTGAAATAAAAATCAAAAGATACATGAACTTTCGAATCAGACTCTCTCTATACTTCACAACAATCAATATGAATGCTGTAAAACCGATGATTAGCAAAAAATAATAAATCGAGTTAGCGATATCCCCTGGATCGCCGAATGCTTGCATTCCGGCAGCTTCATAATCAGGTGAAGCTGCTAAAGCAATCAGTACTGTCAGGACATATACCGTAACCAGCAGGTATCGAGCTCTCAATCTTTCACCACTTTCGAGTGTTCACATTATTGCACAGGGATTACAACCTTGGATTATAACTTTTACACTTTCACACCACTCCCAGAACTTATATTATTTAGTGGCTCTTTTTCCAGTAGGTGATATCAATGATATGTGTCAGTCGTGAAATGGAAGGGATAAGTATACCGGAGATTTTTCAAGGCCTCATTGAAAGAGCATTTGTATACAGCAAATTTGATTTTTCAGACCTTGAAGGATCTGAAATCATTGAAGTTTAATTAGCTTTTCAGTATTTTATATAAATTTTTTCTCCTTTCATGATCGCAAGTCTTAACGCTTTCCCCTGATCTTTGTCTTTTCTGATTCTTATTACACTCTTTCTACCTACTGATGCAGTTGTTATATATGTATCACCAGCAATTATATCGACCTCCTTTCCTTCAAGCCCAGGAGCGTAGATTATCCATTGCTTTTGAGTTTCGCCAACTTCAGCCTCAATTATTTTGCCCTTTCTTTTTTGCTTCAGTGGTTGGACATCTATACTTATTTTAACCTCATCTTCAATCCTTCTGATATTTCTCCCCTTTCTTCCAACAAGATATGAAATTTCATCCTCGGGCACCCTGATTATTGCTTTTCTGTCGCTCAGTACATCAACCTCAAAATCAGTTACAAGATCTTTCAAAATTGACTCAAGATTCGCTTTGATCTCATCCGGATCTCTTTCACCAATAAGCGGCATCACAACAACCTGCTCACCATAGGTGTAAATTTCATACTCCACTCGTTTCGATTTGAATTCTATAACATCAATGACAGGTCTCGCAAGATCTGCTTCCATCATTCCTGTTGGAACCTTAACTGTGAACTTCAGCTCATAGACTTTCGCTATTCTTCCCGCGTCGATGAAGATTACAGTGTCAACAACCTGGGGAATCACCCCCAGATCGATTCTCCCAACCATTCGTTGAATCGCATCGATTGGTCTTGTGGCATGAGTTACTCCGATCATTCCTACTCCGGCAAGTCTCATATCTGCAAACGTCTGAAAATCAGACGTTTTTCTCAGTTCATCGTAAATCGTATAATCCGGACGAACAAGGAGCAGTATATCTGCTGTATGAGACATGTCTCCTTCAAGAGGAGCGTACTGCGTTATTTCTTCCCCCACCATGAGATCCCTTGGACTTTCCATAGTTTTTACCATGTATCCATTTTCCATGAGAAAATCTGCGACACTTGCCGCAAAAGTAGATTTTCCAGCTCCTGGAGGTCCTGCGATGAGAATCCCCCTCTGTTTTTCTATGAATCTCCTTTTCAACTCCTCATCAATACCATATTCACTAATAGATAATTTGACTACAGGTCTTACAGCAGTTATCTCCATTCTGTCTGAAAAAGGCCTCTCCGCAATCGCAATTCTCAGGTCACGGAGTTGAACTACCGTTGCTCCGTACTTTTCAATTTCAATACTGCTGTCATCGTCCTGCCTCGCAGCCTCCAAGATCTCATGAGATATATCCCTGAGATCTTCAATTGTTATCGGTTCTACTCCCAACCTCACAAGTTTCAGGCTCCCTATTCTTCCTCTCTTTGCCAGAGGAGGTGTTCCTTCCCTTAGGTGAACACTTACTGTGTCGGGACTGAAAAATTTCATTATTTTTGTATCTTCAGGTCTGATTTTTTCCTGTTTCAGATATATTGAGTCTATTCCCTTTGCCACAGATACCAGGTGTTGAACACGATCACAGGTTATCAGGGTTGCCTTTTCCTTTTCAGCCACCTTTCGTATAAGTTCATCTATAGCTCCCCCTCTTGAGAGTCTGATCTCATCTATACCAGGCCTTTTGCCCTTAAATTCAACAAGAATGCCTCTCTTTTCAGCAATTTTCCTTAACCTTGAGACTTCTTCAAGCCCCTGATAACCACTCATCTTACCAAAATTAGCCTGAGCCTCGAGTTCAGCAATAGCAGGCTCTGGGATAATTATCTTACCTTTAAACTCCCCTATTTCAATCATCTTTGATATCCTACCATCTATAAGCGTGCTTGTATCCAGAACTATTTTTTCTTTTGTACTCAAATCAACACTTTCAATCTTCAACCTCATCACCCCAGATACTTCTGTAAAAACAGCTCCTATTACCAGTATGACATGCATTTCCACTTTGCTCGATAAGATATATCAATGCATCCCTATCACAGTCAACCAGCACGTTAACAACTTTCTGAACATTTCCAGATGTCTCACCTTTCTTCCAGAGTTTGTTTCTGCTCCGACTCCAGTAATGAGCATATTTGGTTTCTAAGGTTTTTTTTAGCGCAATTTGATTTGCATAGGCCAGCATCAGGACTTCCTTTGTAATATGATCCTGCGCTATTACAGGTATCAGCCCTCTTTCGTCAAATTTGAGTGATTCGAGAGGATCTACCTCCATGTAATTATTTTCAGACGGTAAGTTTTATAAATGCTGTGTAACATCCCCACTAAAAAAAGATTAGTTAAGGTGGTCAATCATCTGAAATATGAAATACATTGATAATATACGACGGTGGTCCTATGAGACTGTTTAGCTCAGGAATAATATCTTTAGATGCACAACTACGAGGTGGGTTTCCTTCAGGTAGTGTGTTACTTATTCTCGAAGAGCCAGGTGCTGGAGCGGAAATATTTTCCTTTCATATAGTTGTGGAGGGACTAAAAAAAGGAGAGAGAGTACTTTATGTTACCACTGATAATACTGAATCGGAAATAAGAGATAGTATACGACTCTATTTTAATTTAGATGAAGCTATTATGAAAAACCTTGAGATACTCGATATGCTTACTCCAAGGCTACACGCTCTTGTAGAAGAGAGAGACGCAAAAAAGCTTGTTAAGAGAATGAGACATGACCAGTTAGGAGAAGTTAAATTAAAAGCCAATGATAATTACGACAGAGTCATAATAAATAATATTACATATTTCATAATCCATTATGGTCTGGAATCAGTACTTAGATTTATGGAAGATATTTCAATAATTTCAAAACAAAAAAATAACCTGTTCGTACTCCTAATGACCAAAAACATGTTCGACCCAAAGATAGAGACATCAATAAAGCATCAGAGTGACGGTGTTATAGAGCTCTCCCTGAGAGAAGTCGAAAACGAGATACACAGAAGACTCAAGATTATCAAGCTTGAGAGATATATGGTACCGAAAAATATTCTGAGATACGACCTGACAGATAAAGGTATAGCCATGGAATCAGTTATGAGGGTGCTTTAATTGGCGTTGAATTCAAAGATTTTTGATGAACATAATAATATGAATTTTAAAATTTTAACAGGAATCTTGAAAATCGACTCCCCTGAGAATCTTTTCAAGACATTAAAGTCCATGGACTGTGAAATTGCAATTATAAATGCTGATCTAGTGATAGATAGAGATACTGTTGAATTTGCTGTCAGGAAAGCAATTAAATCATGGAAGGAGGGACGTAACATTGCAAAAACTCTCACTATGGAGATTATGCTTTATATTGCAGCAACCAGGCAGATAAAAGATGCATTGAAATTTGGAGTCAAATCAGGTGAGAATGAGGTTTATGCTGTGATTGTCGGCGATTGTGAACATAAAATACCCGGTTTTGTTGAGAAAGAATTTTCCGATAAACTCGAAGAAGAAACGAAAATAGATAAAATAATGAAGATCTATGAGATATCCGAAGAGGAGATAAAAATAACCGGAATCAGCAAACTTCCCTTACTGGTGAGAGAAAAAATCGTTCTTTTTGATCTGAATAAGTAGAGCTACCTCTTCAGAAATTTTGGCACTTCAGTCTCATATGGTGGAAAGATTACTCCTCTTTCAGTTATGAGAGCCGTAACATATCTGAGGGGGGTTGGATCGAAAGCAGGATTGAAAACCCTGACATTTTCTGGAGCGATTTTGCAGTTTCTGCATTTTACATGACAGTAAATGAGCTCCTCCTTGCTTCTCTCCTCTATAACAATATCAGACACTTTTTTTTCCCAATCGAATGTTGTTATTGGTGCTGCCACGAAGAATGGAATACCGTGTTCCTTTGCAAGAACCGCAAGTGTGTAGGTACCAATTTTATTGAAAACTCCATCGCTTACAATCCTGTCTGCCCCAACTATAACCTTATCTACCATTCCCTTCTGCATTACAATGCCTGCCATGCTGTCCGTGATGAGGGTGACATCAATACCATCGTTCAAAAGCTCCCAGGTGGTTAGCCTTGAACCCTGGTTGAGCGGCCTAGTTTCACATGCAAACACTTTAACGTTTTTACCTTCAAGAGCTGCACTTCTTATAACCCCGAGAGCTGTACCCCACTCTACAGTAGCAAGACTTCCCGTGTTACAGATTGTAAGGATCGTGTCCCCATCCTCAATTAATTTGGCTCCAAATCCACCCATGAGTTTGTTTCTAACCATATCTTCTTCAGCAAGCCTGTTAGCCTCATCAAGTGCCAATTTTTGAGCTTCTTCAATGTTACTGGCCTGAAGGAGCTTTTCAAGCACCCTCTTCACACCTACGCTAAGATTTACTGCAGTTGGTCTCGAAAGCGCAATCTGTTCTGCTCTCCTGAGAACGTGTTCTTTCAACCTCTCAAAGTCATCAAAATTTTTTTCGAATGATGCAAGCACAACACCATATCCACCTGCAGCCTCAAGAGCCGGAGCTCCTCGGATCGCAAGCCTCTTTATAGCGTCTATGAGCTGATCAACATTTTTAATTTCAAGAATTTCGAGCTTATCTGGGAGAAGTGTTTGATCAATCATTTTTATACCATTATCCCAATATATCGTTCTCATGGGCTTTAGAAAGAATCGAAAACTTTTATTTTTTGTGGTTTCAGATTTATCAGGTGTCAGTCCTGGTTTAATTTAGGATGATGCGAGGGTGTATGTTCAGGATTATATATGCACCTCGGTTCCTGAGCCAGATAGTCTGATGTCATTGCATAAGCTCTAGCCCTTGAACCACCACATATGAACCTGTACTCGCATCGCCCACACTTCCCTTTAAGCAAATCGGGATTTTTGAGATCTCTGAATATTTGTGTGTTCAAATAAATTTCTTGAAGTGTACTTTTCCTCACATTTCCTGCCACAAGAGGGAGGAATCCACTTGGATAAACTTCTCCAACGTGGCTTATGAAAAACATACCTCTACCATCCGTAATGCCCATCATCCTTTTTATCCCATCTACACTCAGGCTCCTTCCATGTCCCCCAGATACTATTTTTTTATTTTCTGTTGATTTATCATTGGATATATCCGACAGGTCCGAAACAGATAATGAAGCTATGTATTCTAACTCAGTCATAAGATTATGATACAGCTCAGAGACTGCTGGTGTTTTTCCCGAATCTCTTTCAAGCTCTATCCTTCTCAGGTGAGTGGCTGCTGAGCTCTTCACATTAAGAGGGGTTTTTCTTGAAACGTCATAAAGCCAGTTGAGTAGATCTTCAAACTCCTGTGCAGTGGGCATGTATTCCACTTTTGCTCTCCCGGTCGGAACAACAAAGAAGACATCCCAGAGGGTAACCCTGTTCTCTATTGCAAGTCTTGCAATTCCAGGAAGATCTTGCATGTTAAATCTGGTCACAGTTGTGTTTATCTGAGTGGATATTCCAACTTTTCTTGCATCCTCAAGAATCTTCATGGACTTCTTAAACGTCCCCTTTATTCCTCTGAAGCTGTCATGTATTTTTTCATTGCTGCCATCGATGCTTATTGCGATCCTCGATATTCCTGATTCTCTGAGTTCTTCCAGAACGTTTTTATCTGCTAAATCTGTCCCGCTGAATGCCACTGCCATCCTCAAGCCAGATTTTACACCATACTCAATGATGTCGAAAATATCATCCCTCATAAGAGGGTCTCCACCAGTTAAAACAACCAGCGGGTAGGGTTCTCCAAAAGCCACAATCTGATCAATTGTATTTTCAGTTTCTTCAAAGGAGAGTTCATCGGGATGCCTTTCTCTCTGAGCCTTTGCTCTGCAGTGCCTGCATGCCAACTTGCATGCCCTTGTGAGCTCCCAGAAAATAATGAATGGTTTTTTCTTTAAGTCAAACATCCTGATAAGCTGGATCATTCAATAAAAAAATATTTTGGTGCTTTCACGATGAAAGAGCAAAGTCACCATCCTGATATTGGCTTCTCAGGGTACCAATTCAAAGTAAACTGCAGTTATAAAATCGTTTTCATCTATCTCCCCATATATTCTTCTCAATTCATCTATAAGCTCTTTTTTGGATGAGAAACCATCTTTCATAGCATCCTCTTCAGTCAGTTCACCGACTTTTCTGACGATGGCTTTTACTATTCTCGCCCGTGCGAATACATCGCCACCTGATGTAAGCTCAACAACCTTTCCGACCGGATAAACCCTGACCCCTTTCCGGATGGTTGTAGTTTTCTTTTTCTCAATAATGGCACCTATAAACTTACTGTCAAAGTTGATCTGCGTTTCAGACATCTTCATCACCCTCAGTTTTATTTGAGTTTATAAACCACATCCAGATTTTTTTAATCGCTGATTGTAGAATGCCGTAGGCTCTTCCCCCTTTAAAGTTCTCTCCAAGTTCCCACCAGTTTTTCATCTGCAAACATTTTCGAACCAGTACATATTCTTCTTCATCCTCAAGTTCAGCACGTTCCGTCCTCAAGTAGTGGCATCTCACAAGCGGTCTTGCTATGTCCGAAACGTATTCGTAGAGGCTGATGCCCTGGAAATATTTTTCTATTCTGGCACGATCTATCTCTGAGAAATAGTATTTTCCCTTCACCGCATCCCTTTTAAGACTTTTAAGCAGACCAATTGCAATTTCGGTCTCCAGATCTCTGAGCTCGTCACAAAGATATTCTACAACTCTTTTCACAAAATTTGAGTTAAATGATAGTGTGAGGTTTGCAAGTTCATCGTTAAGAGGCTTCAGCACAACAACCGTAAACTCTCCAGAGATTTCATTCCTTTGAGGTGTTATGTGAACGGGCACAAACCCATTTTTCTGCCAGAACCTCAACAGTTCAGGAGAGATTCCAAAACCCGAACCAACCCAGTCAAAGTTGTTGTTTTCTGCCCACTTTACCAACATACCAAGTGCGTAGCTTCCAATACCCATATCCATTAAATCGGGATGTGTTGCTATTCTTACCACCCTCACACCACTTCTTTTTGGAAACTCCATCTCCCAGTGGTGTTTCAGAATCACATCCGGAACGATCTGACCCTTCGGTTTGTAACCATCGACCATCCTGACGATTATATCATCAGCAAGATTTCCTTCAACCGCTACATGCAGTGAGCAGATAGTCTTTCCATTAACCTCAACCCTGAATGGGATGTGGTTTGGCATATCAGAAAGTATAACGAGGTCAGAAGGCCTGTTTCTGTAATGTGCAAGAACATATATTCCAAAGAACTCCGCAAGCAGTTTTTCGTCTTTCATGAATTCATCCTTATCAAGCATTTCAAACCTGAGTTCTCCTGATTTTATTGACTCAATATCTTCTTCATCAATATGGGCTGGTTGAGCGTTGAGGAGGAGAACCCTGTAAAGCCATTCTTCAACTGGATCACCCTTACCATAACGAACTGGCTCTTCAAGATCTATTTTCTCAACCTCTACTCGCTCATCCTTTTCAAGTCTTTTAAGAAATCTAACACTAAAACTCCTTCCCGAGCCTTCATAACCATGGATCGTGGTTGAGAAAATCGCATATCTAACGCCCTCGACGATTTTTAGAAGAGTCGAGACATCGATGCTTGCCGCCTCATCAACAATGATTATGTCTGCATAGTCTCTATCAATCAGGGCTCTTCTTGGCACAACATATTCAACCCGCAAATGCCTGCCTGTAATGACAGTAACCATACCATCCGATTCTTTAACCTTGAAACCATCAAATCCCTGTCTTTTTAAAGCTATTTTTAGAAATCTGAAATAAGTCTGGATTGATTGAAGTGTTTGAGCTACGATCATTATTCTAATTGGCCTTTTAAGCACCCTCTGCATTCGAGAAATTAGAAAGGGTGTTAGAATACCAAGAACTGCTGTTTTACCTCTCCCTCTGTCTGCTGTGATTACCGCCACCTTTTTTTCAGTTTTCCTGTCAAAAAAAGTCTCAAATCTTTTAAGAACGCTGATCTGGTCTTGAGTCGCACACAATTTGTAAAGCTTCCTTTTGATATGCTTCCCCGATGGAAAATGTAGCTCTTTACTTTCAGGAGGAGATGAGGGTTTGAATTTTTTCAAAAGCTTGTTGGAATCAGCATCGTATATGATTATTCCATTCATCCTTAGGGAATGGTCAATAAACCTTCTGTAAAAACGTGGAACAACACTTTCAGGTGTGTATGGTTCACTTATCAGCTCTTCATGCCATTTGCTTATCTTTCTCTTCCATTCGTCCACCGGTGGGGATAACGCGATTATTATACCACCCTCTTCAACGGTCTCGATGAGAATGCCGAGATCATTCGGCTGAAAACCTTCCGTGAGATCGATTATCAGTGATGTGAATGTCTCTCCAAGCACAGTACCGGAATCTTTAAAATGGATCTTCCTGCCGCTAAAACCATGCATCAATTCAAGAAATTTACTTCTGCCAGCTATCAAAATATTCTCTTTTTTACTAACCTCTTCTTTCCAGGCATTGAGATATATTTCATAGGCTACCTTTGCCAGCCCAATAAGATTAGCATCCAGAGTTTCAGAACACAACAACAGCATGAACCTGTGACGATTTTTCAATGATTTTTTCGTCGCAAGCGTTATCTGTTTTTCAAGCTGTTTAAGGGTCATTCAAATCACTATTTACAAAATTGCAATAAATCTTTTTGCATAACTGGAGATATCCAAATCTCTATTCATTTCACCGAAAAAATTTTAAATGGGATGTTATACTTAAATTGTGGGATTAATCGAAATCCATATCAGGGATATGGAAGATG
Source organism: Archaeoglobus sp. JdFR-24 (assembly GCA_002011215.1). The sequence continues at coordinate 132,684 of MTML01000064.1, forward strand.
ACGAGGTTGAAGAAGTAATTGATCTCGAATATGAGGTTCTTGGTCTAAGCATTTTTGTGGATATCTCAACAAAACCCTTTCACAAAAAGGTTTTTGTTGCAGAGGTTAATGGAGAGATAGTAGGAGCGGTTGTCGTATACTGGAACAGTGAGTTTAAAGTTGGTTCTGTTGCTGTAAAAGAGGGTTTTAGAGGGCAGGGAATAGGTAGAAAACTCATCAAGAGAAGTATTGAGTATGCTAAAAAACGCGGTTTCGATGACGTTTGGATTGAAGTAAGCGTTACAAGCGGTACTCTTGTTTCATATTACAAATCTCTGGGCTTTAGAATTAATGACGTCATAAAACATTTTTACGGAATCGGGAAGCATGCTTACAGCATGGTCTACAGAATATAGTGAATCCTCCACCATGAAATGATACGTTCTTTTTTAGAAGTTTTATTGATTATTAACCGAATCCCAAAATATTATATAGTAAATCATACCTACCATTAATAGATGCAAATAGGAGTACTCAACTCAGTACTCAAAATATTGGGTAAAGCCGAGTTCATGGTGACTGACTTAGTGGAAACTAAGCCAAGATGTTTCGATATAGTGGCAAAAAAAGACGAGACAATTTTTCTAATTAAAGTACTCTATAATGTCGATTCTCTTAAAGGAGATGTGGCTGAGGAGATGAAAAAGGTTGCAAACCTTCTAAAGGCAAGCCCACTTGTTGTTGGAGAGAAGTTCAAACTCGATTTTCTTGAAAGGGGTGTGGTATATAACAGATATGGTCTACCGGTAATAAACACTGCTACCTTTTACGATTTCATAATCGAAGATGTTTCACCAATGGTCTACTCTGCTCCGGGTGGATATTATGTAAAAATCAACAGCGAAAGAATGAGAGATGCAAGAGAAAGACTTGGAATTTCACTTGGAGAAATAGCAAAACATTTGGGGATTTCAAGAAGAGCTGTTAAAAAATACGAAGAAGGAATAGATACCTCAATAGAGAATGCGTTGAAACTTGAAGATCTTTTAGGTACCTACATCATTAAGGCCATCGATTTGATGAACTTTGTCAAGGAGACCAAGAAGATAAATGAGAGATCATTAGAGGGTCAGCTGGGTCAGCTGGGTGAGAAAGAGGTGGAGATCATTGATCAGCTCAAGTGTATTGGTATAAAGGTGTATCCCATCAAACATGCACCTTTTGATGTAGTTTCAAAAGCAGATGAGAAAAATGATGAGACGATCCTAACAGGTCTCAAACAGGTAAAAGGAATCGAGAAGAGGGCGCAGATTCTTGGTAAAATATCTGAAGTATTGTCAACCAAAGCTGCATACATTGTAGAGAAAAAGGTCAATAAAGAGGCAGGAATGGTAATATTCCTTATGAGAGAGGATCTTGAGTGTATTGGGTCTGCTAAAGATTTTATCTCATTTTTAAATGAAAAGAGATCAACCGAAAAGAATATATAGAAATTCTATACCACCTATTTTCAGATACCATTAATTGGGGGTGAGGAAAAATGGCCACATTACAGGGTACGCCCGTTCTGATATTGAAAGAGGGAACTCAGAGGACAACTGGTAGAGATGCCCAGAGGCTCAATATTATGGCTGCAAAAGTCATTTCTGAGGCTGTTAAAAGCACACTTGGTCCAAAGGGTATGGACAAAATGCTCGTTGATAGCCTCGGTGATGTTGTGATAACAAATGATGGAGTTACAATTCTGAAGGAGATGGATGTTGAGCACCCAGCAGCAAAAATGATTATAGAGGTAGCCAAAACTCAGGAGAACGAGGTTGGAGATGGTACCACAACAGCAGTTGTCATTGCTGGTGAGTTGCTGAAGAGAGCTGAGGAGCTACTTGAGCAAGATATACACCCAACCGTGATTGCAAGGGGTTACAGACTTGCCTCCGCAAAGGCAATGGAAATTCTGGACAACATGGGGATGAAAATTGATGTTGAAAATGACGAGCTGCTTAAGAAAATAGCTGCAACAGCAATTACAGGCAAACATGCAGAATATGCTGTCGAGCATCTTGCCAGCCTTGTAGTCAAAACAATAAAGAGTGTTGCAGACAAAACCGAGAAGGGATATGAAATCGACATTGATAATGTCAAACTTGAGAAAAGACAGGGCAGTGGCATAGAGGACACTGAACTGGTTGAGGGTATTGTTATTGACAAGGAGATCGTGCATCCATCAATGCCCAAGAGAGTTAAAGATGCAAAAATAGCAGTACTGAAATCTGCTCTCGAAGTAAAAGAGACCGAGACCGATGCAGAGATCCGCATTACTGACCCCGAAATGCTTCAGAAATTCATCGAGCAGGAAGAGAAGATGCTAAAAGACATGGTCGATACACTGGTTAATGCCGGAACCAATGTCGTGTTCTGCCAGAAGGGAATTGATGACCTTGCCCAGTACTATCTGGCAAAGGCTGGAGTGCTGGCAGTCAGAAGGGTCAGGCAAAGCGATATCGAAAAAATTGCAAAAGCAACCGGAGCAAAGATACTGACCGATCTTAGAGATGTGAAATCAGAAGATCTTGGTACAGCAGATATTGTCGAGGAGAGAAAGATCGGCGACGAAAAGATGGTGTTTATAAAGGGCTGTAAGAATCCAAAAGCTGTTACAATACTCATTAGAGGTGGATCCGAGCACATCGTAGATGAGGTTGAGAGGTCACTCACGGATGCTCTGAAAGTGACAAAATCTGCTGTTGAGAATGGATACGTTGTTGCCGGTGGTGGAGCTCCAGAGACAGAAATAAGCCTGAAACTGAAACAGTGGGCACCAACACTTGGTGGAAGAGAGCAGCTTGCTGCAGAGGCTTTCGCAACTGCACTTGAAGTTATTCCAAGGGCCCTTGCCGAGAACGCCGGGCTTGACCCAATTGATATCCTCGTGGAGCTGAGGAGAGCTCATGAGGAAGGCAAATCAACCTACGGTGTAAATGTCTTCACCGGCAAAATAGAAGACATGGAGGAACGAGGAGTACTTGAGCCGCTAAGAGTTAAAAAGCAGGCTATCAGCAGTGCAACTGATGTAGCAATCATGATTCTGAGAATCGATGATGTCATTGCCGCAAAAGGTATGGAGAGTGGCAAGGGTTCAGGTGAGGACTTCGACAGCGACTCTGATGAGGATTGATGAACCAAAATTCAGTTGAGTTAAAAATCAGTCAAAATAAACAAAATAGACAAACTTAATTTCAAATTTTTTTAATTATTGTCCGATGAAAATGGTTAAATATCTTTTTGATGATTAATACTAATGCACAGTCCAGGTAGTGCAGCCAAATTGTTTCTGATTTCCTTTATTACTGGAGCTATACTTTTTTCAGGATGCTTATCAGAGGAGAATTCAGCCCCATCAGCACATTTAAGCCCAACACCCACACCACCATCCAGCCCAGCAGAAACAATATATTTTTTCTACTCACCCGATTGCCCCCACTGTGAAAATGTAATGCCAGACATTGTCAACCTAAGTAATGCCGGGTTGAATATTGTATTTTGCGATGTTGAGAGTATGAACGAAGATTGTACGAATATCGGGAAAAAGATAAATTTAAGAGGTGTTCCAACCGTAGCAGTTGTTGATAGCGGTGAGATTAAAATGTACGTTGGAGAATCCCAAGTGAAAAACCTGATAAAAAAGCTTGAAAAGAGTGGAAAGTAATAACATGAACCGTTACCTGCAGTATCTAAAGTTTTCAATAATTATTTTTGGAATCTTAGATTCCCTATATCTTCTTATAACAGTCTATATGGATTCCATTTCAGATTTCTGCCCCTTAAATGGTTGCAATACTACTTTTTTCACATATAGCGGAATTAGCTTTCCAGCTCTTCTCGGCCTTATCTGGTTTATCCTGTATCCATTCTTAAAAGGTAAGTATCTCAAACTCTGGCAAATTCTGGCTCTGATAGGTATATTATCACTTGGCGGAATTGCATTAGCTAAATCCTATTTCTGTCCATTTTGCTTGGCTGCATACACAGCAGGAATTCTTTTAATAACCATCGATAATTTAGCATATTTTCCTGTAAATAAAGGCTAAAAAATGTGGATGAGAACAAATCCCATTCCTTGTTTCAAGCCCCTGTTCAACCTTCAGTCCCTACACAAATACATTTTCTGGCTTCCAGCAGGAGGATAGGGTTTGGAGAGATATTTCTTTCTGCCCCTCATACAGTGTAACCTCTACAAGGTTTCCCATTCTGCTACTATGAACTGAGTATAAGATACCACCGCATCACTACAGCACCAAGCAATCCTTAACGTACTTCCACAAGTAGAGTGAAGATCTTTTCATGATGAACAATCTTTTTTAACCCTTGGCAACCCCCAATGGTCTAAGTCTTGCAACGAGTGTGGAAATTCCCGCTCTATTTACCACTTCAACAACATCATCACTTAGCTTGTACGCTTCAGGAGCTTCCTCAGCAAGAAGTGCACCATGTGTAGCTCTGACATAAATCCCTCTCTTTTCAAGCCTTGATTTTATTGTATTTCCTCTCAACTTCCTTTTTGCTTCTGCTCTGCTCATCACTCTCCCACTTCCATGGCATGTTGATCCAAAGGTTTCCTGCATTGCTTTCTCAGTACCCAGAAGGACATAACTTGGTGTTCCCATGCTGCCGGGGATCAGTACTGGTTGACCCAGATCGATGTAATCAGATGGTAAATCCTTTGATCCTTTTCCAAAGGCCCTTGTGGCTCCTTTTCTGTGAACACACACCTTAACTTTCTGACCGTTAATTCGATGTTCTTCAAATTTGGCTATGTTGTGAGCGACATCGTAAATAAGATCCATTTCAAGATCCACAGATGACATATCAAAAACTTTTTCGAAGGTTTCTCTTACCCAGTGTGTTATAATCTGCCTGTTGGCCCATGCATAGTTGGCACTTGCTGCCATTCCAGCAAAATAATCCTGACCCTCTTTGCTTTTTATCGGAGCGCAGGCAAGCTGTCTGTCCGGTAGAGAAATATTATACTTTCTCACAGCTCTGTTCAGAACTTCAAGAAAATCAGTACAGACCTGATGGCCCAATCCCCTGCTACCACAATGTATCATCACTGTAACCATGCCCTTTTCAAGGCCCATTATCTTTGCCGCCTCTTCGTTGAATATCTCATCCACAACCTGTACCTCCAGAAAGTGGTTTCCACTTCCAAGAGTCCCCAACTGTGGCCTCCCTCTTTTACGAGCTTTTATACTTACAGCATCACCTTTTCCACCTTTAAGTGCTCCGAGTTCTTCACAGTGCTCGAGATCTTTCTTTGTTCCAAAACCATTTTCAACAGCCCATTTTGCCCCTTTTACAAAAATTTCATCCAGCTCTTCGTTGCTGACTCGCAACCTGCCCTCACTTCCAACTCCCGATGGTACTGCAGTGAAGAGTGTATCAATCAGCACCTTTATTTTATCCTGAACGTTCTCTATTCCCAGATTACTCCTCAGCAATCTGACTCCACAATTTATATCAAAACCTACACCACCTGGAGAGACTACCCCCTCCTCGACATCGAAGGCGGCAACGCCTCCAATCGGGAACCCATAACCGACATGAACATCCGGCATTACCAGTGAAGCCATCTGGATTCCTGGCATTGTGGCTACATTGGCTGCCTGCTCGACCGCATCTCTTTCCAGCATCTGCATAAGCTTCCTGTTAACGTAAAAATAAGCTGGAACCTTCATTCCCGGCTTATAATTCTCAGGAAGTTCCCACTTATAATCAGTAACCTTTTTTAAAATATTCTCCATACTATCACCTCAGAATTTTTTTAACTTGATTTCATGATGTGCTTTGATCATTCAACTTCACTTAATTTAACTTTTATCCTGCTTTTGATTAGTCTTTTGATTAATTCCCGATTAATTGAGATCTGTCAGAAATATTTGATGAGTAGCTAATCAGAAAATCCCGTATGCCAAATTCTGCAGATTGAGAAATTCTGAATTCTCATCAAAAGGGTTATATTTGTACTTTTTTATCATCCAAATATGGAGGAGTTCCTCAGAAGTGCCGAAGTTTTCCTTGACTATTCCGATATGAAAATTCTTAGAGCCTTTAGTAAAGATGAGACTATTTCTAAGGCAATTGTGAAGACTTTTGAAAATCCTGAAAATGCGGGAAAATATCTAATTATTTTGAGAGAGAAGCCTAAAGCACTTTTTGTTGTAGCCAAATTAGCTGAGAGAATATCCTATTTTTTCAAAGGCAATGAGGAAAAAGCAGTTTTCAACCTCTTTCTTAAATCCATACGAATGATAAAAGATTCCGATGATGCATCTCTTAAACAGGGGATTTTTATACTCCTGAAAAACGCAATTGAAAAGAGGATGGATGACGGAGACTATGAGGTTGCCGCTTCCCTGATTTCTGAGTTTTATAATTTTGGTTTCAAAAACCTCTTCAGAAAAATCCTGTTTATCACTTCCGAGCTAGCTGAAAAAAAGGAATTTTCAAAATCAATTAACATCCTAAACCAGCTCACACCATCACCAGTAATAATAGATCTAAAAACTCAAATATTAATTGAGTGGGGCAAATATTTGATCGATATAGGAGATTACAACTCAGCAGAGATGCGATTTAAAGAGGCACTTAAATTAACCGATTCACCAGAAACGAGATCAGAGATACACCTCCTTCTTTCGGGAATCTATGTCAGAATGGAAAGATACAAAGAAGCCTATGAGCTGTTTATGCAGGTCGATGCTCAGAGTCCAAAAGAAGAGATCGAAATTCAAAGAGAGATTGCAAGAATTCTTCTTATATGGGGTAAGAGCCTTGAGAAATCGGGAGATGTTGAATCTGCATTAGAAAAATACAGTGAGGCTTATCAGCTGGCTTTCAGAATAAATGACCATGAATTAACTACCAAGGCCGTAAAAAATGCGAAAAAAATTGTATCCGAAGAGAGAGACGATTAAACTTACCATATTTTTATAGATTACCCATTTTATTTTTTAAGATTTAATATAAATAATGCGGCAATAGCAATAATTGCCATGAGCAGATTGAATCCCGGAATTTTCTGCGCTGGCAGGGATGTCGGAAATGCAGTCTGTGTGGGGATTGCGGGAGTAGGGGAAATAACAGAGACTGGAGTGGTGGGTGATGGTTCTCCCGATGTTTCCACCTCTTCAGCCCCTGTAGTAGCAAGAGGGATAGTGGAAACTGGAGTTGTGGTGGGGGATTGTACGGGAGTTGGTGTATAGGATGTTGGAACTGGAGTTGCTTCAGGAGTTGGTGTAATTTCTGGTTCTGCAGGTTCCTCTACTGATTTCTCCACATTAGCCACATAGCTGTGTTTGAAGTTCCCAAAAGTTGTATTGACATTCAATTCAAGAACATAGGAATCAAAAGCATCATCAGACACAAAAATCTCAAGACTTACATGGTTTCTGAGATCTATTTCATCGATGTGAACTACCTCAGATTTCCATCCATCAGGTAAAATCATATAAATGTCTGCCCCACCCTTCGAATAAGTGTTCGAACTGAAATACACGTCAACAGTATTATTGCCTGTCTTAAGCGCGGTGGGAACTACCAGAATGTCATAGAGATAGGATTTCGCTTGCTTCTCTCCATCAATGGTAACCACAACAATTGCGTATGTGGATTTGATCTTTAAAGACTCATTTGCAACCTCAACTCCTTTTTCATCCAGAATCTGGACATAATAGTTTCCAGGGTAAAGAGTGCCTTCAGTATTTATTTCATAGCGATATTCTCCTTCCTTAAGTGTGTAAAGAAGATAAGTTTCACCTTCATCACTTTTAATCCTCAATGCACCATCTCCAACAAAAACCAAATCGATTTTCAGGGTTTCGCCATATTCCAATTCCTTATTCTCGATTTTAAATGTATAGATTGTAAGAGCAGAACTCAGGCCTGAAAGAAGAATGGTTATAACTAAAACGATGATTATAAGAGTGATCTTCGCTGGAAAAAAATCTGAAACATTCCTGGCAATTTTCCCCATATAAAATAATATGAAAAACATGTATTTTAAGCTGTTCATAAGCCATTTCATTCCTCAACCACATCTAGGGAGGTAATGAAAAAAGATTCCATCCAGATGGGCAAGAGTGTAGGCTTTTGTTAAATTCTGATTGGTCAGCTGAACTCTTGACCTAACTGGAGCGGAGATTCATCCAATCAAAGTACTTCTCAACCTGATTTTTTCAAAAATTTCATTCTGAAGAGAGATCAGAATAACTCCTAAAACGATCAAAACCGCCCCAAAATACTGAGTGGTTGTAAGCGTTTCTCCCAGCATGATGACTGCAAATATGTGGGAAAAAACACCCTCCATTGAGAAAATGACCGCTGCATCACTTGGTTTTGTGTATTTTTGCATGTAATTCTGGGCAATTCTGGCGAAAGTTGTTGCAAACACTGCAGTAATGAATATAGCTATTACAACTCCACCTGTAATGTTAATTTTTTCTGTATATACAAAAGATAATGGTGCAGAAAAAACAGCAACTGCCACAACCTGCCCGAATGCAAGAGATAGAGGATCGTTAATCCTTGAATAATGTGAGATCATAGCTATCTCACCTGCAAAGGCAATTGCGCAGAGAAAGATCAAAAAGTCTCCAAAACTAAACTGCCCATTAAACTCAGAAAGAAAATACAGTCCTGTAAAGGCCAGGAATACGCTGAATAACTCCATACGTGTGACTTTAATTCTATAAAAGATGAAGGCTATAACTGGTGTAAAAACGACATATATTGATGTGATGAAACCAGCATTAGTTGCGGTTGTGTAGTGTAAGCCTGCAGTCTGGAAAGTATACCCCAAAAAAACCAGTATGCCAATTTTAAAACCGGTGCTGAAATCTTTTTTCGTCAATTTTAAAAAAGGAATGAAAAGAAAAGCTGCAATGGAGAATCTTATAGCATTAAATGCAAATGGAGAGATATTCTCAAGTGCTATTTTTATTACAGGAAAAGTGATTCCCCATATAAAGGCAACTAAAAGCAAAACCAGGTCAGCATAAAGCCTCTTCATACTTTACCCTATAGCCTTTATCCAATCACCAAGTTTCCACCTTCAAGTTCAAATATTTTCGTTTTTATAAATTCCAACATAAGGTGTTGTTTTTTCAGTGAGTTTGATGAATACAAGCTGAAGAATCCTTGCATTTTTCTGGAGCCGTATCCCATCCGGGTTGTAAACGACGAGTCCCACTTCGCTCCTGCCTTTATACCCTGCATCCCAGACAGCGGTGAGCAAATTTGCACCACTCCTCACGAGAGTTGATCTTGGTCTGCCAAAAGCCATTAAATCTTCTCCAAGGTTTACTATCTCATTTATATATGCTCTGTAAACTCCTTTTTCAAGAAAAACCCATCCATCTTTATCAAACTCAAGTGTTTCAACTTCAGGCAGCTTTCTCTGAGTGTTATCAAAATCTATCTTTCCCTCACCTGCGATCTTTCCAATTGACTTTAACGTGCAGTCGAAACCATTTGGCTGAACCTGAGTTTCCAGATCGATGTAATCCGATATCAGATTCTCATTCATTATTCTTTTAACGATTTCCTGTTTGGGTAAGACACTACCATAGGGCAAATCGTACACCTCCGAAAAGGGCTTTATATCCACAACCGGAGAACCCGGTAATGCATCAAGTCCCGATACTTCCAATATATTCTTTTCTATTTTCCTAATCCTGACAGCAGTCATTCCAATTCTGTTCGGCCTGTATGGACTCCTTGTTGAGAAAACTCCTCTTAAAGGCCTCTTCCTGTCACCCCTTGGATGCACCTTGAGCTGTTCTTCTGCGAGATGGAATATGTACAGCACCCATATGAGCATTTCTTCATGTAGACCTTCAAGTGCATCTAAGAAGTAAGGAAAAATTTCAACCACGTTTTCCCTCACAACTCTACCGATCTGTTTAACAGAAAAATCTTCAGGGTTAGTATCATTTGCATTAACACCACTGGAGTTTGCATTCATATTCACATCCACCTTCACGACAAGTCATTAATCAATCCTACTCAATCAACCTTTTTTCTTTTTTAATCCTTTTCTCGATCTGGAAAATCTCCGGGATCCTGAGAGTCTGGATTTAAGTCTGGGATCCATGAAATCTACGTAGAATGAATCATATTCTTTGTAATTGCCAGTTAATTTTGCTATTTCCACTGCAATTATATGGGAACAGGGAGCTTTTCCCTTTAAATTTATGTTAAAATCTCTGCAAGTACAGAATTCCTCTTCCACGATGTATTCTTCCTCACCCACAGCAATGAAAAAATCTCTGTATTTCTTGATTCGATCCTCTTTTAGATACCAATATGCCTTTTCTCCTCTCTTCCCGTAGGTAAGAAGAAGATTTTTATAAAGTTCATAAGATATGCTTTCTTTAAGAGATTCAACAATATTCAACGGGAGTTTAAAACTCTTTGATTTTTTCATAAGAATTTTAATTCAATCATTGTAAATCACTGTATCAACCTCTACTACCCTTCGTTCAACCTTTTTTTACCATCTCTTTTAACCATAATACCTATATCATTCATCACAGCCCTTCAATTCAACTTTCATAACCTTCATCAGAATCCTCTTCAATCTCACTGGCATCTATTTCCGAAAGTAATACGACCGTATTAATAGCATCAATACCATCAAGCCAGTTCAAAACGAGCAATTCGTCATCAGGAATATCCAGTTCGGGCATTTTTTCGCCCTTCAGTATTTTCACACCCATTTTTGCAATGAGTTCAAATGCTCCGTTCAGATCTCCTTCCTTTTCCTTTTTTATCGCTTCTCTTAAAAGAGAATCAAAATTCTTTTTGCTTGATTTACCCTGCAAATACATAGTTGATGATGCAAGGATCGTTTTCATACTCTCCCTTGAGAAATCAAAAAAATCCATCTTAAACTGGTCGTTAAATCTGTATTTTTTATCCAGAAGTTTTGCCATCTCTTCAAGCTCTTTCAAGGCTTCTTTTTTAGTGATCTCCCTATTTTTAACAGCCCTGATTACATACATACATGCAACAACGAAATCCTCTATCATCTGATCGAATACCACAAAACTCTCCGCACTATCAAAATCCAGTTTCTGCTCATTAATCCTATCCACCCAGTTCTTCAATCTATCTTCAGTGTAGAATGCCATTTTATCCCTCCGGCAAGGAAATCGAATTGTATCGTTATTGGATTCAATCAGGTATGCTTTTTAACCTTAGTGTGAACCCAAGATTTCCCAAACACCCAATCGCAAAAGCTTAATAAAAATTTATTGTTTTAGGCCCATGGCCAGTAAACTTTTCTTCACCGACTGGGAAGGTCCGTGGATAGTCACAGACTTCGCCCTAGAGCTATCACGCTATCTGTTTGATAACACATCTTTTTTCGAAAAATTGAGTCAGTATGACGATTACCTTGTTTATTTAAGGTGTAAAAGCGGTTATGAAGCTGGTGATACCCTCAGATTGATTGCTCCATTCATTGTCTCATCTGGTATTACTTCCGATGAACTCAAAAGGCTGGCAGTAAGGGTTGCAAGATACGTTAAAGGAGCTGACAATGCGATTAGAATTCTCCAGAGAAGATATACGCCCGTTGTCATATCAACGAGCTACATGCAGTATTTGGAGGCTACCGCCAGAAAAATAGATATAAAAGGATACCTCCATGGAACCCTTCTAGATCTGGAACGCTTTTCAGATGTTTTCGATGAAGAAGATAGAAAGGAGGCTGAAAAAATTATTAAAAAGATATCAGAACTTCCGGAGATAAAGATGGATGTCGTCAACAGAAAGATAGATCCGGAATCCATAAAAACTATTGAATATCTCGATGCTCTTTTCTGGGATGCTCAATCAGACTCGAAGTTCATAAGAAAGATGAGAATAGTTATCGACAGCATTAAGGTTATAGGCGGAAGAGGAAAACTTGAAGTTGTAACAAGTTACACAAAAACCATGGATAAAAAGGAGATCATAGCCATTGGAGATAGCATATCAGACCACGTGATGCTCGACTGGGTAAGGTCAAATGGGGGTTTAGCTGTCTCATTCAATGGAAACGAGTACTCACTCACACACTCAACACTGGCTATAATAAGCGATTCAGCCTTTTCTGAGGCTGCAATAGTTGATATTTTTCTCAGAGGAGGCATCCCATCTGTAAGAGAATTTGTTGAGGAATATGAGAGAAATGGATTGAAAGCGCTGGAGAGAGAAAATCTGGATGACGAGGTGGTTGAAGGAATTTCTGATTCCGATACCAGATTTTACTGGCTCAATGAAGAAAACTTCCAGAAGGTTCTTTCAGAATCTATTAAGATGAGAAAAAAGGTCAGAGGAGAGGCTGGAAAGCTTGGTTGAGTTAAGTATTCGAGTTAAAATGGTTAAAAAATTAATCTGAGAAGGGGGGTAATGGAATGCCGGAAGTTATTGGTTTCGGGGCTTTGAATCTGGATAAGATATATCGAGTGGACAAAATACCCGGAAAAGATGAAGAGGGGTTCGTTAAAAGTTTAGAAGTTCATCCCGGAGGTAGTGCTGCAAACACAATAGTCGGGCTATCAAGGCTTAATGTGTCAACCGGATTCATTGGAAAGGTTGGAAACGATAACGAGGGAAAGATACTCATGGAAGATTTCAAAAACGAGAGAGTTGATACCTCGGGCATAATAAAAAGTGAGGGGAGAAGCGGAAATGCAATGATTTTTGTAGATGATGATGGTCACAGAGCCATTCTGGTTGATCCTGGAGTAAATGATACCATAAACTATGACGAGATAAATCTTAACGCCTTGAACTCTGCCAGACTTATCCACTTAACATCATTTATCTGCAAAAACGGTCTTGCGTCGTTTGAAAGTCAAAAAAAGATTATAAAAGAGCTGGATCTGGAAGTCAGTTTTGATCCCGGATTGATTTATGTTGAGAGAAGCTTCAAAGAACTCGAGGAGATACTGAAAAGAACCACAATCTTCATGCCAAACAAGACCGAAATCGAACTTTTGATGGGTATAGACTACAGAGATGCCTGCCATGAGCTTATAGAAACTGGATGTGAAATAGTAGTGGTTAAAATGGGTGAAAAGGGCTGCTATATTACCAATGGAAAGGAAGAATACAACGTAAAAGCCATTCCCACGAACGCCGTCGATACCACAGGGGCGGGAGATGCCTTCAATGCTGGCTTTATATATGGATTTATCAGAGGTAAATCTCTGGAGGAATGCGGGAAAATAGGAAACTTTGTTGCATCCAGAAACATTCAAAGTGTTGGTGCAAGAGCCGGACTTCCCTGGGAGGATGAACTGCTCAGCTTGAGATAGATCGACTTGATGTAGAGGTATCTACAATCCAGATTCAAAGCCAGATTCAAAGCCAGATTCAAAGAAAGAGCTTAGTGTGGACTGAAAATACATTTTCAATCGGGACTTCCAGAGGGTTCCAGGAGTTCTCAGACTGAGTTCAGCCTTTCTGAGAGCTTCATCAACGCTGTCAAAAATTTCAGGTCTGGTTGAGAGGGCTTTCCTCACTCCCTCCTCAACCACCCAGACGCCGAGAGGTGCATGGTATTCAGGCCGTATCTCCCTCAAAATGATAACGTTTCCCTTTCTTTTGAGTTTACTGAGATACTCAAGAGCAGGAAGCCTTGCAGCATAATACCCTCCACTCAAAATTGAATAGTCTTTTTTGGGAATTATGTCCTCTCCATCACAACCAATCCAGGTCCTTTCCTGACTCCAGAAGCTCTTTTTCATCCAGATCTCCACTAACTGAAAACGATATTCGCCCTCTGTTATAATTATCTCAAAGTGATTGCCGAAATGATCAAAGCTGAAGAGCATCGTTTTATCCACCGACGGATAAACAGATATTTCCTTCTTTATCTCCTCACCAAGTAAATCATGAACCGCTGTTATGCTCCACCTTGTTGGCACGAGTTTTCTGTTTCTCTGTTCGCCCAGCATTCCAAGCGAAAAAATCTTCTGAAGATAATATGTCGTGAAACCTGAATCAAAAAGTGATTTTACGGCTTTTATCGCCTTTAGATCATCATAATAAACTTTTTCAACTTTCTTCGGAATTTTTGGATTTTCAGCAAGCTCAACCTTCTCCACTCGAGCTGAGATTCCAATGGGTTGTGCTGTGTCATCAAAGGTGGCTCTTCTGATTACCTTTTCTATTTCGGCTTCAAGATCAACCGGTTTCACACTTGCAGTTGCCTCCTGAACGTTCATGAGGTACCGATCAGGATTGGAAGCAAAATGCACATCAAGTTTTTTCATACCTCGAATCAGAGACATCCTTAAGGAGATGATATCTTCAACGCTCCCCTGCCAAAGCCATGGGGAGTCAAGACATTCAGGATTTTCTAAACTGGCGGATATCAGGGGACCTATCATCACTGCCGGATACCCAATTCTTCCCACGAAAGCTGAAGGAGGTGTGGGCTTCTCAATACTGCCTTCCCTGATCATATCTGCCCTTAAAAATCTGAATTTCTGCAGAAGTGGGCATTTTTGCCTTCCACACAGAAGGTTTCCCTTGCAAACTGCACAGTTAAGCACAGCAATATTACCCTCGATTAATTAATGAAAGTTTTGTTTGAGATGAAAGTGGTTTTTTGAACAGAGAAGTTAAACAGAAGCCAGAATAAAATTTAATCGAACTTAAAGAAAATCAAAAAAGATGAATCACAAATTAAGAAAACAAAATTAAAAAGTGCTTATCTCCCCATTTATCACCATTTCAGTTACTTTCGAGATGTCATTGAGCCATTCTTCGGCTATAACTTTCACCTTACCTTCCATTTTTTCCACATCGTACCCCTTTTCAGGAAGTATCTGGATACTCAGTGCACGCGGATTGTCAATCGGCTTTCCGATCTGAGAGAGAATTTTAACATAAACCTCCTTTATTCCGTCAACTGCCTCCACACAGTCGTTGGCTATCAGCCTTGCAAGCAGATTGTATATTTTGCCAACATGGTTAATCGGGTTTTTACCGCTTGATGCTTCCATGCTCATGGGTCTACCGGGAGTTATAAGGCCGTTAGCTCTATTACCCCTTCCGACACTCCCATCATCTCCGTTCTCCGCAGATGTACCGGTTACAGTGAGATAAACTATTTTACTGTCATAATCATCAGCCGTATTGATATTGACATTTACTTTCCTCTCAGTATACTCAGAAGATATCTCAGAAACAAACTCTTTTAGTTCATCTTTAAGGGCAATGTAATCCCTTATACTCCCAAGATGTTTGCCCACAAAGGCACAGGCGATTGTAAGGTTGATTTT
Organism: Archaeoglobus sp. JdFR-24; assembly: GCA_002011215.1. The sequence goes on from MTML01000064.1 coordinate 148,001, forward strand.
GTCCTTTTCTCGAAGTCCCATCACCTTTACATCCTCACCAATGGCCGGATTCTTTCTTCTGAATTCATTATATATCTTCCTCTCAACATTGTAAACGAGGTTTTCAGTCTCACTGAGTGGAGCATAGCCTATGCCAAATGAGGTATCATTGGCATGAGGGATGTGGTTCGTTCCTCTTTTGAAGACTTCCTTTAAATCTGTACTGCCCTCCCCTATTTTAATATCGAATACGATGTCTGTCTCCGGGTCAAGATTTTGCATCGCATTTCTGATATACTCCTTTGCCGCTTTGAGAGCTATTTTATCCGCAGGAATACATATTCCATCAAAAAGTTTTGTCGCTCTCCCCACAAGGAGGACATAAATCGGTTCAATAACCTCTCCTCCTTCAAAATCGGGTTTTGCTCTTCCTGCCACAATTTGAGTTTCATCAGTATTGTGATGCAAAACAAAACCTAATCTTTTCAGATACTCTTTACTTAAAGCCCTGCTCATTGATTCTGCAATTCCGTCAGCCAAGCTATCAGGATGTCCAATACCCTTTCGTTCAACAATTTCTATTAATTGATCCTCCAATGGTGTGTGAACTACCCTTTCAATGAATACATTTTTCATGAGTATCACCCACAACAGGTTGATATCAAGAATATAAATATTCTCCTGCTTACTTATTACAAATAGTAATTTTATTGGAAAAATCGGGATGCGAAATCGGGATGCGAAGACTTAAATTCGCTTACAGTTTATTTTTTTTATGGTTGAAAGACCAGAATCTGAATCATCAAAAGCTGAGAAAACCGAGTTTTTTACAGATAGAGTAGGCGAGGTCATTTTCATAACTGAATTTGTTCCAGAAGAGAGAGATAACCTTATAAAAATGTATTTAGATTTCAGTAAGGAAAAGAGGTGCTGTGGTTTGCCTCCAGTTAAAAAAGAGATGATTAAAAGCTGGATCGACTATCTTGATTCAAACGGATTTATGTTTATAGCAAAACATGGAGAGAGAGTTGTTGGTCACATTGCTGCAGTTCCGGTAAATAGCAGTGCAGAAATTGTTATCTTTGTTCATCAGGATTACGAAGGAAAGAATATTGGGAAAAAGTTGATACGAATGATCGAGAAAACTATTCAAAAAAAGGATATCAAGAAGATGCTGGCAAATACTGAAGAGGGAAATAGAGTTGCAATTAAACTTTACTCAGAACTCGGGTTTAAAATAGCTGAAATTAAAAAAGGGTTTATTACCTTTGAGAAAGAAATAAACAAATAATTTCAACCCGAACTAACAAAACCATACAAAAAACTGACCGAATTCCTATTCTTCCGATTTATTTTCAGTTTCAGTAAGCCTTTTTTCAAGATCATCAAGTGAGAACTCCTCAACAATCTCGTAATTTCCGATGCTTATCCATATCATTTGATTTTTATTGGGTGGTTTATTCAGAATTTTTGCCCCTGTTTTTTCGTCCTCAAGGAGAATGATTGCCTCGGATCCATCCGGAAATTTAATCCTTTTCATGTACGCCACCAATCAATTAAATTTCGATGGGTTTAAAATAGTTAGTGATTTCAAGCAGTTTTTGTGTTGAGGCAAAAACTACAAAAATCAATCAACAAAAATTAAAATTCTAATAAATCACTCTGTGTAAGTAATAGGAGGTATACTGCCTAATCCAGAGCGGTATTGTCATGTAATCGAATGACATATTGACTTTAACAACACTATCTCTGTTGCCTATCTTATTTTTTAACTTCCTCCTTACACCTTCATCCAGTTCAGCCAAAGTTCTGCCCTTAGCAATAAAGTCCTCATCCTGAGGCAATCCATTTTTCCCATCATGAATATATATGAAATTAAAATGCAGAGAGATTTAATCAGGAAAAAAGAGGGAAAATACAGAGCTTTGGTTGAGGACATCAACGACTGGGTTTTTGAGATCAATGAGAACTTTGAAAACTCTCTCAAAGTTCAATATATTTCAATCTCCCACTTTTCTCGCCCCTCAGAAATCCTTTTGACACGAGCTGAGAAATTCTTTTTTAGCTGTGTTTCTTGCGATACCATTTTTTCCAAAACATCCTTCAAAATTAGGGTTTCTCTCCTATCAAGGACAGTGAAAAGAGATTTTCCTATCAAATCATCCGGAGACTTTTCAATAATATCGAATGATCCACTGCTCGAATATGTTTGATTATTTCATTCATAAGATAAGGAAGAGTGAAGCTCTCCAATTGTAATGATTAAGAATTTGGAAATTTTTTGACAACATCTGACACTTTTTTTGACGATATGCTAAAATAAATTAAAGAACCAGAATTTGTTTCCGAGATTAGGAAAACGGAAATGGGTTATAGAGGTGAAAGTATGGTAGAAGAGATATGTCCCAATTGTGGATCACCGATGGAAATAGTGAGAATGAGTGAAGAAGAGATTCTTCGATGCACATCTTGTGAATACGAAAGAGCTCTAATAGCGGTAGAACCTTGGGATCCGGCAATAGATGGCTTTCTTACAAAGTACTCGATAGTAGCAGGGATTATTCTAACGGCGATTCTATGGATAATCATATACTCTACAATACTCAGCCAGTATAAGGGGTGATTAGTTTAGAGGTGATATGATGGCAGAAGAAAGGAAATGGTATACCGGAATGTTTTCAACCGAAGACTGGTGGGCTTTCTGGCTTGGAACATTCTTTGTATTGCTTGGAATAATTACATCACTGAGCGGAGTTGACCTCGTCGGATGGATCATAAAGTTTGGTAAGTGGGTGGCCATAGAGAAGTCATTCAAGGCATCTCATCCTGACCT
>MTML01000102.1 GCA_002011215.1 Archaeoglobus sp. JdFR-24
TCAAGAAAGAAAGCCTTTCCACCGGGTTTGAGGACTCTGCAAGCCTCTTTTAACCCGACTAATGGGTTCTCAACAGAACAAAAGACAAATGTTGAGAAAATATTTTGATAAAAATAGATCCTACCGGGGGTTTGATTGTCAGATCAGGTGCAGGCAGGTAATTAACTAAATCAAAATTTAAAGCCGGTCATACCTGAAAAAAGCACTACTACGGTTAAGGTTGATGATTTAGGAACGGGATAATCTCCATATCTCATTTTAAGTCTTGGAAACATTTTTTCAAGCATGTTAAGGCACGAAAACATACCATCCATTGTAATATCTTCTGGATCGCCGCCAAAGAGCAGAAGTGCACTTTTTGCCGTATTGAGGTCACATCTGGCACTCAGGTTTTTCTCAATTGCCTCTCTTACCATCTCAACCATTCTCCTCGATTTCTCTCCGATGACCTCGTCCTCTTTCCAGAACATAATTTTCTTAAGCCAGCTTTTGGAAATGCTAACACTCGAAACCCCGACTGTTGAAAGACCACCTTTGAAAAATGAATTGAAAACATCACTTGTATCGACCACAACCTCTCCGGATAGTCTCTTTTTCAAATCTATTTCTCCAGCCAGGGAAATTAGATTCATTGAGTTCAATATCATCCAGTCCATATTATCTCTCTCTTCAAACAGGAGCAAAAAATGAGAGTAATTTGCTAAAATTTTTAATCTCCTTCTTATCTCCTCAAAATTAATGCCTGAATCCAGTAGAGGAAGAATTACAAGAACAATAACAGGATCTTCAGACATTTCAAGCAGTTCGTCTCCGAGTTTTTTTGCAAGCTCAAAACCGTAGTCATCTTCAATATGGGTAATGAGTAGAAAAGCCTCAAAAAACTCATATTTGGAGAAAATGGTATTCAGGATGCTTCTTGCACTATCCCTGTCCTCATAATCCAGCCACACGTGAAATTTGTTTGTTTCAGGCAGTTTTAACCTCTTTAAATAAGACAACTCATGATGGAGTGAATAACATTTGAAAAGAGACACATTATTGATCTTTTTCCCCTTTTTAGCAAGAAGTTCCGAAATTCTGGATCCCTTTTTACCCAAGCCAATTGATAATAGCCTCATCCAAGCTAATGTTACATGTTTTCGTTAATTAATTTTGCTTTGTTATTGGTTCTATTGAGATATCTCTCAAGTCTGTTTTGACTGGAATGCGTATTAATTCTCCCCCTCTCGATTCTTGTTCTGATCTTCTGATTTAATCTGATTACAGATTTTTTATAATTAAATATTTTATTTTCCTGTATCTTATCAGGATTCTCTATTTTACCATTACTCTAACCCGGTGAAGATTAGAGTTACCGTTAACTTTTGGAATTTAATGTTCTCTCGAAATTATCAATAGACCCAAATTTTCTGATGATTCTGAGGTAAAAGTCATCGAGAATTCTACTGGATGCTCCCCAGACCAGCTCACCATCACACTCGTAATTTGGTCCCCAGTCTGCAACCCTTCTCGACTTTAAAACTCTGAAAAAATCGTCAATAAGGACTTTTTTCACTTCATATGGATCAGGGATTATATCGGATTTCTCAAAAACCCCGGCAACTGGGTGTATTTTAATTCGAAGCTCCATTACTTCTTTTGGGGTCAAATATCCAGCAACATCAATTCTGGATGAGTCAATTCCAAGCTCCTCTTCAACCTCCCTGAGGGCAGTCTCTACCGGAGCCTCAAGATGCTCTCTGATACCCCCGGGAAAGGCTATATGGCCTGCACTCCTCCTTACATTCTTGGAGCGCATAATCATAACAATTTTCAACCCGTCATCAATCATCAGAGGGACAAGAACTGCAGCCCCATACACCGTCAGATAGTGAAGATCTGTGTCAAGGATCTCTCTCAATAACTTTTTGACTGATTTAACGTTTATCAGCTAAATCACCCCAATCCGATTTTTTTCATAATTTTTAATCCTTATAATTTTTTATCAGCGAATCTCGTTATCACTTGTATTTTGAACTGCCCCTTTGCGTCTAATCATACTCGATAATATTTTGTTTATCAAATTACTCTGAAGGGAACAGGATTGAAACAGAGGATTGCTATGATCATCGTAAAAATTCCTGTGATAAATCTCTTTTTATCAATTGGGATTTCATCGTTGAGTGGTCGTGGGTGTCTCTGGAATGAGAATATCAGTGCAATCAAACCCCAGAACACCAGAATTGAGTCCCCAGTGCTGTAAACGAATGACAGAATCCATCCACCCATGATAAGGATAAAGGGGATTGATTTGGAAACGTATTCTGCTTTTTTCCCTATCATTGCCCTTACAATGTGCCCCCCATCGAGCTGACCCACGGGTAGGAGGTTGAAGAAGGTCACGAGCATCCCCACCCATCCTGCAAATGCGACCGGGTGTATGAATTCAGATTTTGCTCCCATCAGAAGGGCGATTGCATCAAAGAGCAGAGGTGTTCCAAGTTCGAGCATCTGACCCCTTTGAACGGGTGGCGTGAAGGGTATCGAGAGGCCTATGGCGGTGACAATTATTGAAGCAACAACTCCAACAAGAGGACCCGAAACTCCGACATCGAACAGTGCAGTCCTGTTTGGTATGTGGCCTTTATGTCTTATCACTGCCCCAAGAGTACCTATTATTGTTGGGAAGGGTATGAAATAGGGCAGGGTTGTTTTCATCCCCCACATCCGTGCAGCAACAAAGTGACCCATTTCATGACTGCCGAGAACAAACATTATTGCTATTGAAAACTTTAGACCCTCAAATATGTTAAAGTCAGGAGTGAAGGTCGCTCCGACCATGGTAGTACTTGCAATGGTTGCAATCAGCAGGATGAGGTTAATCCATCTTCTTTCTTTCTCTTCGACTCTCCTGAATTCCAGAACCATTTCACCATATCTGTAACCGAGTTCAACCTGATAAAATGGGATAAACTGCAAAAGATTTTTCTTAAAGAGTTCAATTGACTCGGGGCTTTTAGGATTAATATAGAATCTCCATCCATCTGGCAACCTCTCATCATAATAGATCTGAAAAACTTCCTCAACTCTCTCTCTGATATACCTTTCGTCAGGTATCCTATTTTTATTTCCATGTCTTTCGAGATTATTGAATTTGTTTGAATCAGATTTAAAGTTTATTCCCAATATATCAACACCCAATTGATTTAGACCGGCACCAAATTAAACGTTTTCGACTGAACTTATACCAGCTCTACATAGCATTCATCTCTGGCCACAACTCTCACCCTCTGACCACTCTCCAGAGATGAAATATCCACAGAATCAACAAGAGGTATCTCACTTATTATCGCTCCGACAGCTATAATCGGCTCTGTTTTTTCATTGATTATTGCAAGAGGAGCAGTTCCAGCTTTTTTCATTCTCAACAAAACGTAGGTTCCTACCGTGGATCCTCTTCCCGCCGGAAAGGCAAAGATCATGCCTGAGATATTCTTCCCATAAATATCGCTGTCTTGGGCGGTAACAACCCCACTTTCAGGATCGACATCGCCCAGGAATGAAAAGTTCTTTTTGCTTACAATCAACTCACCCTCAGCAGCACCTCTCGATATCGCTCTGCAGTACAATCTGCACTCCCTGGCTTTTTCTGATTTCATGTATAGATCTGGGAAGTTAAAAAATTTAAGTATTTTGAGCTAACTCTCTCGTCATTCTCATTTTGAAGCCCCTAATCTGAAAATAAAATCTTTAAGAGTGGTTTTCGGATTCAGGATAACAGGTACTGTTAATGGATAATATGTAGTTGGTGATGAGATCCAGAATTATCTTAAATCCTGAAAATTACAGTTTTCTCCCTGTTAAAATCTGGTCGATGGGCTGACACTTCCCCTGTTTCATGTTTTCTGGGATCATCTCAACAGACTCCATTTACAATCTTCCAGTTTTTTCCAAGAATTATTTGTATATCAGAGCTATCGTAATGTATCTCCTGAATTGAGTCTTTGAATCTGTGTTATCAAATTCATCACTTGGTTGGTTATATAATATAAAATCGTTTAAATTTTAAATTTAAAGGAAGCATTTGGCGATATCACTGCTGTAAAGGCACTCACTGCATGAGGGATAGTTTGTGTAGCAGTCTTCATTTTTCATTGTATACCAGCATCCTGAAACATGGGGGCAATCAGCACACCAGGGAAAATTGTTCATGTCTTCTCTTAACTTCTCGAATTCTCTGAGATTTGATATTATTTCGTCATACTCTTGTGTTTTAAAGCTTCCAGTGATGTAGGGTTCGATGGTCTTTTCATGGTTATTCACAACCTCAGTATGTTTGCTGGCAAGTTCCATACAGCTCGAAACACTCCCATCTACCTTTACGAATAAGCTATTTTTATAGGGGCAGACCCTGTTTTTAGAGTCCCCGAAGAATGCTGGTTTGAACAGCTCAATTCCGTAATCCTTTGCAACATCCGAAAGCTGTTCGAGAATTTTCTCGGCTTTGAAAGCAAATTTAACTCTATCTATGAAATCAATGAGGCTGGAAAGGTTAAGCTGATACCCCTCAGCATTAACTTCTTTCAGTATATCTTTATACCTTTTGAAGTTCTCACCACTCCCCTTCGCGCATTCTTGAATAACTCTAACAATAAAATCTTTTCTGAGATCCCCTACAATCTCAGCAACTCTTCTGCTCCCTTCAAAGTAAATGACCTTTTCGTAGATTTCCCAGTTCGGTGCAACAGCGTTTGATAATGAGACATCAGCTCCATGCTCTCCTGCAAACTCGACAAGAGATTTTAAATTATCAAAATTGTCTCTGGTAATCACAACCTCAAGCAAGCCTTTATCACCAATTTTTTTCAAATTTTCATTTATCTTTTGCAAATCCGCACCTTTTCTCGTGCTGTTTAGGACTCTTTCATCCACTGAATCGATAGAAATTCCAATCCTGTCAACGAATTCAACCACACTTCCGACGTCCATCAGGCCGTTAGTGCTCAGAGTGATTTTTCCATCCAACATTTTTACAATTTTCGGAATTTCTTTGTTCATCAGCGGCTCTCCAAATCCGTACAGCACGAATTCATCATCGCAATTTGAAACTTTTTCGACCACTTCCAGATCTACATTCCTCCCTTCTCTGACCACATCATTCCTGAAACAGTATTCACAGCTTAAATTACAGCTGGTCGTAACTTCAATTTGGATCATCTTAACACCTCAAACCTTTATTTTCAACATATTCAATCGTATTCAGACTGATACATTTTTAATCGCTGAACATCCATTGTCTGTTGAACATCCACTAAATTTTTTACATGTGTATTAAAGTTATTTCGTGGAAAAGAAATTCTGAGATTCTCTTCAAGATACTGGATACATGAGTATTAGCCAAAAAACTTAAATCGAATTGGATGGAGCTTGCTTTATGTCTCATGAAAAGGCGGTTTTGATTTTCAGTGGTGGAATCGACTCCTCAACGCTCCTTTTTTATTTAATTGATAGAGGTTACCACGTCAATGCCCTGACATTCGATTACGGTCAGAAACACTCAAAGGAAATCGAGCATGCTGAGAGGGTAGTGGAGTATGCGAAGAATATCGGCAGGTTAGATCACAGGATCGTTAATATCTCGTCAATTCATGATTTAATCTCCTCGGGGGCTTTAACAGGGATGTAGGATATACCAAAAGCCTTCTACACGGAAGAAACGCAGAGAACCACAATTGTGCCCAACAGAAATATGATATTCATCTCGATTGCTGCGGGATATGCTGTTAAAATTAAAGCCAGAGAGGTTTATTATGCTGCACATAAGAGTGATTACAGCATTTATCCTGACTGCAGGAATGAATTCGTCAAAGCAGTTGACACAGCTGTATATCTGGCGAATCTCTGGAATCCTGTTGAGGTCAAAGCTCCTTTTATTGAAATGACGAAGAAAGATGTTGTTGCACTTGGTTTGAAACTGGATGTTCCCTATCACCTCACATGGAGCTGTTATGAGGGGAGGCAAAATCCATGCCTGAGCTGTGGAACATGCCTGGAAAGAACAGAGGCCTTTTTGCTTAATGATTCCAGGGATCCGTTATTAAATGGTAGAGAGTGGGAGGAAGCGGTGAAGATATATTACAGGATGAAAGAAAATGTCGAAGAAAACCTCTGATCGCAATTTTCTGCTATTTCAAACAAAAAGATGTAAACTTAAAGTTTAAATTCCTGGAAGATAATTTAGCTGAGATGCTCGATATAATCATTGCAAGGCTGATGGCACTTGGGGCTGACTTGAGTTCAAGAAATGCTGTAAAAAAGGCACTGTCCTTTGTTGGGGAAAGTGATGAAATTGTCGATCAGATTTATGTTGCGGTTAAGAACAATGCCAGCATAGTGGATTTTGCCAGAACAGAGGCTGGTAAAAGGGCACTTTTTCTTCCACAGTGCCTGAGAGATGCTGAAAACTGCAGGGCGAAGCTGACAGAAACAGGTTATGTCTGTCAGAGGTGTGGTAGTTGTGTGATTAACGAATTGCTGGATTATGCCAAGTCGATTGGATACAAACATGTTTTTATCGTACCTGGAGGTAGCATGGTTTTCAAAATTTTAAAGGAGAATAACCCGGACAGAATCAAAGCTGTTGTTGGTGTTGCATGTTATCCTGAGCTTGGAGAGGCTATTGAAAGGTTATCCTTTTATGGCATCACACTGCAGGCAATCCCTCTTTTAAAGACTGGCTGCATAAACACGAAGGTTGATGTGGAAAAAGTCAAAAGAGTCTTGAGGGAAGGTATAAAATAGATGTAGTATAAGTAAGTTGTTAATAAGGTTTAGATTGCTTTAACAGAATACATTGGATTTCTTTTTATAACTAACTTTTTCTATAATTTGTGTTATTCTAATTAGACTTTCATAGAATCGAGCAAAAGGTCAAACAAACGGAAATATAAAATGAAAAAAATATCAGGGGCTAGGCTAGTACATGCCCATGCCACCCATGCCACCCATTCCGCCCATGCCTTCCATGCCTTCGCCTGTCTCTTTCTCCTTGCTGAGTCCCTTAGCAGCAATCACGTCATCGATTCTCAGTATCATGACTGCAACTTCGGTTGCGGATGCGATGGCCTGTGTCTTAACTCTGAGCGGTTCAATGACACCAAGTTCCTTCATGTTCTCGATTTTTCCAGTTTCGACGTTTACTCCTGCAAACTTATCTCCCTTTTCATGAGCTGACTTGAGCTCAACGAGCACGTCGATTGGATCAATACCTGCATTCTCTGCAAGGGTCTTCGGAATTATTTCAAGTGCTGTTGCAAACGCCTCCACTGCAAGCTGTTCTCTACCGCCGAGTGTTGGTGCCCATTCTCTAAGCTTCAGAGAAACCTCAATTTCTGGAGCTCCTCCACCAGCAAGCACTCTACCATCTTCAAGCGCGCACTCAACAACTCTGATTGCATCCTCAACACCTCTGGCGATCTCATCGACCACGTGCTCCGTTCCGCCTCTAACGAGAATTGTCACGGCCTTGGGGTTCTTGCATCCTGTAACGAATACCATTTTCTCATCGCCGATCTTTCTTTCCTCGACAACCTTGGCAAAACCAAGATCCTCTGGTTTAACATCTCTGAGTTCTGTGTGCACTTTTGCTCCTGTGGCCTTTGAAAGCTTCTCAATGTCACTCTTCTTGACTCTCCTTACTGCCAGAATTCCGTTTTTGGCAAGGTAGTACTGCGCGAGGTCATCAATCCCCTTCTGGCAAACGACTACATTTGCGCCCGCGTTTACAATCTTGTCCACCATTTCTTTGAGCATCTTCTCTTCCTGTTCGACGAACTTCTGAAGCATGTCGGGATCGGTAATCCTTATCTTTGCATCTGTCTCGGTTTCCTTGATTTCAAGAGCGCTGTCGAGCAGGAGAATCTTTGCATCCTCAATTTTCTTGGGCATTGCCGGGTGTACAACTTCTTTGTCGAGAACGACACCATCAATCAGCTCGGTCTCTTCAACACTTCCACCCTGTCTTTTCTCGATTTTAATATATTCGGCGTCAACATTAACCTTACCATTTACCTCTTCTGCAACTGTTTTTGCTGCATTTACTGCAATCTTGGCCAATCTATCGAGAGCAACCTCAGCACCCTTTCCAGTCATTGCTGTCATTGCGATCTTCTTTAGAATTTCTGTGTCATCGGTACTTATCGGGATGGCTAGTTCCTTCAGAATCTCGAGGGCTTTATCAGCTGCGAATCTATAACCGTTTGAGATTATTGCTGGATGAATCTCCTGTTCTAAAAGATCTTCTGCTCTTTTCAGGAATTCTCCTGCAAGAACAACAGCTGTTGTTGTACCATCTCCAACCTCATTATCCTGGGTTTTTGCAACCTCAATAACCATTTTTGCTGCTGGGTGTTCAACATCAATCTCTTTGAGAATCGTCACACCATCGTTTGTAATTACAACATCACCCAGACCATCAACAAGCATTTTATCCATACCTCTTGGCCCAAGAGTACTCCTCACCGACTCGGCGATCACTCTTGCAGCCATAATATTAAGCCTCTGGGCATCTCTACCAGTTGTCCTCTGAGTTCCTTCTCTCAAAATAAGTACAGGCTGACCCTGTAACGTTGCCATTATGCATCACCTCCAATTCTAATATGCATTTTTTTGCTGGATTTGTTGTTCTATATAAGTTTTTCGCTCTCTTATTGTTGTATGAAATTATTGAGTATCAGCCGCTATAGATAATGGAGATGGGCGTGATTTAAAGTTATGTTTATAAAAGTTATGTTTTTGTTTAAGCTACCATAAAGTAAAATAAGGGGAGTTAGAATGTTTAAATGCTTGAACTGTAGTGCTGTATACAAAATTAATATAATAAAAGAAACACAAAAAGCTACAGAACCTGAGATTGAGTTCTGCCCATTTTGCAGGATGGTATGCTGTTTGTACGATTGAATAAAAAGATAGATTCAGTAAAAAGGAGGTGAAAAAATAACTAAACAAGAGAAAAAATGGAAAAAGGCAACTATGATGGCCATTTTTATCGGTGCTATAAACCTACTCGTTTTATTCCTGGGAACGTTGAAATCTCATATTGCATGGTCAGTTGGTGGTGTGGGTGTAATTACCTTCCTGGGTATACTGATGCTTGTCAATTATCTGTCTAATTCTTCTGCTTTGGATAAAGGAGAGATGAGGAAGGCAATAGCAGGTTCATTTATTATTGTTTATTTTGCACTCGTGTCTCTGCTTACCTTTACACCTGAATTTTTTTCAGATACTGAACTGGCTAGGGCAATCATAGGGCATTTCACATATCTGGTCGGAATCATCATTGTATTTTACTTTGGATCCAGATCAGTTGAAGAGTATTTAAAAATTAAAGAGAAACATCAGAATTCAGGGGTAGAAGAAACCAAGGAAGGATAGTAGCTACTGCAGGCAGAAAGAGATAAATAAATCACCAGTTTATTCTCTGAATGAGGATTTAAGCAGTTTCACCCGATAAACCCAATTCACCTGTGATCGTTACCACCACCTGTCTCACTGACAAACGCTTAAATGAGGTTTTGTCTATGGTCAATTCACCCTCAAACGAAAAATCCATCGGATACTGGTCGGCAGTCTCCATTGGCGTTGGAGGCATGGTTGGTGGCGGAATATTTGCCGTACTTGGTCTTGCAGTACAGCTTGCGAATGGAGGAACTCCAGTAGCATTTGTCATAGGTGGTTTGGTAGCTATTATCTCGTCCTATTCCTACGCCCGGTTATCAGCTGCATATCCAACTCAGGGGGGAACTGTTGAATTTTTGAATCAGGCTTTTGGCCCGGGATTGATTACAGGTGGATTTAATGTTCTTCTCTGGCTGAGTTATATTGTAATGCTTTCTCTGTATGCTTATGCCTTCGGGAGTTATGGTTCCAGTTTTCTCCCTGCAGCTATGCAACCGATCTGGAAACACATATTGATCAGTTGTATTATTATTTTATTAACTGCTCTAAATGTCTTGGGTGCCAGTATTGTTGGAAAGGCGGAAGAATGGGTAGTTGGCTTCAAAGTAGCAATACTTCTGCTCTTCATTGTAGCGGGCTTGTGGAGTGTTGACGTTCAACGATTACTTCCCTCCACATGGGCCGGTCCACTGCAGTTGATAGCAGGAGGAATGATCATCTTTTTGGCCTATGAAGGATTTGAGCTCATTGCAAATACGGCTGGAGATGTGAAGGATCCACAAAAAACTCTTCCTAGAGCTTACTATTCGGCGGTTCTGTTCGTAATTGCTCTTTACGTCCTCGTTTCACTGGTGACCGTCGGTAACCTGTCCATAGACAGAATTGTGGCGGCGAGAGACTACGCCCTTGCTGAAAGCGCTAGACCCTTTCTGGGAAGTTCCGGGTTTACACTTATCGCTGTTGCAGCCCTCCTGTCCACGTTTTCTGCGATAAACGCAACCCTGTATGGAGCAGCTCGTATAAGCTACACCATTGCTAAAGAAGGGGAATTACCGGCCGTATTAGAGAAAAAACTTTGGAATCGTCCCATTGAAGGTTTATTAATCACCTCAGGTCTTACTCTGCTGGTAGCAAACTTGCTTAACCTCTCAAGCATCTCCGTCATGGGAAGCGCCGGATTTTTGCTGATTTTTGCTGCAGTGAACGCCGCCAACATGCGACTGCATACAAAAACCTCAAGTAGAATATGGATTTCCGGTATAGGCGTCGTAGTTTGTCTGATTGCTCTGGGAATATTAACTTGGCATACCGCAACCACAGCCCCAGAAGAGCTTCGAGTACTGATAGTAATGGTTGGATCTGCTTTCACCATTGAAGCAATTTACCGAAGACTCACAGGAAGGGTGATCCATCTATCGAAATGATATAAATATCTAAAAAATCTACTGCGTTACATTTTTTTATAACAATGCCGATTGGAGTTTCATGTGTCTTTCAAAAAAGGAAAGGGAATTCATTCAGGACTGGCTGGATTACATGGATGGTAGAATAACTCTGCTGAATTTCGTTGATAAGTGGAAGACTGAGGGAAAGGACTGGAAAGTATATATGAGGGTTTTGCGGCACCGCATAATCAAAAAATACGACAGAATGCTCGAAGACCTCATTTTCATGAAGAAGTTTCTTGAGCTGGAAAGACATCCTTAATTCTTAAACTTTAGGCTACTCAAGTTATCGATTTAAGAATTCAGTTTATTTCTTTCTTATTTTGGCAACAAAAAACCCCGAACATCGGTGGATATGTGGGTAGAATCTTCTCGCGTTTCTAACTTCTTCCCTCATTCCGGGAAGTATCATTGCCCCATCCCCATAGGGGATTTTCTCAACCCTCAGATTCACCCCTTTATCCTCAAAATAGTCGATCAGATCACTGATTGCAAGCTCGTTCTCCTCGGGAGTCATTGAGCATGTTGAATAAACTAAAATACCATCATCCTTCAAACTTTTGATTGCAGAGATCATCAATGCTCGTTGTAAGTTTGAGCAGAAAATTATGTCCTCTTTCCCTCTGCTCGTTCTTCTGGACGGATCCTTGTGGATAATCCCCTCTCCGGTGCATGGAGCGTCCAGGAGAATTTTATCAGCTTCAATCCCCATCTCATGAAACTTTGTAGCATCCATTTTAACAATTGCCGTGTTCACCACGCCCATCCTGTGGAGATTATCTATGAGTGCATTTATCCTGTCTTTCTGCACCTCGATTGCAAAAATTCTCCCTCTGTTTTTCATGAGTTGTGCTATAAATGTCGTTTTCCCACCAGGAGAGGCTGCAAAATCCACAACCAGATCATCTGGCTCGGGATCGAGAACGAGGGGTGGAACACATGAGCTCTTATCCATCACGTAATAATACCCCATCAGATATTCTGGTGTTGCGCCGATTGAATAGCACTCCTCAACCACCTCATAGCATAAATCGACATCCGTTTTTTTCAACACAAAACCTCTTTTTTCCAGCCTACCTATCAGCTCTTTTTCCCTTATTTTAATCGTATTCACCCTGATATATTTTGGAACGCCCTCCATTGCTTTGATCAACTTCAATGTCCCATTCTCTCCAAAAAAGTTAAGCCATCTTCTGATAATAAACTCATCATAACCGTATTCTCTCGATAACCTTTTTGATAAGCTGGTTGATGGAAAGTCAATTACTTCAGCTACATTCATTCATGGCACCATCTATTATACAGTGTTTTTATCTCTCGATATTTACTCTTCCTGCTATCTTCGATCAAAGAACGGATTTTTAGCTGCTGAGATTAGAGGAATGCCCATGACAACATCAGATTTAGCAATTCCCAGCATTTTAGCAGTAGTTCCAATTCTATACATTATTCTGTTATCTATTCCGAGAATTCCAGCGAGTTTTGCAACTGAGCCAAGAGCTATTCCAAGATCAAGAATTTTGAAAATACAGTTTGGGCCGATGAAATCGTTTCCCTTTTCTCTTTTCGCATTTTTAAATTCTTCACAGCTCTGATATCCGCAGGCACCACAACTAAGTCCGATTGATTTCTCTCCGAAAACACCGATTAAAATTACTCCCTGAGCCTTTTTTACACTCTCTCCATCCCTCACGAAATCCTTATGTCTGCCTGACTGCCCCAGTTCGATCATTTTATCGGCTATTGCATCCTTCTCTTCTCCATTAACAAACAAAATCTCCAGACTGTCTTCTCCTCTGGCTTTGGGAGCCGTTCTTGCCGAAATAAGAAGTGTATATGCAGCCATTTTAATCGCTTCTTCCCGCGATTTTTCCTCATCAATTATCATTCTCTCCCTCCTTTAGTATCAGATATATGATTCCAACAGATTTTAATCCAATACATCTTTCCACTCATTTCTTTTCCCGTCTCCATCCCAACACTAATTCTATCTCTGGTTCTCAAAAAGCCCCGAATAGAAAGCCAGCCAGCCCGAACATCATGGCTATAAGACTATGCTTTCTGAATTTTCTGATGTTTTCTTTATTAAATTTTCCTTGGATAAGTTCTAAGGAGATCTTTAATAGAATAAAATCTGTAATAAGAACGGGAAGTAGATATTTAAAATCGTATGCAAACTCTTCAATCGCAATAAAAGGTATCGGACTCAGAAGAACGCTAAAGATGTATATTATTGCGGAAAAATCTGCAGCTGTTTTCGAACCTTTCACTCTTGCCACTGTTTTTACATCTCTCAGTGCATCTCCCTCAACATCCTCTATACCCTTCATTATTTCCCTTCCAAATCCAGAAAGAAAAGCTATGGAAGCCAGTATGGCAACTGGTGGCTCTATTGTATTAGAAGCCACAACACTCCCGAAGATGAATGGTGCAGCCATTGAAAAGGCAATATAGGCGTTGCCGACTATCCCGAACTCTTTAAGTTTGATATCGTAGGCAAATCCCAGAAATGTTATAAAGGCTGTAAGGATGAATGCCTGGATACTGATGAGAAGTGCTGAAGCTAAACCAGCTGGAGTCAGTATAAGGAATAACAGTAGAGCACTTCTTCTGGAGAGTTCGCCTCTTACAAGAGGTCGATCAGTTCTTTTGTTTTTTAAGTCCACATCATAATCGTAGTAGTCATTGAGAGCGAAGGCAGCACCCTGAATAAACATTGCGGTTAAAAAACCAAGAATCAGATTTTCAGGCTGAAAATCTAATCTAACTGTGACCACAATCCCTATGATAACTCCAACCCCGTACATCAGGCCATGTTCAAGCCTGAGAAGTTGCCATATTGCTTTGAGTTTATTCATGACTTTGGAACTGTATCCAGGAATCTTTTAATCCCTTTCTCATAAATCACATTTCCGACCACGATAATGTCTGCATACTCAAACATTTTTCTGGCTTTTTCAGAGCTATCGATACCTCCACCGTAAATCAGAGTTGATTTTTCAAGAACATTTGAGATCTCCCTCAAAACCTCCGGATCTCCAAACATACCGCTGTACTCCACGTAAATGACGGGTAGATTGTATATTTTTTCTCCAACGATAGCGTAGCTTGCTGCCTCCCTGGGTGAGAGATCACATTTTGCCCTTGTAACCCGACCTACTGCCGAATCCGGATTGAGCACTATATATCCTTCTATAATGGTTCTGTCAAGCAATTTGATGAATTTATCAAGCTTCTCATAATGCATACTTACCCATTTAGCATGTTTACCTGTAATCCATTCTCCATCGAGAGAGTTAAGTACTGTTGGAACGAAAAGATAGTCAGCCTCATAAACAACATTTGACGGGTCAGATGGCTCAAGGATTACAGGAAGATCGTATTCCTTAATCCTTTTAAGAAGTTTTTGTGCCTTTTCAGAAGTTACTCCTTGGGTGCCTGAGACCATTATCGCATCGGTTCCACTCTCTGCAACAGCTCTGAGTACTTCATCGCTGTTCTCCCTATCGGGATCAAGCTTTGTAATATGCCTCCATCTCCTCCACATGTATGCTCCCCGCTTTTTTGTCAATTTTTTAAACTGGCTAATAAGTTTTATTGTTATTTTATTGCTGAGTTATCTTTGCTGCTGGGGGTTATCGCCTGTTAGTATAAACAACCTGTTAGTATAACAACCTGTTAGTATAACAACTGACCTGCGTGATAGCTCACGATAACTCTCGACACGATAACCCAACATCTTAATGATACTATGATATCATGGTACCATATATTATGCGAAACTCTTTTGAGCTTTAACCTTTGAACTCCAGAAACAATCCTATAGGCAGGTGGTGTAAATGCAATTTCCCGATCAACTGGGTCAGTTTCTTGTAACAGTCTTTCTCATCTCTCTGAGTGGAGTTATGGCTCCTGGCCCTTTATTTGCAGCGGTAATAGCGGAAGGTAGAAGAAGTGCCAGTTCAGGGTTCCTCATATCTGCAGGGCATGCCTCTGTGGAAATTCCTCTGATCATTTTGCTTTATTTTTTCGGCTCTGCAATTGTTTTTGATGAATTGAAGATGATAATTGGAGTGCTGGGCGGTCTGGTTTTGCTTTACATGGCATATATGGAACTCATACACTCTGATGAGCCGAAAAAGGAATTCAAAAAGGGCAAGTCTCTTTTTACAGGAGCGATCATGACTCTGGTAAATCCCTATTTTATATTGTGGTGGCTGACCGTGGGGTTCACGCTAACCCTTAATGCCACAATCTTTGGGCTTATGGGACTTCTATCGTTTATTCTGGTTCACGAGCTCTGTGATTTTGGCTGGCTTGGTCTTGTTTCAATAACATCTTACAGAACAACAAAAATATGGGATAAATCTCATAAAATCTTATCTATGATCTCGGCACTCATTTTTGTCGCATTCGGGATTTATTTCATCTATTTTGGGATTAAGGGTCTTTTAGCTTGAGGCTATGGAGGTTGCTTTTAACCTAAGGGCACCTGACCTGGTTTTTATATGGCCTTAACCCTTTTTTTAAGGGCTGGAGGTCTTGGTTTGAGAAGAATTCTATTACCGCATTTTGTACACTGAATAAGATTTCTTTCAAGATCTACATCTACTTCAGACCGACAAACGAGGCAAATATAACTCATAAAATCACCAAATAACCTTATTGTTTTTGCTGTCTGACAATTTTGTCGATCATTCTGGATCCTGGAGTCACCGGAACAAAAGTACCACCTGCAAACTTATATCCACAGCTTCTGCACTCCCAGATACCAGTTCCAACCCTTTTGACATTTCTCTTTCCACATCTTTTGC
Source organism: Archaeoglobus sp. JdFR-24 (assembly GCA_002011215.1). The sequence continues at coordinate 15,695 of MTML01000102.1, forward strand.
AGATGTATTTTTGTCTCTGAGCCTGCTCAATCTTGATGATGTTCTTTCTGACTTTAACACCATAGCGCGTTCCGAATCTTCCAGCCATTTTGACTTTTTTTGTTCTTGGCATTTTCTCCTCCTCCTTTAAACGCCAGTTACCAGCTTACCTGTTTTTACGGGTTTTAAAGATTAATATAGAGTATTAAATGTTTTTTAGGTAATTTCCTAAATGTTTTTCAGTAGTTCTCTCAATTCTCTGGCTTTCCTGACACTGACATCGATGAGTTCATAAAACTTTTCCTCTTTCAGAATATAACTTCCACTTTTCTGCATGGCTACGATGTTATCATTCTTGTCTGTTGTAATTGTAAGCAATTTATGCCCAATACTCATTTCATCTCTACTCGGATCTATAATATATCTGCCATCAGCCAGAAGGGATGTTATTGCGACCGGCAAATCCCTTACTGGAAGCGGGAAGTTATCTCCAATACTAAAGTTCTCAGCAGGAACAGTTGTGTTAAGTAATGCTGAAATAGCAGCAAGAGCTGAAGCATCCATGAGATTGCCATCATCGTCCAGAGCATGTATGTCAATAAATATGATCCAGACTTTTTCACCCTCTTCTATGCAAAGCTTGGATAGGTCTACGGCCTCACTCTCTCTTATTCCCCTATCAACAATCCTTGCAAGCTCAATTGAGCTTTCATCTGGTGGACCCGGCTCAAAAGTTGGTGAGGCGAGCGGTACAAGTTCGGCATTGGTTATTATAATGCCCCTGTCCGGAGCATCAGGGAAAGGCTCACCGGGTTGCATCTTAACTCCAACAATAACCTGAGTATTTCCAAGCTTGACAAGAGCTGATCCCTCAGCTTTTGGAATTATATCAGTTTGAATATCGATCGGTCTTATCTCATCAAGCTTCCTGCCATCAATTCTTTCACCGTCTTTTAATTTTGAAAGTATGTAATCTTTCTTGATATCCATGAGAATTTCTTCTCCCATAATTATTCCTCCTTCTCCTCTCTTTTTTCAGTTTCCTGTCCTAATCAACATCTTCTTTGCTATACTTTTTCATTATCGTCTCTCTCTGCAGCTCGTATATTTGCATAGCACCTTTTTTTGCCATTTCGGTTGCTTTTTTCATCTCTTCTACACTCATTCTCCCATCCATCTGGAGAAGAGCTATTGACTCGATTTTTCCATTTCTGATCACAAAGGCGAAGGGCACATCAGCCTCACCGAAGTTGTCTTCCTCCTTCATCGGATCAAGAACAAGCACTCCTTCAACTTTTGCTACTGCAACAGAGGAAATCAAACCCTTCATCGGGATTCCTGCATCAACCAGAGCGACTGTTGCAGCATTCAAACATGCGGTTCGGGTTCCAGCATCAGCCTGCAAAACCTCCACGAAAATATCAATTCCTGATCTTGGAAAAAGTTCTTTCATTATAATAGGTTCATAAGCCTCTCTGCTGACCTTTGAAATCTCAACACTTCTTCTGTCAGGACCCGGCCTTTTTCTCTCCTCAACGCTGAATGGGGCCATGTTATAGCGATATCTTATTACAGCCTTGCTGGGATCCTGCAGGTGTCTTGGATGCACCTCTCTCGGGCCATAAACTGCAGCAACCACTTTGTTTCTACCCATTTCAAGGTAACATGAACCGTCTGCCCTTTTGAGTATGCCAGCTTCCATTTTAATTGGTCTGAGCTCCTCAAATCCTCTTCCATCGAGTCTTTTACCATCCACTATTAGTTGAGGTTTATCCTCCTTTCTCACAACTTTATCATTAATTTCAACTTCTGCCATTTTTAATACCTTCCTTTTTTCTCTTTTTTATGAATTCAGTAATTCTATCAGTCAAACCCTCAGTATGGGCTCCCTCCTCAATAATATATATTGCCTCCTCCACAACATCTACTTTTTTCCTGTCTCCACTCAACCATATTAGGCCGTTCTGGCCGACGATTATCTGAACACCGAGTTCATTTTTGAGGAGCTTTATCATACTCCCTTTTTTACCAATCACTCTCGGAACTCTTGTTGGATTTATCGCAACAATCCTTCCGAATCTAATCGGCCTGCAAATCTTGTCCTTCATTGTTAAAGTGACTTTCATTCTGGGGTCTATGCTGACAACCTTTGTTATTACCGAATCATCAAGATCGAGAACTTCATTAAGCTTTCTACCTGGTTTTAGCTCTGGGTTTTCTGAAGCAGGTAAAAAAGCTGGATAGGGGGAGTAGATATCTAAATTCCACCCGTTAGATGCAACTTCCTTTACAATTCCAATTACCGTATCACCTTCGGAAGGGATGTATCTACCCTTTAGTGGGATTATTCTGATAATATTGTCTGATTTATCCAATAAACCCATTATTTTGGCATAAACTCTTCCATTTTCCACATAGGTTCCATATCCTGCCGCTCTCGGGTTTGTACCCACAAGATCTCCGGGCAGGACAAGTTTTCTTGAACTTCCAATTCCACTCATCCGTGAATCCTCCTTAGTATTTTTGTTAAAGCCTCGCCGTGGGTTACCTTCCCTAGCAGATCCAGAAGGTCTCCTTGCATTCCGGCAGGTATTCTTATCACGCAGATCCAACTACCATCTTTCTGCCATTCCTCCTGAATGACATTGCCGAAAGAGTATATTGCTCCAACAGCCTTTCCAGAATAATCTGGGGGTATCTTTATAGCAATTTCGATCTCCTCAATTCTTATCGGAATGATCGGCTTTATAGCCTTAAGTATTGACTTCATTTGTGACTCGATCGGTTTAAATATGTCTATATGGACTTTTGCCTCTTCAAGCGTTCTTTCAATTCTCGCTGGCGGATGAGGGGTTCCAGTTCTTGGATCAACGGCATTTTTACTGAGGAAGTCGATTATCTGTCTTCGTTTTTGATCATACATCTCTTTTCTCTGCTCTGCCGTTATCTGAACCTCACCATCCAGGATTATAGTTTTGATTATCTGGTGTAAATCGTCCGTGCCAAAGACCTTTTTGAGGTCATCAATGGATGCTCTATCTCCCTTTTTTGCATCTTTGAAGATCTCTTCGCTTGCAATCAACTCTTCGAAGTTGACATCTTTACCCTCTTTGAGATCTCTGGCAAGGTATGGATCTACAAGAACCTCAAAATTCTCACCATGTTTCTTAATCCTAGCAATCACTGCTTTCTCTAAGGAAACCATCTGTCGCCATCTCCGTGGCTACTCTTTTTTCAACTCTTCTCTTATTACAGCATTTGCTTTCTCAAGGTAAGGTAGTAACTCCTCTTCGGTAAATTGTCTGAACTTCCTGTCTTCTTTATTTACTATTCCGATTTCCACACCTTCTGGAACAATTTCGGATTCGATTGCCTTACCCATAGCGATTATGGCCTTTAAAATGCCATCATCCAAGGTCATGTTCTCATCGTACTCTTTTTCAAAGTACTCGAGGACAATATTCCTTCCTGCTCCGATTGCAGTTGCCTTGTACTCTAAAAGGGCGCCACTTGGGTCCGTTTCATATAATCGTGGAATTTCATCCACTCCAGCTATGAGAAGTGAGACTCCGAAAGGCCTTACACCGCCAAATTGGGTGTACTGCTGCTTGAAATCACAAATCTTTCTTGCTAGATCCTTCACACTAATCGGCTCATCGTAAGTTAATCTGCTAATCTGGGCTTCTATTCTCGCTCTATCTACAAGCACCCGTGCATCTGCTACAAGTCCGGAAGTGGCGATACAAATGTGCTCATCAATCTTGTAAACCTTTTCAATTGTATCTGCCTCAAGAAGCTTGCTTGCAACCCTTCTGTCTGCAAGTATAACAACTCCTTCTTTTGTTTTGATGCCAATTGCAGTGGCACCCCTTTTTACAGCCTCTCTTGCATACTCTACCTGAAAGAGCCTGCCATCCGGGCTAAATACTGTTATCGCCCTATCGTATCCCATCTGTGGTAATTGCATTTTTAAACACCTCCAAATATTTAATCTTGCATTTTTTTATTGTACCGCTAACTCCCAATATTACGGGTAGAACCCTGACACCATCCATCTCGTTTAACAGGGTTATCGCCATTTTTACTTTATCCAGTGCCACACTGTTGCATTTAACTATCCCATACTCTCCATTGAAGTACTCCAGCCAAACTCCTGAATGAGCACTGCCGGTTTCTCCAAACAGTGAGATCAGATTCTCCAGTATTTTCAGTGCGACGTCTCTTTTATCGGGATTAAAGTCATCTTTAAAGGCAATGAGCCTAAATGCAATATATCTTTTTCTGTGTCTTAAAGAAGATGGTAATCTCCTCAACTCAACTCACTCCCGTGATATTGATATCGCTTGTTTACTAAAATTTATTGTTGGAGGAGGGCAGGTTTATGGGATCTTCATGGCAGCTAAAAATTTTCGGGATTCAGGTTTTTATTTAACAATATTGCTTTACCAAACTAACATATACAAAAGCTACCCACTCTATATTTTGCTTGATGGATGATTACGAGATTGTATGATTACGAGAAGGATGCATTGTTAGCTTAGATTCCGACTTTAATTTATTAACGCGTTCAGTGTTCTCTAAACTCCTGATCTAAAATCTCGAGACCATCCATCAGATAATCCTGATCAAAATATCTCCTGATTATTCTTCTGAGATTTAAAATTGAGCTCTGAAAATCACCACCTATAAAACCGAAAAAGTCTCTCAACTGTCTGAAGGGCCTCATATCTGCCTCGATGGTAGCTCCAGAGGAAAAAATCAACGGGGTGGAATGTTTTTTTGCAGCCATAATCACATCGTTCGCATACTCAAACGATCTCATCCTCTTCAGCCCTTTAATCTTTAAAAATCTGGAAAGGGAAAGCTCTACAGCAACATCCTTTTCAGCAGCAAGCTTCATGGATGTATAGTCTATGCTGTTTTTCGGAGGATCCAGAAGCATGTCAACCTTTTTTCTGGAAATTGCCTCTCTGATCACGCTTGTGTCTGAACTCAAAACACCTACAATCCATTCTTTTTTTGCAGTTTTCAGACCTTTTTTCAGCTCATTTACACTGCTGCACTCAATAACGTAAGCAGGGAAAATGAAGTCCTCTGGTTCTCTTTCAAGAATGGAAGGATCACGGGTAAAAAAGATGCATGAATCGAAGCCCATCGCAGTTAAAAATTTTTCATCCGGTCTGAGTCTGAGGATGTCAGGTCGCAGGGAATTGAATTTTTCAGTAACCATTCAGGATCATCTCTTTTGCAGCCTCAATAACCTTCTCTCTCTTAAGGGGATAGGTGGTTATTTTGATTCTGCAGACGATTCCATCTCCACGGGAAATTAGTTTAACTCTCCCCATATATGCCTCCTGCTTATCGATTCTTATGTGCAGGAATCCATTCTCATCAACTCTGAGATCGAGTTCATTAAGCAGGATATTTTTCTGGTCTTCCAGCAGCTTCATCAGATTATTCCAGAAAGACTTGATTCTCTTTTTTCCCGTTATTTCCACTTCCAGGTACATTAATGGATTTCCAAAATGTCCTTCAGCTTTTGTTGTGGATATTTCAAACTCAAAAGGGATTATCGCAGATATGGCTTCCGCAACCTTTTCGGGATCCTCTGTGGAGTAAACAGTTGCGGAAATTCTGATTCTTTCAATTTTCATAAAAAAGATTAGGAAGATCGGAGGTTGGCTCTGAGGCTCGGGCGAGACTTTTCAGCGCCTCTGCCTCTCTTCCTTAGACCTCTTCCCCTTTTACCTGCAGAAGTCAAACCTCTGAAAGCCCTTCCCTTTTTACTGGTTATCCAGGAGAGGTTTTTGTCCGCTTTTATGTCGGGACAAGCCCTATCAACGAGAATAACCTCAAACCATTTGTATTTTCCATCCTCTCCGACCCAGTATGAGTTCAGAACCTCCATGTTAGGATATTTTTTTGCAGCCCTCTCTTCAGCTATTCTCTGGTGGCTTTTCTTTGGAGTCCTTTTGTTCACAAGCATCCTTTTTGTTTTTCTTCCTCTCTTGAATCTCGTTATGAATCTTCCACCACGACCAATTCTGACTCTTACAACAACTATACCTCTTTTTGCCTTATACCCCAAGCTTCTCGCTCTATCGAGTCTCGTTGGTTTCTCAACTCTTACGACTGCTGGTTCTCTTCTCCAGATCTGGAGTCTGGACCACATCAATTCTCCAACGTAACTGTTATCGGGATTTTTCCATGCTTCTCTGATGTATGCGTAACATGACCTCATAAATTAACACCTCATGAGCCTGATTGGAATCAGAATCTCAAGTGGGTTAATAAATATATCGCATATCTGGTTGTTTATGTTATCTGTATTTTGTATCTATGCAACTTAGAAAGTGTCTGATGGTAATTTGAACTGCATTTTCAGATGAATCTGCTCTCGATTTTGTCATCAATTTTCTCAAAAATATCTTTTGGAATGATTGGTTCGGTGTGGATGATTGTCATATGTCTGGAATGGATCACCAAAACTTAACATCATTTAGTAGAATCTCACTCGTTTACAATTATAGCTATGTTACCGTTTTCCCCTAATTCTGTCTTTAAAATCTCAGCAAACTCATGAAAAGCCCAGTGATCTATTCTTTTCCTCAACTTTTTGTTGCCAGAGCCTTTATATGCTGTAGAGTACATGTGCGAACCTCTCGAAGAAGATTTTACCACGCTCGGTAAGCATATATTCGCCACCTTTCCTGTGCTGCATCACCAAACCTCCACTAACCAGTTTTTTGATGTGAAACCTTAAGTTGCCCCCATCAAGTCCGGTAGCCCTGGAAAGCTGGCTGAAACGCTTGGGATGTTTGGAGAGCTCCAGAAGTATTTTTATCCTGATGATGTTGGATACCGGTTCGAGCCTGTCCATCAACTCTTCTGCCTCTATTTTATCGTATTCGAAGCTTGTCTGGAACGACTTTTTGAGCGCGTCTTTGAAGAAAGCCAGCATTTTCTCCTGTTTTTTAAGCAATTCTAAAGCTTCAGAAAAGCATGTAGTGCATCTCTCGGAAGATGCATCCTTTTCAAGCTGGGACAACATTCTTTTTTTCTCATCATACAATTCTTCAAGCTCGCTCGATTCAATCCCATCTTTTAGTGCCCCGTCCAGGAATTTATTGAAGGTATATGTGCACTCTTTATACTTATTACAGCTCGTCTGTATCCTCTCTCTGAGTATTTCGCTGTTTAGAGTGGAGATTATGGAAATCAAAACCTCACCCAGTTTGGTCTCTACACTCTTCTCTATGACCCTGAGGAGGTCGTTGGCTATCAGATTTCTCAATTTTTTAATCTCTCCTCTTAGCTCATGTATCTCCTGTCTTATCTCACCCTCATCGCCTACCATAGTAATATACTAACTAAGAATATAGAATACTTTATCTATTTTTTGCTCTTTTCAGGATTTTAAGGTCATTAGAATAACTAAAAAGTTATTGAAATTCTAATAAGGGTTAAATATGAACGATGAATAATGTTCGTCAAAGTGCTTTGAATGAAGTACAATGAAGTCTATCAGAGTTCGAAGAAAAATATTAAGGAGTTTGTGAATTTCGTATCGACAAAGGCAGGTTAACATTAAAAAAGCAAGAAGGAGGATGTGGAAAATGATTAAAATTGGTATATATTTACCTGTTTATGGTGGATGGTTCCCGAGTCGCGGATCTGGTAAGGCACAAGCTGATGGAGCTTACACTATTGGTGAAGAAGAAAAACCGCCTACATATACATATGTAAAACAAGTGGCCCTTGAAGCTGAAAAAATCGGTATAGATTCTTTGTGGATTCCCGATCATATGTTAAATCCAATAAAAGGCGAGCGAGCCCCTTCATTGGAAGCCTGGACTCTTGCCACAGCAATTGCTGAAGCAACCGAAAGGGTGATCATCGCTCACACAACTCTTTGTGAGGCATTTCGCCATCCAGCAGTTCTGGCGAAGCAGGTAACCACTCTGAATGAGATCAGTAATGGCAGGTTTTGGCTTAGCATTGGGGCCGGCTGGTTTAAACGAGAATACGAAGCTTATGGGCTTCCGTTCTATGAGCATGATGAGCGTGTAGCTCGTGCGAGAGAGGCGATTCAGATCATTAAAAGGCTGTGGGAGGAAGATAACGTAACCTTCAACGGAAAGTACTATTCAATTACCAGCAGTATTCTTGAACCAAAGCCAGATCCAAAACCTCCAATATGGTATGCAGGAGTGTCTGAGGCGTCCCGTAATCTTGTCGCTGAAGAGGTGGATGGCTGGCTAATGCGTGGATGCAGTCTTGAAGAAGCGAAAAGGAACATTTCAGACATGAAGGAACGCCTGAAAAGGAAAGAGAGGGGCACTATAGAGTTTGCCATCCCTGGTTTGACATTCATTAGAGATACTGATGAGGAGGCTAGGAAGTATGTGGAACAGGTAACGGGAGGTCGAAAAAACGTACTCGATCGCACCTTGGATACAGGATTGGTAGGCTCTCCTGAAACAGTAGCTAAAAAGATCAAGCAATTGGAAAATATTGGTATGAATCATGTTTTGCTACAGCTTACTCCAACTTTGACAGAATTACAAAATGTAAAGGAGTTGATTGATATTCTTAGGAAAGACTTATCTGTACAATAAATTTGTATTATTAACATTAAGCTAAAAATTTTTTCTGTTCAATCTTTCGTGTGAATTTGTCCTGGCTTCTCACCATGTTTAATCAGTAGTACCTGCATCTATCTGCGGAACCCATCTCAGGTATGGGAACCCTTGTTGAGCGAAGGAGGTGACCATTTGGTAAATAGGATAACGAATTTGAATTCTCGATAGAGTTTCTCATAACCTGATGAAAATCATCCCCCCATCCTTAATCTCATTATCTGGGTTTTAATGCATTTGTGCACCTCTTCGGGAGCATTTATTAACACTTCAGTTCGTGGGATTGATAGTACCTCACTTTCGAGTTCTCTGAGTTCGATCAAAACTGCAGATTTATCATTAAACGCTTTTATTCTATGATACCTCTGCTCAACTTCAAATCCGAGTTTAATCAATATTCTTATGAAAAATTCTTTTACCTCATCAATGTGTAACCCCATGACATGTCTGTATGTTCCCACGAAGTTAATCAGATTGCCAACATAAATGTATTTTTGCTGATATTGAACTACAGACGATAGATTCGCCAGGTTTCTTTACAACCTCATCTACCTCCAAAACATTATATGAAATCGTGCTTAACATCTAATAGGTGAAGGATATGGTCCAAACGATAGAAGTTGAAATAGATGAGCAAATAGCCAAGGTATTGTTAAACCGACCGGAGGTATTCAATGCTTTCGATCTCGATATGATTGAACACCTCTCTGACCACCTTATTGCTCTTGCCGTAGATGATGATGTACGAGGGATAGTAATATCTGGTAAGGGAAAGGCTTTCTGTGCTGGTGGTGATTTGAAATGGGCGCATGGCTTTCCACATGGACCCTCAGCAGCCTTTCACGAATTGGCTGCCCGTTTGCACCAAGCAATCCTGGAAATCCGCCGGATGAGTAAACCAGTTATAGCGGCGATCAATGGGGTAGCAGCTGGAGCTGGATTCTCGCTGGCGTTGGCCTGCGATTTTCGAGTTATGGCCAAATCTGCAATTTTACGGCAGGCATACACTTCAAACGGACTTTGTATAAATGGTGGTGGTACATTTATGCTCCCCAGGCTTGTGGGTTTGGCTCGTGCCCTGGAAATCGTTGCGTTTGATAAGCCAATCTCCTCCGAGCAAGCTCTCACCTGGGGATTGATAACAAAGGTTGTAGAGGATGGACATGCACTGGAAGAAGCAGTAAATATGGCTCGCGAACTGGCAAAGATCTCGCTCAACGCCTTTGGATGGTCAAAGCAACTTCTCACAGACTCATTTAATACATCATTCGAGACGCATATTGAGCGGGAACGAGCAGGGCTTCGCAGTTGCGCAGCTCATCCCGACGGGAAAGAGGGCTTGCAAGCTTTTGTAGAGAAGCGTAAACCTGTGTTTAACATCAAATAGATTCTCGGAGATCGCTCTGATTCAGCTAATTCCAAAACCAGCACGACTCCTCATAACACGGACTTTACAGCTCATTTTGGTCGCCCAAATGATTCGCACTTCGCTTACCTGGAAAATGTTAAACTAAATGCCGATGCAAGAGAGTATCGGAGAAGAGTCATATCCAAAAATGAAACAGAAATAAGTAGGGTTACAAGATCGAAGAAGGAAGCCAAAGCCAGTTATGGTAAGATGGGTAAAGTGGTATAATGTATTGATTGGTCGCTTTGAGAAGAAATATGGAGAGCTAATATGGAGAACTGGCTTGCGAAAGCTAAGCTAAGTGCTGAGGAAGGTGAGATAGTCCTTGAGATTGGATTTGGTACCGGACATTGCATTCTGGCTTTAATTGATAGAAAATTGGGAGACCTTATACCCTTTGGCTGAATAAAAATTTTCAAGAGATGGAACTATATGCTCTCTAACAGTTACAAATCATACAAAACAATTTCAGGAAAATAAGTTATAGGCTATAAATATGTTTCCGGATAATCGATCTTGAGACAAGCAAGTGCTTTAGAGATGGTTATTCAACCAAATCTACTTATTCATCATAATAATTTAAAAATCGATTAGCATTGATTGACTCAAATTCCTGTTTGATTTAGAGTTCTCCGGAGACATTATTAACAGAGATATTACGTTACAAAAAGATGTCAGGAAAAGATAGAATGAAAAATAAATTGGAAATTATATTAATAATTTCTATTACTGTTCTATTCTGGGCATGGGCATTCATGGGAATAAAAATAGCACTGGAAGAATTGAATCCTATAGATCTAACCCTTCTGAGGTTCTTGGTTGCTGATATGGTTTTTATACCTTATTTAACAATCAAAGGTGTCTCAATCAAACTTCGTGATATTCCGAAAGTTCTAATACTGGGTATTGGTGGTGTAACTCTCTACCACCTATGCCTTAATTTTGGAGAAGTGTATATATCTTCAGGTATTGCAAGTCTTATTATTTCAACAGCACCTGCATTCATTTTTCTAACTTCTGTCCTTTTTTTAAAAGAGAGAATTTTTAAGTCACGGGTTTTAGGTACTCTTTCTGCCCTAACAGGTGTTATAATTGTCATTTTGGGTTCTGGAGTCTCTTACGAAGTGGAAAATTATATAGGGGCGTTAGCAGTTCTTATTGCAGCTCTTTCAGCAACCTTTTACACTGTTTATGGTAAGGTTATGTTTTCTCGCTATTCGCCTGCTATCCTTACAGCCTACGCTATCACTCTGGGTACTGCGCCTCTTTTATTGCTTTTAACGCCGCAAAAGTTAGGTGAGTTTTCAACACTATCTATGAAAACGTGGTTTTCTGTTTTATTCCTTGGTTTATGCTCTACAGTAGTAGGGTATCTGGGTTGGTTCTACGTTCTGGAAAAAATGGAGGCTTCAAGGGCAGCGGTGTTTCTTCAAGCAATACCAGTTATTGCTGTAGTATCTGGGGTGATTTTTCTAAATGAAAAAATAACCTCACTTTTCGCTCTTGGAACAGTAATGGTTGTTACTGGCGTATATCTTGTTAATCGGGGGTAATGTCATTCAAATACAATAGAAATACTCTCATTTTAGTATGTTTATTTAATTTTTTCCAATGAGAAAGGGAATAGCATATTTATATAAAGTCTTTTTTCCCTTCTCGTTAATTCTGGAATACTCTCAAGCCTATAAGTTTTGAACTCAAAACAGCCGAACTCAGAGTGAAGAGAAAACAGTAGACATCCTGCTGAAAGCCATAATATGGGTTCATACCAAAAATAAATAAGCCACGGGCGGGCTTTGAACCCGCGACCTCGTGCTTACCAAGCACGCGCTCTACCGGCTGAGCTACCGTGGCACAGAGCATGTATCTGAATACCGGCACAGCACTTAAATGACAGTATGAAATGCAATCTCATACGTGGATTAAAAATCTTTTCGATTGATGAGATAACGATCGATAATGCCTCATATGTCAAAATTGAAGCCTGATAATTTATGGCAAATTGAAATGTGGGAATAAACCACGAAAAATACACAGATACACAACAATCACAACATCATAGCACACACCCACAACACATTTGCGAGCTTTTTAGCAATACACCTCAAAGTCTTTATTTCCATCCACAGATTTTCTTAAAATGAATGTTGAAGAGCTTGAACCCCACCTTTCAAAGTTTGGTGTGCAGGTTTTAATGGATAATGGCATCAGCAGACTTTTTCCACCCCAAAAAGAGGTCATCAAATCAGGTCTTTTTACCAGAGGTAATTTTGTCATTTCAATACCAACCGCCAGCGGTAAAACTCTTCTTGCAGAGCTTGTCATGGTCAGGGAGATTATGGAAGGAGGAAAATGCCTGTATATCGTTCCATTAAGGGCTCTGGCGGTTGAAAAATTTGAAGAATTCAGAAAATGGGAAAAAATCGGTTTGAAAATCGGTTACTCTATTGGCGATTATGAATCAAAAGAGGAATGGCTGGGGGATAGTGATATAGTTGTAACAACGAGTGAAAAGGCAGACTCATTTCTGCGAAACGGGGCGAGATGGATCAGAAAGGTAACATGTCTTGTGGTGGATGAGATACACCTGATCGATTCAGGAAAAAGAGGTCCGGTACTTGAAATTCTTATAAACAAATTCAGGAGATTGAATCCAGATATTCGAGTTATTGCTCTTTCGGCAACGATTCCAAACGCTGAGGAAATTGCAGAATGGCTTAAAGCCCGACTGTATGTATCTGACTGGCGTCCAACTGAGCTTTTTGAAGGTGTTTATTTAAAGGGAACACTTGAACTCTTCTCAAAGAATGGGGATGTTGAGGTCAGGGAGATTGGCAAAGGGGATGTGCTTGCTCTCACGCTGGATTGCCTGAAAGATAATGGGCAGGTTCTGATATTTGACTCCACAAGAAGGAATGCTGAAGCCACAGCATCCAGAATCTCCACACTGACAATGCGGTTCATCGATTCAAATGAGGATATCGCAAAACTGGTTCTTGAAGAGAATGAAGGCGACATGAGTCAGAAGCTTGCAGACTGCATAAGACTCGGTTCAGCTTTCCATCATGCCGGTTTACTCAACTCTCAGAGGAGAATAGTGGAAAATGCGTTTAAAGGAGGCAGAATAAAGGTGGTTGTTGCCACACCAACACTTGCAGCAGGAGTAAATCTGCCCGCCAGAAGGGTGATTGTAAAAAGCTATCACCGCTTTGAGCCGGGGTATGGGAGCGTACCGATCAAAGTCCTTGAATACAAGCAAATGGCTGGAAGGGCTGGAAGGCCCGGCCTGGATCCACGGGGAGAAGCGATTCTTATTGCAAAATCAAAAGCTGAAAAGGAAAGAATAATCGCCAGGTATATGGAGGGTGAACTTGAAAGAATCGAATCCAAGCTCGGTGCTGAAAATCATCTTAGGTTTCATACTCTATCTCTTATCGCCGAAGGTTTTGTCAACACTCTGAGTGGGCTGGAGGACTTCTTTGCCGAAACTTTCTTTTTCCACCAGAATGGAATCTCACCTTCCTATGAAATCCAGCGGGTGATAAATCAGCTTGAGAGATGGAACTTTATTGAGATTGACTCTAACTCTATCGATTACACCTTTGCTCCAACGGAACTTGGGAGCATAGTTTCAAAGCTTTATATAGATCCTATGAGTGGCTTTATCTTTTCTGACACCCTCTCCAGAAACCAGAATTTAAGTGAAATGGCTGTTCTCCATCTCATATGCAGAACACCTGACATGGAAAGTCTCTTTCTTAGAAAATCTGATGACTGGATAGAAGAGGAAGCCATCGCAATCAAATCTGAGCTAACCTACTTCCCTTCTGAGTACTCTTCCGAATATGAATGGTTCCTTTCAGAAATCAAAACAGCGCTCTGCATATATGACTGGATAAACGAAAGAGATGAGGATGTAATATGCGAGAAATATAACATATCTCCTGGCGACATCCGGAGAATTGTTGAAACCGCTGAATGGCTGATTTACTCTCTCAGGAGGATATCCAATTACCTGAACCACCCTCAACAGTCTTTCTTTATGAGTCTGGAATCGAGGATAAAATATGGTGTTAAAGGAGACCTAGTTGAGCTTGTTGAGCTGAAAAGCATTGGGAGAGTTAGGGCAAGAAAACTGAGCAACATGGGGATTAGAAGTAAAGAAGATCTCCTGAGGAATAGAGACAGACTTCCTGCGATAATAGGAAAGAAAATCGCTGAAAAAATACTGAATCAGATCGAGCATGGGAAAGATTGATTTGAGATATTGTAATGCAATCTTCATTCGAATTCACAAAATTCGGATTGATTTTTGAAACTGATTTTTTGAGACCACAAACCTGCTGATCTTCTGAAGTAACAAGCATAAACCACAACAGCAATAAAAATTTATCCAGAGAAGGTCACTGGCTCTTGTGAACGTTCTTATTCTCGGGCATGCGGCAAGTGGTAAAAGTACGCTTATCAAAAATTTTGGAAATTATCTCAGGGAAAAGGGCTACTCAACAAAACTGGTGAATCTTGACCCAGCCACTGACCCAATATATACTCCTGATCTGAATTCTCGTGATATCGTAAAAACTGAAGAGGTGATGGAAAATTTTGGACTGGGCATAAATGGTGCTCTGCTTAAATCAATGGAACTCCTCCAAAATCACTACGACAAACTGATTATTAAAGATGATTTTGTTCTTTATGATACTCCCGGGCAGCTTGAACTCTTTATCTACACTGACTTTGGAGAAAAATTTGCTGAAGAGCTCAGGAAAAGTGATTTTTCCGCAGTTGTTTTTCTCGTTGATTCGATGTTATCTCGAACTCCGGAAAATTATCTCTCATCCATAGCCCAGAGTGCTGTGGTGTCGTTGAGGACCGGTCTGCAGACGGTAACGGTATTCAACAAGTCTGATGTCTGTGATCCACCAGATTTTGACCATGTGAAGGATTCTCTGGAGAAAAAGGAAGGTGTACTTGCTGAACTCATGATGAACTTCATCCCCTTTTATGAGCACACTTCTCTGAGATTTAGAACGCTGAAAATGTCTGCAAAAAACGGTTACGGTTTTGATGAGCTTCTCGATATGCTCACAGAACTTTACTGTTCATGTGGAGATTTAAGTTGATGGGTAGTGTCTGAGTGGATAAGGTGCTGAAAGACTTAGAACTCCATTTCAACTTCGTACGCTCTTTTCAAACTCTCTTCTCAACCTCTCCTTTTTATAACCGTGATCTATAAAATCCCATGGAAGGTCGTCGTCTTCAAATGGCATGAGGTATTTTTCCAGATTGAGCTCTGAAATGTTTCTGAATGCTCTCCTTTTTCCACCTTCTATCAGTTTGCTTACCTCTCTGCCACCCCGGGAGATAACGGTCTGGACAGCAAAATCCTCTGTTTTATCTATTTTAACATCAAAACCTTTTAGGTGCCTCCTCAAAAATTTGACTTTCTCTTTGAGCTCTTTTATATCACGGACAAAATCAAACTCATCCACTTTACCGCCAAATGAGAGCCACTGAAAAGGAGTGTGGGGTTTGGGTACGAGCGGATTGATTGAGATCTCAACTCTCTTTATCTTCTTTTTCACTTCGCTGGAAAGCTCTACTATTGATCTGAGATCATTTTCATCCTCTCCTGGTAAACCGATCATGAAATACAGCTTAATTTTGCTAATCCCACTTTCTTTGGCAATATCTGCAGCGTTTATTATATCGTCATAGCTTATTCCTTTATTTATTGTCTCTCTCAGTTTCTCACTCCCTGCTTCTGGAGCTAGTGTGAGACTCCTCAGTCCTGAAGCTACGAGCACATCGAGTAATTCTTGATTAATTTTATCAGCCCTGAGGGATGATGGAGAAATCGTATAACCCATATCTGTTAGTTCAAAAACGATCTCTTTGAACTGTGGATGATCAGAAGGAGAGGGTGATATTATGGCAACTCTGTCCGTTACACCCTTGAGGCTCTCCGCAACATTGAGTATGATTTCTTTGTCTCTCCACCTGCATGGAAAGTAAATCTGCCTAACAACACAAAATCTGCAGTTCCTGCAACAGCCCCTCCCGATCTCAAGAAGTAAACTTCTTCCATACGCCCCATTACCGATTATCTGGGTCTCGAGATGCTCCTCAAGTTTTGATCTCACTCTTTTTATTCTCTTTCCGGCAATAATACGTGCATCAGACTCACGAGAAGGAATATAGACTCCAGAGAGATCATCGGATAAAGATCCGGTAAGAAGGGATTCTATGAAATATGATCCTTCAATTTCCCCGATGAAAAGCACGTCAAAGAATTTTTCATATGGAAGGGGATTCTCCATAATACAAGGCCCGCCTGCTACCTTCAATCCAGAAAAATCACTTCTTTTGATGATCTCATGGGCATTGAAGATATCCTCTTCATATTGAATTGAAAAGAATGCAAAATCAAAATCCCTGAGTGGAGTTCCGCTCTCGACACTTCTCAATCCATCAAAAACGTCAGTATAAAATCTCTCACACACATAACCATCCATAGAATTTATCTTATAATATATGTATTGAAGCCCGATATTGCTTATTCCACCGATATATCTGTTCGGATAGATCAGGGCAACTCTTTTGAATCCTCTCTTCCATTTTTTTGATATTGGATTGAACTCTGAACTTAACTCCATCGAACAAAATTTGTTAAAAGTAAATTAAGGTTTTTTAGTTTACGATAGTCCCTCTTAGGCAACAGGCATCTCAAATTGCCTCGTCTCTCAAACCCACAATCGCGGATTCAGGTCTAATTCTGGTTTTATCAGGTTTTGGTGATCTCCTATGCTTTAACGACCTTCTCTCCTCTCTGCATCGCAACTTTTCCGGTTCTGGCCAGCTCCTTTATGCCGAACTGCCTCATCAGATTTATGAAGGCATTTATTTTATCCTCATCACCGGTGATCTCGATTATAAGACTGGTCTTTGAAACGTCAACGACCCTACTTCTGAATATGTTTGCAAGTTCGACTATCTCTCCTCTGGTCTCTGAATTGGCGGCAACTTTTATAAGAACGAGTTCTCTCTCAACACTCATCTCGGTAACGTCGCTGACCTTAATAACATCTATCAGCTTGTTTAACTGCTTCATCACCTGCTCAACCGTCTTTAAATCTCCATTAACCACAATAGTCATTCTTGATATGTCGTCCTTTTCTGTGGTGCCAACTGTAAGGCTTTCTATGTTGAAATTTCTCCTTCTGAAAAGTGAAGCTACTCTCGCAAGCACACCTGGTTTATTCTCAACCAGAACGGAAATCGAATATTTGTTTTTCCCAGCATTGTTGTTTCTCATCTCTCAAACCTCCCTGTCTATTATCTGGTTTAATCCTGCTCCGGCTGGAACCATCGGATATACATTTTCAAGCCTTTCAACCCTGAAGTCAATAACTACGGGAACATCTCTTATCTCAAAAGCCTCCTTGAGTGCTTCTTCCACCTCTGAAGGTCTCTCGACAACCATCCCAATTCCACCAAATCCCTCAGCTATCTTCTCAAATCTCATCTCCTTGCATCTCAGGCAGGTTGCCGAATATCTTTCGTTGTAGAACAGTTCCTGCCACTGCCTCACCATACCCAGAAACTGGTTGTTCATGATCACAATTTTAACGGGAATCTTGAAATCAACACAGGTAGCGAGTTCCTGAATGTTCATCAAAAAGCTCCCATCTCCGGCTATATCCACAACGTTCCTCTCTGGAAAGGCCATCTGGGCTCCAATTGCAGCCGGGAAACCGAATCCCATCGTGCCGAGCCCCCCGCTTGATATAAACTGTCTTGGATATTTAGTTTTGAAAAACTGGGCCGCCCACATCTGATTCTGACCAACCTCGGTGGTAACTATGGTGTCGGGCTCGATCTCGTAGATTTTCTCAATAATGTATTGTGGCCTTAGCTTTCCATCCTTTTTGTATTTGAGAGGATACTTTTTCCTCCATTTCTCTATCCTGTCACTCCATTCCTTTCTCTGCTTGTACTCAATTATTTTGGTGAGCTCCTTTAATATCCCTCTGGCATCTCCAACGATTGGCACATCAACTCTCACGTTTTTGCCTATTTCTGCTGCATCTATATCTATGTGAATTACTTTTGCATAGGGTGCGAAGCTCTCGACCTTTCCAGTTGTTCTGTCACTGAATCTTGTTCCTATCGCAATAACCAGATCGCACTCGGTAAGAGCATAATTTGCATACTTTGATCCATGCATGCCAACAAATCCAAGACATAGGGGATGAGTTTCGGGAATTGAACCCTTCCCCATGAGAGTTGTTACAACATGAGCTGGAATCGTTTCGGCAAGCTTGACAAGCTCTGCACTTGCATTCGATAATATAACTCCTCCACCGGCCATTATTATTGGCCTTTCGGCTTTCATGATAAGTTCAGCAGCTCTTTTAATCTGTTTGGGATGTCCTTTTGTTTTTGGTTTGTATCCCCTAAGATCAATTCTTTTTGGATAATTGTATTCGATATCTGCTGCGGTAATATCCTTAGGGATATCGATCAGAACCGGTCCTGGTCTGCCTGTAGGAGCTATGTGGAAAGCCTCTCTTATTGTGGTGAGCAGGCTTGAGGGATCGGTTATCAGATAATTGTGTTTTGTAACCGGCATTGTTATACCGGTTATATCTGCTTCCTGAAAAGCATCGTTTCCAATCAGAGTTCTTGGAACCTGCCCGGTTATGACAACAATCGGAGAAGAATCCATATATGCTGTTGATATTCCTGTGACAGTATTTGTTGCTCCTGGACCAGATGTTGCAAAGGCAACTCCCGTCTCTCCTGAGGCTCTTGCGTAACCATCAGCTGCATGGACAGCAGCCTGTTCGTGTCTCATCAGAATATGTGTTATCTGGGAATCGTAAAGAGCATCATAAACCTCTATTATGGCTCCTCCTGGAATTCCGAATATATGTTTAACACCCTCCTCCTCAAAAGCCTTGACAATCGCATCAGCACCTCGCATTAAACCACCTCAAAAAAGGTAAATACTTTACAAAAGTACTACTACCCGTATAATCTCTCTAATAGTTCTTTCCGTTCTCTGGATAGAGAAAACGGGTGTACTTTCCATCAGTTCTGAATAATTAATCAACTTTAAATATTTTTTGGTCATTTTCATTTATTTACATTTGCATATTGGTTAGTGGGTAAATACAGGCTTAAAAATTTAAATAAGCATGTTTAACCCCTCAAGAACTGCTTCAACAGATGCCATGATTATGTCTGTTCTCGCTCCCCGGGCAGTAACTATTTTGTCACCCTTTGAAAGCTGTACGATCACATCAACGAGGGCATCAGTTCCACCGGTTATCGCATCCACATGGTAGCTGACGAGTTTTATGTCTCCGAATTCTGAAACAGCCTTCTTTATTGCATTAATCGCTGCATCAACAGGTCCAACACCGATTGCAGCCTCAAGCTTTTCGTTTCCATTGATCTTGAGTTTCACGCTTGCAGTGGGCATTATATTCATACCGCTGACGATGGAAAGATCTTCAAGTTTCACTTTCTTCTCCATTTTTATCTGAAGAACCGTCTCGATTATTGTTTTTACATCCGCATCTGTAACACGCTTGCCCTTATCACCTACATCTTTCACTCTCGCAAGAATCTCTTTCATCTGCTCGGGACTGGCTTTGTATCCAAGCTTTTTCATGATGTCCTGAATGCTCGCCTTTCCAGCATGTTTACCGAGCACGAGCTGTCTCTTTCTTCCAACAATTTCAGGTGTTATTGGTTCGTATGTGGAGCTGTCTCTCATTATCGCAGATGTGTGAATTCCGCTCTCATGTGTGAACGCGTATTCTCCAACAATTGGTTTATTTTTCGGAATAACAATTCTTGTGAGCTTTTCGATGAGTTTGGAGGTATTGTAGATGTTTTCCTTGTTTATTTTTGTTTTGATGTCATAAAGGAATTCAAGCGCCATTACGACCTCTTCAAGCGCCGCGTTACCGGCTCGTTCTCCAATTCCATTTACCGTTGCATGAATCTCCTGTGCACCACCCTTGACAGCATATACTGTGTTCGCTGTTGCAAGCCCAAAATCGTCGTGGCAATGAATGGCTATGGGAATCTTGAATTCTGAAACGAGCTTTTTCATTATCTCTTCAGTTTTTTCGGGAATCAGAACTCCAACTGTATCTGCATAGGTTAATCTATCTGCTTTGGCATTGCTTGCAGCCCTGAACAGCTTGATAATAAAATTCAGATTTGCTCTTGACGCGTCTTCAGCGCCGAATTCAACTATCAATCCCCTATCCTTTGCATGCTCGATAACCTCAACAGTCATGTCAATAACATAGTCTTCATTTTTCCCGGGAAATTTGCTGTTGATGTGAATCTCTGAAGAAGGAGCGACCATAAAGACCGAGTCTGCCCCCGCATCTGCAGCAAAATCGATGTCTTCCTTTTTGATTCTGGCGAAACTGCAAATTTCAGCCTTTAGACCTGCATTTGAGATCTCCTTTATGGCTTTGAAATCTCCCTTGGATGCAATGGCGGTGCCGGCTTCGATTATATCCACTCCAAGCTTGTCGAGTGCAGTAGCTACCATCAGCTTCTGCTCGACGGTAAGTGAAACACCTGGTGTTTGTTCACCATCTCTCAGTGTTGTATCAAGAATTTTAATGTGCTTCATTTTATCATACCTGAGTGCTTGAAAATGGGATGGATTTTTAAATTTTATTGGTAACATTTATATGCTCTCTAAAACTTCTGGCGATTGAATTTGAAGCCATTACTACAATTTTGATGGATTAGAAAATTATGTCCCCTAGTATTAGGGAAATTAGTAGCTGTGCAAACAGGATAGCCATAAAGAGATAAATTGCCTTCTCTCCAAGTTCTTTAAAAGCCATTTCCACAGATTTAAAGAATTTATTGCCCATAACCTTTACTGTCACCTCAGTTCTGCCGTATTCAATCATCTCAACAGGCTTGAATTCAGCATTCTCAGCTGCTCTCCTCAGAAAATCCATTATCTTCTTTACCTCGGCCGGATCGCTCCCAACTGGATTGTAACCTATTTTGGGTGATATTGCTGTTTTTGAATGATTATCGGTTGAAAGAACCGAAATCATTATGTCTCGAGACATGAAAAAGTCTTCAATCTCGTTTCTCAGTTCACATTTTACATTATTCCCATCAAGCATAACCATTCCGTGTTTTTCACCATCGAAGTCAAGCAGGAGCAGAGCTATATTTCCACATGTATTTGTAGTTTCAAATTTGCCTCTGATAAAAGCGTATTTCAATTCATTTACTGGTTCTGTATCTATTTTACTGGCATCCTCTATGAGGGAGAGTATTTCAATAAGATCATCAGCAGAAATCTCGTAATTGCTTTTGTAGCAATTGTGACAGTCTGCGATCATACACTCGCCAAATATTTTTTTTGCAAATAATTCTATGCTCTCTGGAATATCTTCGATCGCATTTTTACCTGAGATCAAAATTAGTTTCAGGCTATCGAATGGGAAAATCTTGATCTCGAAGTTATCACTTTCCACCCTGAATGGTTTCATGGGTTTAAGGGCTAACCCCGAGCAGTTAACTGAATCAATTATTTTGCTTACACCTTCTCTGGTGGATGGATTGCTGTCATGTTTTGCTGGTGAGTGAATGTAAATGCCATTTTTTATTCTCTCGAGCAGACTGTTCACCAGACTTGCCCCACCTATGTTTCTGATTGGGCCAGGATGGAATGAAGACGAAACAATAGTTACATCCTGAATTCTGAGACATTTCGTCCATCCTCTTTTAGTTTCAGAAATCTTTTCAAGTTCTTTTTCAAAAAATTCAGGATTCGAAGTGAGCCAGAAAAGAAGAAAAGATTTAAGCATTCTTTTCACGTTTACATTGCCATAATTCTTGTCTATGTATCTTATGAAGAGATAGGACATCAGAACGCCCATTAAAATTGTCAACGAATAACTTGCAAATCTGTGGGGAGCCTGAAAAGAGAACAAAAAATCAACAGGATATATTGCGAGAAGTATTGAAGCTGAAGTAATGAATGTTTTGAATTCTGACGAGTCTGATGTAAAATAGAGAATTAGTGTGAGTCCTGCCGCCATAGCAGCTGGAGCCATTATTATAAGATTGAAGTTATTCAGGAGGTGTATTGCAAGAAAATCGAAAATCTCCACAAAAATTAGGATAAACAGTGAAAGGAAGAAAATTCTGCGACTGTTAAAGGCCATTTTTAACAATCTTGATGTAATAAGAAGGCTGATTATGAGGGCAAGGCCAATGAAGAAGTACCTCTGAGCAAAAAAAGCTTTGCTGACCGTTCCATTTAAAATTGATGCAAGGGCTATTGTTACGAACCCTATTGTTATAGATATCCTTTTTCTTGGGATAGTGAAGAGTTTTGAATAGAATTTCTCGATGAGTTTCTCGTCTATCATTTACTGTAGGTTTGGCACTATTGATTTAACTTTTTTTGGTTTTTACGAAAGAGTTTTATTCTGGCATTATTCTAATATTTAGGGGTGGTTATCATGGATAAGCTTACCGCAGCCATAGTGGGTTTTGCTGCACTGATAGTTGCGTTCTTTGCGGGGTTTGCTTACTATTTCGGTGTAGTGATGCTTGTAAGGCTTGTATTGGGACTTGCCTACTTAGGATTGTTTCTGATCTTTCTGGTGATGTTTGGAATTCTTGTATATGCAAGATCAGGAAAGTATGCGTTCTTAAGCCTGATCGGCTTACTTTCTTCTGGTTATGCTCTTTACCAGTGTTATGTGTGGAAAATACCCATCCATGTTGGGTATGTGACGGGACTTTACATTCTCGCCTTTGTGGGGGGACTGTGGTGGATAATGGAGCCTGATTTGAGCTTTTCGGAGCGACTGAGGAGTGCTCAATCACTTGAAAAATCTGGGAATTACAGAGCTGCAGCAAGAAAGTACGAGAAATCTGATAACTACGAGAAAGCAGCTGAATGTTACATAAAGGCAGGAATGCTTGAATCTGCAGCCTGGTGCTATGAAAAGGCTGAGAACTATGGGAAAGCAGCAGAGCTCTATACAAAACTGGCAGAGGAGAAAAAAGAATCTTACTACTGGAAAGAAGCTTATGAATTCTGGAAAAAGGCAGGTAAAAAAGAAAAGGCAGCAGAATGTCTGGAAAAATATGCGGAAGATGAACCTTGGTACTGGGAAGATGTTGCTAAGATGTGGGAAGAGAGCGGAAATGATTCAAAAGCGGAGAAGTCATGGAGAAAAGCTCTGGAATACTATATCAAGGAAGCTGAAGAGGAAGGCGTTTTCTGGGAGGATGTTGCAAAAATTTACGAGAAACTAAGTGAAGCTGAGAGAGCAAAGGAAGCATGGAACAGATATCTTGATTACTGCATTTCAGAAGCTGAAAAGGATGAATCATGGTGGAAACATGTTGCTGAAGCATATGAGAGTTT
This sequence comes from Archaeoglobus sp. JdFR-24, assembly GCA_002011215.1. Next base: position 39,165 of record MTML01000102.1, read on the forward strand.
AGGAAATAAAGAAAAGGCTGAAGAAGCCAGGAAAAAATATGAAGCTTATAAAAAGAGGATAAGGGGCGAAAGTGAAGTAGAGTAGAGAAAGAAGAAAATGAAACATCGCAACCAGCTGAATGAAATGTGGATTTAATCATCGAGTCAGGAAATCGTTGAAATGCAATCGGTTAAGCAAAAATTAAAAATTGGTTTATTCAATCTTTATCACTTTTCTCGTTTCTTTTTCGACTTTGGGCAGGATTATCTCTAAGATTCCATTGTTGTATTTTGCTTTAATCTTTTCTACCTCAACCTCGACCGGAAGGCTTATTCTTCTGTATACCTCCCCATACCTTCTTTCCTGCCTTATGTAGTTTCTTTCAGTTTCTTCTTTCTCCTCTCTTCTTACTGCCTTAATAACCAAGCTTCCATCTTCTACATATACATCTATTTCCTTCTTGTTGAAGCCTGGAAGGTCTGCTATGATTCTTATGTTCTCTCCTTCATCAATCACATCTACCGGAAATGAAACTTCTGGCAACATGTAACCTCTGCCTGTCCTCTCAAATTCCTCAAAAAGCCTGCTGATCCTTTCCTGCATTCTCCTCCACTCCTCAAGCGGATCGAAAATCCCTCTCATGTTACCACCCCCTTGGTTATTAACTTTATTTAACTAACTATTAGTTAGTGAAACATGTATATATATTTTTCGCCATAAGATTTCTTTTCCCGAAATTGCTCTTCACTAAATGGCTATGTATTGTGTATATTACTACAGATATCGCTGAAATGAACTGATGACTCTAAGGACGAAAATACGTCAAAAACAAAATTGGGCAAAAATTAAAAAATTAGAATTTAGATATTATTTCTTTTCCAATCAGGTTGATGGACTTCTTCTTGTCTGGCCCTATTGGACTTCCTGCAACTACCTGGGTCACTCCGGCCTTTGAGAGTTCGTTGATTCTCTCTACAACATCATCTGGTGTGCCGCTTATTGAGAAGGTATCCACCATCTCATCCGTTACAGCCTTGCCAACTCCTGGCCAGTCTCCCTTTGTGAATGCGGCATTGAGAGCATCTCTGACCTTCTGGACATCTTCAGCGCTTATTCCGTGTCTCTCAAATATTACATCCGGGCTTCCAGCCACTATAAAAGCCACCACAATTTTTGCAGCATTTCTGGCTTTGTCTCTGTCTTTATCGACGCTCATGGACGCATAGGCTACTGTGTCGAATGCACTCCTGTCCTTTCCAGCCTTGCTCAATCCTGCATCTATGTTCTCCTTTGCAACCTCGAAATCCTTTGGATGGGATGCATTAATCAGCACACCATCTCCAAGCTCGGCGGCAAGCTGAAGCATCTTCGGTCCCTGGGCGCCGATATAAATCGGAATGTATCCTGTTTTGAAATCCATTCTTGCTCCGTTGAACTTGAAGATCTTTCCGTCGTAGTTCACAGGTTTTCCTGAATGCAATCCTCTTATGATCTCAACAGCCTCTCTCATTCTTGCCAGGGGTTTTTCCCAGCTTATTCCGATTCTATCAAATGTGACCTTGTCTCCGGCACCTATTCCCAGAACTGCTCTTCCGTTGCTTATCTCATTGATTGTCGCGATTGCAGACGCTGTTACAGCAGGGTTTATGTGATATGGGTTTGTCACACCTGTCCCCACCTTTATTGTGTTCGTCTTCATTGCCAGAATTGTCAGAATCGAATAGACATTTCGGTTGTTGTAGTGGTCGGTTATCCATACAAAATCGAACTTGCTATCTTCTGCAAGCTTTACGTAGTACTCAAGCTCGTAGTATTTCATGTTCGGTACAAACTCAATTCCAAATTTCATGCTATCACCTTTTTTGAGAGCTAATTATTAACACAAATAATTCTTTCGATTTTTAACGGGCATCATCGACATGGTTTTATGTGATGTGGACAAATTTGAGTTATGGAATACCGGCTGATAGATCATACTGCTGACATCGCTTTTGAGGCTTTTGGTGATAGTCTTGAGGAACTTCTCAGAAATTCTGCAAGGGCTTTTTATGACGCTTTAGTGTTTACTGATAAGCTCAAAAATGGAATTAAAAAGGAGATAGAAATTGAAGACTATGACGCTGACTATCTCCTATACAAATGGTTAAACGAACTTCTCTTCCTGTTTGACACGGAGTTCTTTGCAGCTAAGGAAGTGGATGTATCTGTAACGAAATCGGATGGTAAGTTGATATTAAAGGGAAATCTTATGGGAGGGAAACTAACCCCAGAAATGATAAGAACAGAGCCCAAAGCAATTACGATGCATAAATTCAAGGTGGAAAAAAGAGAAAAGGGCTGGTATGCCTTTGTTATTGTAGATATTTAATTACTGTAGCTGTTGATCCTGTTATTGTTTAAAAGATTGTTTGACAATCAACCGATTTAACCGTCTAACCTTTTCATGATCTCTCTGTAAAGTCTCCCCTGAAGACCGTGAAACTTCGAATAACCCTCAGCAAGTCTCTGATCGATTGTGGTAGTATCAAAGGAGGTTAACTTCTCGCTGTAAAGGGCAAATTCTGAATATCTTGCGACTGGTGAGGCATGGCCTTTATAAAGCCTCATTTTTACCCAGCCCGTTACTCTTTCCTGTGTTTTGTCTATGAAAGCCTCTAAGGCGTCAAAGACAGGATCATTTGTCAGCCCATAGTATACTATCTCAGCCCATTCTTCTTCAACAAATTTTTTGAATTTAAGCTCCCGCCTGCTGAGAACGAGCTTCTCAAGATCTCTGTGGGCGGTAATGAGGATTGTAGCAGCAGGATGCTCGTAGTTTTCTCTTGCTTTAAGTCCAAGAACCCTATCCTCCATCATATCGGTTCTTCCAACCCCGTGCTTTCCACCTATTTCATTAAGTGTTTTGATAATCTCATAACCTTCCATCCTGACATCATTAAGCTCTACCGGAACACCTTTTTCGAAGGTGATTTTTATAATTTCAGGCTCATCAGGAGCTTTTTCCGGGCTGCGAGTCCACTCGAATATCTCTTCTGGTGGAGAAACTGATGGATCTTCCAACTTTCCCCCCTCAACACTTCTGCTCCATAAATTCTCATCAATGCTCCAGGGCTTCTCCTTTGTCACCTTTACTTCGATCCCTTTCTCTTTTACATATTCAATCTCCCACTCTCTTGTGAGGTTGAGGTCTCGCATTGGAGCTACAACTTTGAATCCATGCTGCAAAAATACATTCTCAAATCTCAGCTGGTCGTTTCCCTTGCCAGTACACCCATGAGCTATCGCATCAGCACCCTCTTTTTTAGCTATCTCGACAGTCTTTTCGGCGATAACGGGTCTGGCTATCGAAGTTCCGAGTACATAACCTTCATAATCACCATTGGCCTTGATCAACCTGAAAAGAGCCTGAACGTAATCCTTTTTTCCGTCAACAGTGTAATGTCTGTCCGCATATCTCTTTCCTCTCTCTTCAGCCTCCTTGACATCTTTCTCTGGCTGACCTATGTCGACTGTTACTGTAATAACCTGATCATAACCATATCTTTCTTTAAGTAAAGGAATGCAAACAGTTGTGTCCAGCCCTCCAGAATAGGAAAGAACTACCTTTGCCATGCTTCAGCTTGACAGCAACAATTTAAATATTTGATGGTATTCAATCCCGGAAATCTTATACCTTCGACTCTTCTGATCTTCCCATTCTTGCGTTATCAAACAGCCACCAGATCTTAGCATGATTAAAACTCTGGTAAGAAAACCGACCTCTATATGTGGTCACAGCTCCAGCAGGGATTTAACATGTCTTATTATAGCATCGATTGGTCTGCAGTTGATTCATAGATCATTCTACCATTGCCCCTTCAAGCTCCAAAAGAGCCCTTTTCATTTTCAGACCCGTGCTGTATCCACCTAAATTTTTTACCGAGACAACTCTGTGGCAGGGGATTATGACTGGTATAGGGTTGATGTTCAGGGCTTTTCCAACCGCTCTGTAACCTTTGCTGCCTATTCTTTCTGCTATTTCTTTATAAGTCACTGTTTTTCCGTATGGAATCTTTCTAACCTCTTTCAGAACCCTTGTTGTAAAAGGGCTCAAGTTGATCCTGACATCATATTTTTCAAAGGAAACAGGTAAACCTGAAAAATAGTCTTTCAAGTCCTTCTGTAGTTTTTCAGAAACCTTGCTGGATATTTCATTCTCTAAAATTATATCTTGTTTGTGAAATCCACTTTTAATTATTGTCTCATTTTCGAGCTCTACTATGAACAGGCCAATTTTTGATTTTACACACAGGATCTCAACTGAGTCATTCATTTCTGTTCATAAATGGTTTAACATCGGCTTTTGAGCCTATAATTATCCCTTCATCTTTTTCGTTATTGTCGTCTCTTCCAGCGATATCTCTGATCCTTCTTATTCCATCGATTTCCTTTATTATTCTGGATACTGATTTTGGAACAAGTGATTCCCATTCTTCATTTTCAAGCATTCTCCTTCTGATTTCAGTTCCCTGATACTCTTCACGATTGAACATTTTTGTATTGATGATTTTTTTCCCCGCTTCAGAAAAAAGCCTGGCAACCAATGGATTGTTGGAAAAAACAACATCGAAGGGTGGAACCATTGAACACACATGAGATACCCACAGACTGTTTCTGTAAATATCCTCTAAGGGTATGATGTAGACTTTTTTCTTTATCTCAAGTTCATCTATTGCACATGATATCATCAAAATTCTTTCTCCTGCTGTAAATGGGTTCTCCAAGTCGTGACTTTCCTGTGCGCTACCAATGCCTATGATGAGTTCATCAACCTGATTGATTATGTTTTTCACAACTTCATGATGCCCCATATGATAGGGCTGGAACCTTCCTATGAAAAAACCTCTCAATTCTTAGGCCTCCTGACAACTCTGTATATCTCATCTTTAAGCTTCCTGCCGGTTTTTCTCTCCCATTCGTCAATTGGTATTCCATATTCAGCCTGTATTTTGTCTCGATAGATCTCGGGAATGACGTTAAAGGCACAGAATGGTATGATTCTGCCATCTGGAGTTGCGTAATGAATCTCACACCTTTTGACTCTTTCAATATCGTAATTGTACAGATCCTGGAAGTGCATCATTCCGATGAAAAGTGATTTTACGTGGAATGAACCGAGAGTTGAATAGTCATGCCGGACAAGAACGTCGAAAAGGATCTTTCCAACATCGAATTCTTTTGGTGCCCGTTCATAATCAACAAATTTCCTCAGGTCGATTATGCCCTTCAGAGCTCTTATTGTTTTTATTCTGCTTTTCCTTATAGTTTCTGCTTTTTCATTCAGATATTCAAATAAACCTTCAACATCTATGAATCGCGTTATGGGCAAAAGACGCCCATTTTCTTTAAAAACGTACGTTGCCATCCCGCATGCCCAGTGGGTTGTGAGCTCATATTGGGGCTCTTCTGTCATGGCTTCGATGAAATGGGAAATCGGAGTTACGCTTGGAACAGGATAAAAATCATCACGACTTATTTCTCCGTTTGTTTGTTCCTCGATCTTGATAATAGCATCGGGTATGGTAATTCTGACCTCTTCCCTCTCCTTTTTGGGCATACTCCCAACAAGGCTGACGGGCTGAAAGTTCACACCCCTGATTATATCGATGTTATCTGCGGCAAATCTTATTATGTCACCAAGCTGGTGATCATTAACGGATTTTATTACTGTTGGAACCAGTACGATCCCAACTTCAGCCCTTCTGCAGTTCTCAATTATTTTGGGAACCTCTTTATAGTTCTTGGGATTTGTTTTCTCGTCAACCCCGTCAAAGGAAAGATAGATGGTGTTTACTCCAGCCTCTCTTACTTTCTTTGCCAGATCTCTATCAAGGGCGAGTTTTATACCGTTGGTATTGAGCTGAATGTGCTCTATCCCCTCATCTCCTATAGCTTTTATGATCTCAAGCAAATCTTCCCTCAAAGTGGGTTCTCCACCTGTTAGCTGAACGGCATTTGCTCCAACCGGCTTCAAATTCCTTGCAGTTCTAACCATGTTCCTTATCTGCTCGACTGTCGGTTCGTAAACATATCCTGATCTTCTAGCGTAAAAGAAACAGTACCAGCACGCAAGATCACACCTGTTTGTTACAACTATGTTTAGCAGGGCTGTTTGGCTCTTATGGGTTTTACAGAGCCCACATGTGAATGGGCAGTTTGGTTTCTCGGAGATAACGGGATTTCCAATACCCGGGCCATCATGTGAGAATTTAAAAGCCTTTTTAAACATCTCAACGTCGCCCCAGTAAGTTTCAACGATCTCACCATGCTCTGGACAGGTTTTACTGATCATTACTTTTCCATTCTGGTTATAAACCTTGGCAGAGATGATTTTAAGACATTCAGGGCAAAGTGAGGTTGTTTTATAAGGTAAGATTAATTCACGGTTCACTTATACACCTCCTATATGAACATCCATATATTTGAAAAAAGCCGAAAGAGATATATCAAAGTTTCGTTATGCGGATTTATGCTCTATACAATCCTGCAAACACTCTGGCTTCTAATTCCTGCCTATACACCCAACAATTTTGCAGTATTATTTGGTGGAGGCACACCGGTAGATCTTGGTAAAAAATTCATTGATGGAAAGAGGATACTTGGGGATGGAAAAACTATCAGAGGTTTTGTTTCAGGAGTTCTGGGCGGAATTTTTTGCGGAAACATACAATATTATGCTGAAAAAATACTTGGATGGGGATTTTATTCTACATTGGCCTACACAGATTTTTTGATAATGGTTTCAACTCTTTCTTTTGGAGCACTCTTTGGAGATATGGTTGGTAGCTTCATTAAAAGAAGATTTGGGATTGAGAGGGGAGAAAAACTCCCACTTTTCGATCAGCTAACATTCCTGATTTTTGCCTTCCTGTTCGCATATATTTCATCACCCTATTTTGGGGATCTGTTCAGTTTAAAGATAGTTCTGACAGGGTTTATAATCACTCCATTTCTACATCTCCTCACAAATTTTATTGCCTACAAATTAGGTCTGAAAGATGTACCTTGGTAAAGCCTTGGTAAAGTGGTGAGAGAATATGGAGGAAGTAAGAACTAACAATAAGATCTAAAGGTGATGTGATATGGGTAAAAAAGTGTTGGTAAAAAGGATGATTGAGGTTGGTTCACTGAAATTTGGTGAATTTATCCTCTCCTCCGGAAAAAGAAGTAATTTTTATGTCGATGTTAAACTGGCAATAACGTACCCCGATATTCTCGATAAAATATCCGCCCTTTTTCATGAAAAGATTCAACAGAAAAAGCTTGAATTTGATAGAATAGCATGTGTGGAACTGGGGGGTGTACCACTGGCAGTCTCCCTCTCCTTAAAAACGGGAAAACCCTATCTGATATTCAGAAAAAAGAAAAAGGATTATGGGATGACAACCGATCGAATAGGTGAGCTGAGAAATGGAGATAGAGTTCTTGTTATTGAAGATGTAACAACCACTGGTTCATCCGCTTTATCAGTTGTGGAGAGAGTAAGAGAGCACGGGTGTGAAATCTCAGGTGTTCTTGTTGTGGTGGACAGGGAAGAGGGAGCAGATGAAACGTTAGGATTGAAAGGTATGCGGTTCATTCCCTTACTTACAGCCACTGAATTACTGACTTACAAGAACCGAATATAAGCCGATTCGACTCTCTTAATAACACTCTATACTAAGAGTATCATGAATTCAATTGGGATTGTGATATGGTTGAGCTATCAAATCTCAAAAACTGATAATACACTTTCATAACTAAGGTCGATACCTGAATCTTTCAGATATGATATTATCTCCTCCAGATTCAGCTCTGGGCAGAAAATATAGTTTTTAAGAGATTTTTTTACAACATCCTCATCAAACTCCAGAATCTCGGCAACCTTAGTTATATCCTCATCAGATATCCATCCGTTAATGCAAAGATCATCGTACTCGCTGATAAGCTTCTTTAAGGCATCTCTGTTAATTCTGGATGTCTCATCATTTATGGCTATGGAGCAGCAAAAGTGATCTCCGATCAAATCTCTGAAATAATCTACTCTGTATCCTGAGTTTTTTAGATTTGTCAAATAAGGCTCCCAGATCGCAATACCTGCAAGTTCTCCTTTAACAAAACTCTCCACCATTTTTGTAGGAGATTTGAAATAGATTATCTTTCCTTTGATATTCTTAATCTCAGCGTATCTTTTCAGGTTTCTATACATTGTGGACATCTCGGTCGTTCCATAAATATTTCCTTTAAATTTCTGGTTTATTACGATCCCACTTCCATTTTTCGCCACCAGTCTGAAAATTTTAAAATTCTTCATCAGAATACTCATGATTACTTGGGTTAAAAGTGGACTTGCTGCAACATCGACCTTTCCTTGGCTTAAAGACCTCGTAAGATCGATCGGATCATCGAATACCTTTACAATAGCTCCTGTATTCAATGCTGAAATTATCAGAAGAGCATACTCGCTTGCTCTCAAGATTCCAACCCTCAACAATCCTGGAAGGGGGTTGGGGTAGTGTGTAGTCAACCATATTCTATATGACTTGCTTGTAACCTCTCTTCTTACAATTTTTCTCTCCTTTTCCAGTTTATTTAAAGCATCTGAAACTGTGGATTTTGAAAGATCGAGTAAATCAGGAATCTCGCTCTGTAGAACTCCATCTTCACCCCTGTTCTCCAACAGTTCAAGGATTTTATCTACTGCCTTTACCATTCAGAATAATCTCAACCTGAGGTGTAAAAATTTTGTCTTGGGAGCATGCTGAGGTAAAAACAATAATACTGCTGGTTAAATCCTCAGAAACTTTTCTCCATCCTTCACTACCTCCCCGTCATCAATGAGTAAATTGAGGTGCTTTTTAATCATCTGCCCTTCCCAGTAATCCAGTAGCTCCTTTTCATAGGGCTTTTTCTTATAGAAGGGTGATATCTCAATAAGCTCCTCCAGACTACTTGCTTTTTCAAGTATTTCAAGTAAAATTTCATTTCTTTTCTCAAATACATCTAAATAGCTTTGTAATTTCTCTACTATATTTTCTCTTCCAAAAACTGGCTCTTCGTGTCCGGATACAAAAATCTCCGCATCTAAACTCATTACTTTCTCAATAGATTTAAAAAACTCCTTGATGCTGCTCTCCCTGTGCCCATACCATGGTCCAAAGGAAGTTAGATCAATATCAGAGCCGAAAATTGTTCTACCATCTATGTAAAAGATGTGCATGTCTGCGGTATGTCCTGGCGTATATATGGCTACGATTTCTGGCTCTTTAAGTATTACATCTTCATTGGAATAGTGCTCTACCTTAGAATCCCTCAGACCCATGTTTTTTGTCACAAAACTTTTCCACTTTTTCTTAAGACTCTCATCAACGAATCTGTTTGCAAGAGACTCCAACTTTGTTTCGTATCCTGCAGGCGATAAGACTCTCTTACTTTTTTCGTTGAAAACCCACGCTCCAGCACAGTGATCTGGGTGGGTGTGAGTTAGAGCTGCAAATTCTACTTTATCTGATAGATCTTTAACAATTTCAATTCCACAGCCCACATCCAGCATAACCTTATGTTTTACAATGAGTGAATTTGAAAAGGGAAACTTTCCCCTCTGATTACCTCTTACAAAGAAAATTCCTCGACCTATTTCCATGGTTTCCACGCTCTTTAAATATTCTGACAGTTTTTTTAATATTTACGGTGGTTAAATTGTTGAAAAGAAGACATCAAACCGTCTGCGAAATCTGGTGAAACATTTCACGTTTAAGGAACAAACTTAAAACACAAAATTTATAAACAGATAAATCGAACGATTGTTCGATGAAGTTGCTGGAGGGTTTGATTGTTATACTGGCTATGATAGTACCGTTTTTTGCAATAAAAAGCTATGACATGTCGGCGTTTTTGTACTGGATTGCAGTTACAGCAATGTATCTGATTTATATTGCACTGTCGAGGTGGTGAAATGAGTTACTTTCTGATTGCTCTTGCATTTTATGCCATTATCGGTACGGTCATCGCACTGTATGCGAGAAAGGGGATAAAGACTCAGGAGGATTATTACATCGGAGGGAGAAAGATCAGTGGTGTTGTGTCCTCTTTGACCTACGCAGCGACAACTTATTCCGCTTTCATGATGGTTGGCCTAGTTGGACTGACGTATGCTTCGGGTGTTGGATCTCTTGGTTTTGAGCTTTTCTATCTGGTTGGGACGCTCTTCCTTCTTTCCTACTATTCTCCAAAAATCTGGAAGATTGGTAAGGAGAGAGGATACATAACCCCTGGCGATATGATGTTTGACCGATACGGTAATATTGTGCCAAAGATAATGGCTGTAATTGTTTCAATCGCCCTGATTCCCTATATTTCAATCCAGTTGATCGGGGTTGCACTGATCATCGAGAAGAACTCAGGCATAGGTTTTGTTTATGGTGTTTTACTGGCAGCGATACTGATAGCCTTCTGGGCCTTTCTGGGTGGCTTAAGGGGGGTTGCCTGGACTGATGCCCTGCAGGGAGTATTCATGCTCGGTCTGGCAATGGCGGCGGTAATCTGGGTTTACAACTATGGTTTCTCACAAACATCATTTATCCAGGAGGTCCCAAAACTCGGTGAACTTTTGGTCGTTCCCAACAAAATCTGGACCCCCTTCAGGTTTATTGCCCTTACTGTCCCGTGGTTCTTTTTCGCCCTCACTAATCCACAGGTTTTCCAGAGACTCTACATTCCCAGGGATGAGCGTGCTCTGAGGAAGATGGTTATACTCTTTGGAACATTTGGCCTCATTTATACAGTTCTCGTGGTCTTTCTCGGACTTGAGCTTAGGGTGATGTCCGAAACTGGTATTTTTCCTGTTGTAAGCGATAGAGACGCTGTAACCCCCACTCTACTGGGATTAATGCCATCATGGCTTGGCTTACTGGTGGCTCTCAGCATATTTGCTGCAGCAATTACAACTGCAAACTCCATTGTGTTAACCCTTGCATCGATGGTCTCGAAAGATCTGATAGGGAGTAAAGATATAATGGCCGGAAAAATACTCATCGTTGCCATAACCGGTGCAATAGCCATTTTTGCAATTCAGAGGCCCGGATACATTGTTGAACTCTCTGTTTTGAGTTCCACCATATTGCTGTGTCAGCTTCCGCTTATTTTTGGAGTATTCCACTGGAAAATAGGTGGCAGATATGCGGCAGGTGCAACCCTTATCGTGGGTTCCCTCTCAGCAATCCTGCTGTATTATATGAAAGCAAATCCTCTCGGGGTTCCAGCGTCGGTTTGGACTCTTCTGATCTCATTTGCAGTATTTGGCATTGTCGGTTTTCTGGAAAAGGCAGAACATCGCTGAAATTCATCTTTTTTTGATTTTTTCAAGGATGAAATTTGCCTCCTCCATTAAACGAGGATCTTTCTGACTTGCCTCCTCAAGATATTTGATCGCTTTCTCCCCATACTGCATTATTGCGTATCTTGCCTCTTCTCTGACGTTGGGATCCTCATCTGCAAGCAGGGGAATCAAATATTTGATGCATTCTTCGCGTCCCATTCTACCCAAGGCATATGCAGCGTGTTTTCTTACCTCCCAGTTATCGTCTTTGAGAACTTCGGCCAGTTTTTCGATACATTTATCGGTTTTGATCTCAGAAAGAATTTCAGAAGCAAATTTTTTCACATTCCAATCCTCATCTCTCAAAGCAATCAAAAGAGGTTCAACGGCCTCTTCACCGATAATAACTAACTCAGAACCTTTACGTAGGGCAGTCAGATACATTGCAAGCTCTTTCTCGCTTTTAGGCCTCCAACCAAGCTTTTCAAGTGCTTTAGCAGCTTCCCCTCTTACATCGGATTCAGGATCGTTAAGAGCACCTACCAATGCTTTTATTATTACTTTCCTCATCTTACTCCTATCGCCGATTTCATCCTTTTTTCCTATTCTGTAAAGGGATTCAACAGCTCTACGTCTCACGTCCTTGTCAAAATCTTTTAGCGCCTCGATCAGGGGGTAAATTGCTCTTTCATCACATATTCTGCCGAGAGCCATCGCACTAGCCCTTCTCACGTATCTATCCTCATCCTTCAGACCATCAATGAGTGCATTTACAGCTTTTCTGTCCCTCAATCGGCTCAAAATCCAGGCGATTGAGATTTTCTGAAGAGTTGAGTAGCTTTCTGAGAAGGTCTCGATCAGTTTTTCCGTGGAGTCTCTACACAAACTCTCAAGGGATTTTGCAGCCCTCCATCTGACCTCCTTTTTCTTATCTTTTAGTGCTTCAATGAGCGCCTCGATAACTTCAACCTCATCAAAATCACCAAGAGCCTCGGCTGCAGCCTCTCTTATCTCTGGATCGTCATCTTCGAGGAGTTTAATCAATCCCTTTATCTTTCCCCTTATTCTGAGTTTTTCCACATCCGGGGGACCTATAAACCACATATTCTGAACTCCTGATTTTATTTTAGAAGCATTTTAGAAGCCTCAATTGCCCATTCTGTCACGGGTGAGGGTAAAATGCCAAGCAATATGAGCAGTATCACGGATATCAGTATTGCTACAAGATAACTTTTTTCCTTTATAAATACTGCGTCATCAGCATGTCCCCAGTACATTTTCATTATTACCTTAGAGTAATAGTATAAAGAGAGGGCTGAATTAAGCAGTCCGGCTAATGCCAGCCAGAGAAGGTTTGCCTCAATGGCTGAAAGGAATAAAACGAACTTGGAATAAAACCCGAAAGTGGGTGGAATTCCGGCCAGTGAAAGAAGTATTATGCTCATCAGGAGTGCCATTACAGGGTACTTCTTCCCCAATCCACTGAATAGATCCCTCTCCTCAATAATAATGCCCCCAAGGGCAGCAACAACTATAAAAGCGCCTGCAGTCGCTATGGCGTGAGAGAGGGCGTGAAGTACGCCTCCGGCGATGGCAAGGTTGAGGTTTGGTGAGGCGGCGATGACTGCAAAGGCCATAGATATGTATCCAGCATGGGCAATTGAGGAATATGCAAGCATCCTTTTAACACTATCTTGAACGAGGGCGGCCAGGTTTCCGAGAGTCATGGTCAAAACAGAGAGGATCGCGAACAGAACGTACATTTCAAGTTTCATTGCAAGAACCATTAAGATCAGCACCTTGAACATCGCCGCAAACCCCATCTTTTTCGAGCCGGCAGCTAAAAAAGCTGAAACCACCGAATGGGAACCGTGATATGTATCCGGAGCCCACATGTGAAATGGAACTAAGGCAACTTTGAAACCCAAACCAGCGACCACCATTCCGAGTCCTATGGCAGAGTATATATCTCCGGGTGAATTGAGGACCTCTGAAATGGCTGAAATTGACAGACTTTGAGCATATCCATAAATGATTGAGATGCCGAAGAGAAAAAGTGCAGAGGAAAAACCGCCAAAAACAAAATATTTAAGGGCACCCTCAACGCTGAAGACAGATCTTTTTTCAAATCCTGCAAGGGCGTATGTAGCAAGGCTTGCTATCTCAAATCCTATGAAAAGGGCTATGAGGTCTTCTGAGATCGCCACAACCATCATACCGAAGGCTGAGATTAAAATCAGGAAGTAGTATTCGTCCTCGTTATTTCTGATAGAATGGAGTGATGAAAGACAAACGAAAAGCGTAACGGTAAGAAATATGACCACGAAAAATTGAGAGAACGGATTTACAGCTATCGAACCCATGTATGGAAAATCTGTGTAGATTATATCAGTATTGAACGTTAGAATTGAAATGATAAGAGCTATTGAAACTGTAGCTATGCTTATATAACCGAATAGGTTCTTCTGTTTCAGAAAGAGCCCTGGAAATATGTATGCTATACCCACCACACCAACGAGCATCACGGGAATGAGCGGTATAATATTTTCTGCCATCAAATCGCCCCTCCGAGTATTTTTTCAACTGAAAAGCGCATAACATCAAAAATTGGGGATGGAAAGATTCCAAATATTATTATAGAAATTACCCAGATCAGCATTGGAATGAATTCATACCATTTCAGGTCTTGCAGGTTCTCCAGTCCTGTTTTAAGCGTTCCGAAAACTGTTCTTTGAAGAGCAAAAAGGTGGTATATCACACTGAGGGGGATGCTTAGTAGTGCTCCTATGGTAAACAATGGTAGTTGAGGGAATGAGCCTGCAAGAATGGAAAACTCCGCCACAAAACCGATCATTCCTGGAAAACCCAACGAGGCAAAGAATCCAAAAACCATCAGAAGCGAAAACTTGGGCATTCTTTTCATCAAACCTCCCAGATTCTCAAACAATCTTGTGCCGGTGTGGTGCTGAATAATCCCTGCTGAGCCGAAGAGTATTGAGGTTATGATTCCATGGGCAAAGAGCAAGAATGTTGCACCTGTCAGGGCAAGAATCTGAGTAATTCTGCTCCCGTCGGCAAGTGATGCAGCAACTCCAAGGGAGATAAAACCCATGTGACCGATGCTTGAAAAGGCGATTAATCTCTTTAAATCTCTCTGGGGAAGCGCAGCGAGTGGTGTGTAGAGGATGCTTGCCACCCCGAATGCTGCTATTATCCATATGAATAATGAAGATGCGTTCGAACTCATTGGGACTAAAAATCTGATCAGACCGTATCCACCCATTTTCAGGAGAACTCCAGCCAGTAAAATTGATCCGACTGTTGGAGCCTCAACGTGTGCATCAGGAAGCCATGTATGAAAGGGAACTGCTGGCATCTTAACAAGAAAGCCAAAGAGAAGTGCAGCGAATATAAAGTCTCTCCATATACTGGGGATCTCGAGCAATCCATAATTCTTCATTAGAATTGGTATATCAAAGGTATAGTTGCCCGTTGAAACCCCGTTTAGGTGGAAGATTCCAAAGATTCCAGCAAGCATAACTACACTTGAAACGTGAGTATATATCAGGAATTTAATTGCTGAATAGTTCTTTCTTGGCCCACCCCAGATACCTATGACGAAGAACATCGGTATCAGCACGAGTTCCCAGAATATGTAGAAGAGGAAGAAATCAAGGGATGCAAAAACCCCAACCAGTGCGAAATCGAGCAGAACTATCAGTCCAAAAAACTGATTTGGTCTTAACTTCTCATCCCAAGCATAAATGACACAGAGGAAGGAAATAAAGGTCGTCAAAAGAACCATTGGCATGCTTATTCCATCCACTCCCATGTGATAGCTTATTCCAACAGACTCAATCCATTTGATCTGTTCTTCGTGACTGAATGCAGCATTTTTCAGCGTGATGAACATATAGATTGAGATAATAAATGCTAAAAATGTCGATATAAGGGCAATAATTCTGCAGGCCTCTCTTTTCTTAGTCAAAAAGGTCAATACAGAGCCAGTGAGCAGTATTATCAGAATCAGTGAGATTAGCATATCTTATCACCTCCAATGGTCATTCAAACCACCCAGAGTATTATCAGTAGAATTGCCAGACCCGCCATGAACACGGAAACGTATCCTTGAGTATCCCCAGTTTGAATTCTTCTTATTACTGAAGAGGTCTTTACTGTTAGATTCGAAATTCCATTAACCATCCCATCAACAACCTCCAGATCAAACCTTTCCCAGAGTTTTACGGAGGCAAGAACCCCTGAAGGAAACTTATCAAAGAAGATTTTCTCATTTATCAGGCCAAACTGTGAGAGGGGTTTCCTGACAAACCACATAAACACCCTACCACTCTTTCTGTAAAACCAGTCTGTATCGAGACTGATCGTGGGCTCACCGGCGAGATGTTTGAGAAGCAGGAAAAATCCAAGGGCTGTGAAGAGGAGAATCTGCATCGTCTCTGTTATGTGCTGACCGGTGTAGGGCTCGAACTCGACAGGGTAGGGTAGCAATCTGTAGAGCACATCCGGATACACACCGATGAAGATACACAGGAATGACAGGAACAGCATTGCAAGAATCATATTTATTGGTGGTTCTTTTGCTTTTATTCCCGTATCTTGACCGAAGAATGTGAAATAAGGAAGCTTCAGGCCGGTGTGGAGAAACGTTCCTGAAGATGCCAGTGTGAGCATCAACCATATGAGAGGTAGATGCGATTCTGCGGATGCAGCTATAACCATGGATTTACTCACAAAACCGCTGAAGAGTGGAAATGCTGAAATGGAGAATCCACCAATCATATACAGGAAGAATGTTATGGGCATGGCTTTGTAAATCCCTCCAAGCTCAGTGAGTTTTCTTCTTCCGGTTACATGTATTACCGCTCCGGCACCCATAAAAAGGAGACCTTTGTAGAGTATATGGCTGAATGCATGGCTCGCCGATCCGTTTATTGCCATATGAGTTCCAATTCCAACTCCGGCGACCATGTAGCCAACCTGACTGATAATGTGATAGGCGAGCAGCCTTCTTATATCGTTTTCAAGAACAGCATAAATAACTCCATATACTGCCATTATGGCTCCAAGCCAGATCAGAATATCAACTCCTGGAAAAGCCCTCGCAAGAACGTAAACTGCTGTTTTTGTGGTGTATGCGGTCATGTAAACCGCTCCAGTAACACTCGCTTCAGGATATGCATCCGAGAGCCATGCTGAAAGAGGAGGCACCGCGGCGTTCAATATGAAACTGATCAGAATCAGAATGGATGCAAGATCACCATATGGAATGAAATCGAATTCTATACTCCCAGTGTTCAGAATGTATAGTACGATTCCTCCCAACAGGAGCACACCACCCGCTGCATGAACCATAATATATCTGAAACCAGCCTGAACGGCCTTTCTCCGTTCCTGCCATGCTTCGTTATTCAACCAGATCAGGAAAACTGATGAGATCGCCATGATTTCCCAGAAAATGTACAGGCTAAACAGATCTCCCGAGTAAACAACGCCAAGAGAACTGCCCACATAGAGAAATGCTGCAACGAATTCCCATTTGTTTCTCGAATGGAGGGCATAGAGCACACCTGCGAAGGCCATAATCACAAAAACATAACCAAAGACCATACTCAGACTGTCAACTCTTGCGAAAACCAGCTCATAATTGAGAAATCTGTATATGAAGAATCTGCCATGTTCCATCTGCAGCAAATTGAGGAAAGATATGATGGGGATTGCCAGGAGATAAACGTCTCTGACTCTCCCTCTCAAAAATGGGATGAGGAAAGCAGCTGCGATGAAAATTAATCCTGGGGGTATCCAGCTACCTGTCATAATAATCTTCCTCCTTCATCAGCCACTTGTGACCGATCCATTTTGAGAATACGATTATGAAAATACATGATAGGAATCCATACACCGCAGAAAATCCTGGAATCGCCTCCCACAAAAATTCAACATACTCTCTCTTGACCATAAAGTCAGATAACACCGTGATTGCGAGTGCAAGATAGAACAATCTTCTGAGCGTTCTGAGATTTCTCTCGTCCTCAATCAGACTGGAGAGTTTGAATCCTGATTTTCCTGTCTTTTCAGTATTCCTCATCTTTCACACCCCCAGAGCTAATTTTGCAAGCTGGAAGAAGTAATCTGGATAGAAAAAGAGGATAATGGATCCTGCTGCGGTTAATGCAAGTGGAACGAACACGAACGGGTTCGTCTCTTTAACATTCACCACACCTTCAGCAGGCTCTTCAAAAAAGGCCTTGTAGACTACGGGTAGAAAATATGCAGCGTTCAAGATTGAACTCACAAGAAGGACAAGCAACAATGGAATCTGATTCGCCTCGATCGTTCCAAGGGCAAGATACCACTTGCTTATGAATCCAGCTCCGGGAGGAAGACCTATCATTGTCAGAGTTGCGATGGCGAAGGAAATCATTGTAATGGGCATTTTTTTGCCTATTCCTGACATGTCACTTATGTTCTTCAGACCTGATGCAACGTATATCGATCCAGCACAGAAAAAGAGGGTGATCTTTCCAAAGGCGTGGCTTGCAATATGGAATATCCCTCCAATCATTCCGCTGTTGGTGAGGAGTAAAGCTCCGAAGATTATGTATGAGAGCTGGCTGACAGTGCTGTAAGCCAACCTCAGCTTCAGGTTATCCTGAGAAAGTGCGAAAAGGGAGGCCAATATAATGGTGAAGGAAACGAAATAGGCAAAGGGGGTGCCGAGATCAAACTGAGAGAGCATCTGATAGCCAAAAATGAAAAATACTGCCCTTAATATAGAAAAGACTCCTGCCTTAACAACGGCAACTGCATGAAGAAGTGCGCTAACTGGTGTGGGAGCTATCATGGCTGTGGGTAGCCAGGAATGAAGTGGCATCACAGCAGCCTTTGTATATCCGCCAATGAACAGCACCATTAAAGCAATGATAACTGCAGGCGGAGTATTTCCGCTAAAGACACCTCCGGGGGTGAAATCTGTTGTACCGGCATAAACGTAGGTCAGAACTATTGCTGAAAGCTGCAGCGCTGAGGTTCCAAGAAGGTAAACGAAATATTTCCACCCCGCAAAAAAAGCCTCCTTTGTCTCATCATGGGCGACAAGTAGATAGGTTGAGACAGTAAGCACCTCGTAAAACAGATACAATGTGATCAGGTTTGCGGCAAAACATATCCCCATTGTTGCGGAAAGGGCAAGGGCAAAACATGCGAAATATCTTGTCTGTGCATGTTCGTTGAGGGAGCGCATATAGCCTATTGAATAGAGTGTGTTGAGTATCCAGAGAAATGAAGCTGTTGTTGCAAAAAACAGGCCGAAGGCATCCACTCTGAATTTGAGCTCGATAAATCCAGGAATTATTTCACTGATTTTAAGAACAATCGTATCACCATTCAAAATTATGGGAGCCATGGAGATGACGATCAGGAATTTAACTATCGATGCAATTATACTCCACGATTCCCTCAGATCAGGTCTTCTGTCTGACAGAAGAATCAAAATCGTTGCGACCATGGATATAAGGACTGCAGCCAGGGGTTTTAGTGAAACGACTTCCATAACATCACCTTAAAGTTTCAATTTTTTGAGTACAGATATTTCCACGGTTCCATACATCCTGTAGATGAGAAGAATCAGAGCAAAACCAACTGCGGCCTCAGCAGCAGCAACCGCCAGTGCAAATGTCACGAAAACCTGTCCGGAAACATCACCCAGATATCTTGAAAAGGCCACAAGATTGATGTTTGCGGCGTTCATCATTATCTCAAGACACATCAGAACTCTTATCGCGTTTCTGCTCACTATTACGCCGTATCCGCCTATGGCTATAAGTATGGATGAAAGAAACAAATAATGCTCAAGGGGAATCATTCTGAACCCTCCGAATCCCCTCTTCTTGCGAGGTAGATTGCTGCAATCATTGCTGCGAGAAGAAGGATGGCTATGAGCTCGAAGTGTATGATATATTTTGAGAACATCTCTTCTGCAATCGCTCCAGCAGTACCTGAGACGTACCCTTTCTCGCTAAACAGTTCTCCAGTGATTACAATACCCACAAGAGCCAGCACAAAAATTAATGCGGATATCATTTTCATTTTATTAATGTCAACACCAAGCCTGTCTAAACCTCCATCTCTTCTTGTGAGCATTACTGCAAAGAGAATTATCACTGTAACTGCTCCGGCATAAATCAAAACCTGTATTACTGCCAGAAATTCTGCCTCAAGCAGTATGAACACACCTGCAACTCCGATAAACATCAATGCAAGAAAAAGAGCTGAATGAAAGACCTCTCTTGCATGGACAACCATAAATGCCGATAGGAGAATTATTGCCCATAGAGCATAAAATGCAACAGATGAATTTAAATAAACCTCCATTACTTCTCTCCTCCTGAAATCTTCATAAAATCAAAAACCAGAGCTTCCTTGGATGTGTCTGCAAGCTCGTATTTCTTTGTCATGTAAACGGCCTTTGGTTTTGTAGGACACACCTCAACACAGATACCGCAGAACATGCACCTCCCTGCAAAATAAAGATACTCTTCAACAAACCTTTTTTTCCCTTCTTTCCTTGTTTTAATTTTGATACATTTGTTTGGGCAGTTCCTTTCACAGGATGTGCATGCTGTGCAAACATCAGGGCGATATGCTAAAAACCCTCTGAACCGTTCAGCTGGATTGAGCCTCTCCTCAGGATACTGAACTGTAACGGGTTTTTTGAAAAGGTGTTTCAGAGTGATCATGAGAGGTTCAGCAATTATTGTTTTTACCCTCATTTTAACCCCCCATCATCTCTATTGGCTTAAACAAACCTGATCACTCCCGCGATTCCTATGTTCAGCAACGCTAACGGCACAAGAACCTTCCACCCTATATTGAGCATCTGATCAATTCTTATTCTTGCGACAGCTGCCCTCATCCACATCAAAAAGAGCATAACTATGAGGGTCTTCAAAACAAGCCAGAATCCAGAGGGGGCGAAAGGTCCAAGCCATCCACCCAGATACAGGATGGAGATGAGTATGGATGCAAGAACTGCATGTGTGTACTCTCCAAACATAAGAAGGGCGAATTTTACACTTCCGTATTCGGTCGTCCATCCCTGAACGATTTCAGATTCTGCCTCGGGAAGGTCAAAGGGTGGACGTGAAGACTCCATGAATGCGACGGTGAGGAATGTGATAAACCCGAGAAACTGTGGAAATATATACCATCCATCCTTCTGCCCCTCAACTATATCGACCAGATTGAGTGAGCCAGATATGATAAGAACTCCGATTATGGCAAGTCCGGCAGGGATTTCGTAGCTAATCATTAAAGCTGCAGCTCTCATCCCTCCAAGAAGATTGTATTTGTTGTTGGCCCCCCATCCTGCCATTATGACTGGTATAACACCAAGTGATGCAACTGCGAGAATGAACAGTATTCCGGCATTGACATTTGCAACTATCAGATTCTTCTCGAGCGGAATCGCGACAAAGGGGAGGAGGGCTATTGAAAAGCAGAGTATTGGGGCAAGAGTGTAAACTATCCTGTCAACACTTTCAGGAACTATATCTTCCTTCAGGAAGAGTTTAACTCCATCTGCGAGAGTCTGTAAAATTCCAAATTTTCCTGCTCTGTTAGGCCCATATCTGTGTTGCAGTCTTGCCACAAACTTTCTCTCAGCCCATATAAGCAGTAAAACCGCTAAGGAAATTATCGCAGCCACAATCAAGGCCCCGGCAAGTCCCCTGATGAATGGATTTGTGAGCAGCTTGATATATAATTCCGGATTCAAAAGCTCCATAAGCTCCACTTCCGACACCTCACCTGTCGACCTCACCAAAAATCGGGTCAAGAGTACCGAGGATTGCTATCAGATCGGCTATCAGAACTCCTTTCGCGATGTGGGGTAGTATTGAGAGGTTGCAGAAAGCAGGACTTCTTATCTTCAGTCTGTAGGGGGTTGTGGTTTTATCACCTATAAGGTGGATTCCGAGCTCGCCTCTTGGACTCTCGATTCGTGAATAAACCTCACCTTCGGGCCTGAGAACTCTGGGAACCTTTGCTTTCACAGGCCCTGGTGGCATATTTTGAAGAGCCTGCTCGACGATATCTACACTCATCCTCATCTCGTTTATCCACACAAGAACTCTCGAAAGACAATCGCCTTTCCTGCCCGTCACTATCTTCCAGTCAAGTTCACTGTAAACACTATATGGATCCTCCTTTCTTATGTCCAGTCTCACACCAGAACCTCTTAGAACCGGCCCTGTGGCACCAAGATTGACAGCTTCACCTGCCTTCAAAACTCCAACATCCTCAGTACGCATTCTGAAAATTTCATTCTCGTAAATAAAGTCCTCATATTCATCTATTTTCTTCTCCAGAAATCTCAGGAAATCTATGGTCATATCCTTGAATCCAAGCGGCAAGTCCTCGGCAACTCCACCGATTCTCATGTAGTTGTATCCGAGTCTTGCACCTGACAGACTTTCGAAAAGGTCAAGAATCATTTCCCTCTCTCTGAATGTGTACATCATAAGGGTGAACGGCATTCCAAGATCGTTTCCAAGACTGCCAAGAGCAAGAAGGTGACTGGCAATTCGCTGAAGCTCAAGAACTGTGACACGTATATATTCTGCTCTCTCCGGAACTTCTATACCCATTAAATCTTCCACAGCCTTGACATAAGCCATATTGTTTGCCATGGATGAAACATAATCCAGCTTATCTGTGAGGGGAATGATCTGGATATAGGTTCTGTGTTCAGTAATCTTCTCAAAACCCCTGTGCAGGTATCCAATAATAGGAGTTATATTAACTACCTTTTCACCCTCAAGTTCGATCAAAAGGCGAAGTACACCATGGGTGCTTGGATGCTGAGGACCCATATTTAGCAGGATTGTATCTGGTCTTCCAGTATCTGTCATGCTCTCATCCTCACTAACAACTCTCCTCAAACCAGTCCCTGGCTTCAAGCTTGAAGTCTTTCCTTAAAGGAAAACCCTCAAAATCGTCGGGAAGAAGGATTCTTTTCAGTCCAGGATGCCCTTTGAATATCACTCCAAGCATATCATATGTTTCTCTTTCATGCCAGTCGGCAGATTTCCAGATTGATGTAACAGAATCAACAGCAGGCTCCTCTTTTGAAACTCTAACCTTCAGAGAAATCATCTTTCGCTCTATATGTGACCACAGGTGGTAAATCACCTCTATGTCCTCCTCATAATCTACACCAAGTATGCATGAAAGGTGCTCGAAGCCATTCTCTCTCAGAAAGATACAATATTCGGTCAGTTGTTCTTTCTCGATTTCAATCCAGATTCGTCTGTGATTTTGAATTCTGACATTTTTAGGATTCATTTTTAAAATTCCGGTCATAAGCGGAAATTCAGGTATAATGTCATCTACTTTCAGCTCTTTAATTTCGGGTTTCTCAGGCTTCTTTTTTTCTGGTTTCTCTGATTTCTCATCCTCTGTAATCTTTTCCCTTTCATCTGGTCTCTTTTCTGAGTTTATCATACCTTGTTTTACCCTCCCGGATAAGTCTTCTCAACTTAACAATTCCATCAAGAAGGGCCTCCGGCCTTGGAGGACACCCTGGAACATACACATCAACGGGGATGATCTTATCAACACCCTCAATCACAGTGTAGGAATCATACCATGGACCACCGCTTATCGCACATTCTCCCATTGCTATGACGTATTTTGGCTCCGGCATCTGCTCGTAAAGTCTTTTTATTCTTGGAGCCATTTTTTTCGTTACCCATCCAGAAACGATCATAACGTCTGCCTGTCTGGGTGTTGCTCTTGCGAGCATTCCGAACCTCTCAACCCCATCAAATCTCGGGGTTCCTGTAGCCATGAACTCAATTGCACAGCAGGCAAGGCCGAAGGTGAAAACCCATGGTGATTTAGATCTAATCCATTTTACGATGTAGTTTTCATCTATGATCTCCTTGATTTTGTCAGATTTAAGCATCACCACTGCCATTCAAGAGCCCTCTTTTTCCACTCATATGCGAGGCCGAGAAAAACAATTATCAGAAACACCACTCCTACCAGAAATATGGCCATGTTTTTGAGGCTTAATGCCCATGGATAAAGAAAGAGAATCTCAACATCAAATATTACAAAAAGAATTGCATACATATAGTATTGGACGCTGTATTGATACCACGCATCACCAACAGGCTCTTCTCCACATTCATATGTTAGATATTTCTCTTCTTCCGGATTCTCTGGTCTGATAACTCTTGATAATAATAGTGCTATTCCAGAAAACCCAAGCACTGTCAGTGTAAACACTAATACCGGGATGTAACTTTCGAGCATTCTTTCTATCACCCCCTATTTATAACAATTAATTGTTAATTAAGCATGTTATTAAAAAACTTTTCCCTTGATATGCTATTGCCACGTTAAAGGAGTTAATCGGGAGTTATCCGTGAAATTTTGAAAAAGGTGGTGGTTTGCCTCATTATATATGCTGAAAAGCAGGGAGGCTGAATTGCTTGAAGCCAGAATCACCTCTATGAGAGTCTATTGGATTTATTGACTTGTTGAATTCATCAATGTCGCTAAGAAAGCTTATGGTTTTAACCGTTAAATGGGAAGGTGTCGAGACAACTTTCACACCACCTTTCTCTCCTTAAATACTTCAAAATCAAAGGTGAGATGTCCATGAAGCTCAAAAGAACAAACAAGCTTCGTCTCAGGCCAATAAAAGAATAAATCCTAAAGAACAAATCCTGTTCAACCTATGCGAGATGTCAGCAATTCTCTGGAACAATAGGAATAAAAAAGAGAAGGATTTAACGGGGTGCTGGCACATCCCTCACTTCTAAGGGCTGAAGAACCGGTTGAGATAAAGCCGATGTGGCCGGAATGTTGATGTGATCCTTAGAAGCAAAAATTTCCTCGCTTTAGCGATGGAGAGTGTCGACAATGCAAAACCTCATACCAGAGTTTCATACCAAAAAATTGAAATTATTCAAATCAGATGTCAGACAGAGGGTTAACATGGTGCGAATTTATGTGGTTTACAATTATGGACAATACAACCATCTGATTACCAGAACACTCAGGGATCTGGATGTTGAAACAAAACTTATCCAGAATGACACACCTGTTGATGAGCTTAAGGATGTTGATGGTCTTGTTCTTGGAGGCGGTCCTACGATCGAAAGGACTGGAAATTGCGATCTTTATTTGAACGAACTTGACATTCCTTTTCTCGGCATATGTTTGGGCCTTCATATCATTGCCCATCATTTCGGTGGAGAGGTTGGAGTTGGAGAGGTGGGAGGATACGCTGAGGTAAAAATCAGGATACTTGAAGAAGATCCTCTTTTTGAGGGAATCCCGGAGGAAATAAGTGTCTGGGCAAGTCATGCAGATGAGGTTAAAAAAATTCCTGAGAATTTCATTCATCTTGCAGAATCTGAGATATGCCAGTTTGAATCAATAAAACACCCTGATAACCCAATTTATGGTGTTCAGTGGCATCCTGAAGTGTATCACTCCCAATATGGCGTTGAACTCTATCAGAATTTCATACAGATCTGTAAAAGATAGAGACAAATCCTGAACCAAGCCTGCCAGAAGCCATAAGCCGGAAAATTTGGAAAGTTTTATTTAATTTCTCTCTTTTTTACTGTCATGGATGATTGTTATGGTTGTCTCGAGAAGATAATATTCGAACGAAGAAGCCACAGGTTTTACCTTGATAAACCTGTTGAGAGAGAAAAAATAGAAAAGTTACTTGAGCTTGCAATGTGGGCTCCATCGGCGATGAACAGGCAGCAATGGTTTTTTGTGGTTGTTTCGGGCAGGAAACTGAAGGAACTTCAGGACACGATTGAAAAGTCCTTTGATTACATCCTTTCAAGGCTGGAAAGGTTCTTTGCTGATTCACCGAAAGTAATTTCCATCACAAAACAATTCTTCAAATCTCTTGGAAACGCTCCGGTTGTAATTTTTGCATATTACACTCCTACTGGAGATGACTATAGTGATGTTCAGAGCGTCTCGGCTGCAATCCAGAATCTGCTCCTCTCTGCCCATGCGATGGGTCTTGGAACCTGCTGGATGACCGGGCCGATACATGTGGAGGAAGAGATCAACAGGGCTTTAGAGGTGGAAGGAAAGAAACTCGTTGCGGCAATAACCCTCGGCTACCCGGCGAAGAAACCTCCAGTTCCACCAAGGAGAGATAATGACAAAAAGATTGTATGGTTGGTTGATTGACTCTTTTGTTTAGAGGATGTCTCAGGAATCTGATATATTTTTATTATTTATTATTCTTGTCTTTTCTTATTTGGTTGATTTGGAGTTGATGAGGTTGGGGGAAGAACTATTTGAATAAAAAAATGCATTAAATATTTAGTATGTTGAAGAAATACCGGAACAAGAGATAGAACAAAGAAAAATAACTATAATAGGACAATCCTGAAAAAATCATGCCCATTAACCGGGATACTTCTCCCTGATATAATCGACGAAGTATTTTGGATTCATCTCCTCTCCAAAACTCTTCCTCAGAAGATCCTTGGGTGCGTACATTGAGCCATATCTGTGTACATTCTCTTTGAGGTAGGCTTTGACATCTTCGAAATCACCTCTCGCAACCTTTTCGTAGAAGTCTGGGATCTCTCTCAAAACATGATGCCTGATCTGCGCTGCTAAGAGTGTTCCAAGCGTGTATGTCGGGAAATACCCTATATACCCATAAGCCCAGTGAATGTCCTGAAGCACCCCCTCAGCATACCTCTTCGGTCTTATTCCCAGCAACCCCTCTATCTCATCGTTCCAGAGTTCCACCAGATCGCTCGCCTTAACACCGTCGTTGATCATGAGTTTTTCGAGTTTGTATCTCAAAATTATGTGGAGGTTGTATGTCACCTCATCTGCCTCAACCCTGATGAAATCCGGCCTGACCACGTTGAAGTAACTGTAAATATCCTCAGCAGTATATCCGTTTAGTGCCAGCTTCTCTCTGAGTATCGGATATATGAACTCAGCAAACTCCATCGATCTTCCTACTATATTTTCCCAGAATCTGCTCTGGCTCTCATGTATTCCTAAGGAGACTCCACTGCTGATTGGAGAAAACATGAAGCGCTCATCGACCTGAAGCTCGTATAAAGCATGCCCGAACTCATGAACCACAGCCAGAAGAGTTCTCTTGAAGTCAAAACCCTCGTATCTCGTTGTTATTCTGACATCATTTATCCCAAATTTCATGGTAAACGGATGTGGTGAAACATCAAGTCTGCCTCTTATGCCAGTTGGATATCCAAGGATCTCCAAAATCTCGAGATTAATTGCTTCCATGATTTTCCGGTCATACTTTTCTTTTTCAAGTGGATGACCTCCTGAGAACCTCTCACTGCCGATGATTTTATCGGCAATCGGCTTTATTTCCTTTTCAAGATATGTGAAGATTTTTTCACAGTCTCTTGTCCTCAACCCCTCCTCGTAGAGGTCGAGCAGAGCATCGTAAGGATATTCATCGTAGCCAAGATATTCAGCAGCCCTCTTTGAGAGATCCATTATCTTGTCCAGGTAAGGTTCGAAAATCCTGAAGTCGTCCTTCTGCTTCGCCTCCACCCATGCCATAGTTGATTTACTGCTCGTCTCGCTGATCTCCTTGACGAATTCTGGTGGAAAGGCTTTCGCAATCCTGATATTCCTCTTGAGGACACGTATAACGCCCTTCTCGTACTCATTAAGTTCCTCCTCTTCAGCTCTTTCTACGAGATCGAGGAACTTTGGCTCCAGCAGTAAACTCTGACTAAGGACTGAAAGCTCTCCCTGGGCAACACTCCTCTCCTGAATTCCTTCTTTGGGCATGTAAGTTTCCATGTCCCATTTGAGAACGCGTTGAGCGTACTCAGTTGAATATATCTTTCTATAATGGTCAAGTATCCTTTTTATTATCTCGTTCTGAAAAGCATCCATGCCAAAGCACCGTCTGAGTCAGATATTGAGCGTTTTAATAACTTTTTTGTTTTCCAAAGATAGAAATACATTTTCCAAAGAATATATAAACGCATTTGTAGATTATTCCTTCTTCAAAGAAGGATGCTTTTAATCGATTGAAATATCTGAGGGTAAAATTATCTGAGCAAAGACATGAGGTACAAGAAAGGAGAATATGCATACGATATCACTGTTAGCAATAACGTATATGTTGCAACTACGTATATGTTGCAACTCAGGACATCCTTCTAGAGTTTGATAGGAAATGGTATAACTTTTACTGAATTCTTTAGAAAGTTTACTTTCCTGAAGGAAACGTGGGAAACCGGATCAGCTGATCTTTCTCGTAACCTCATCGATTCTATCTCCAACAACCGAAATCCAGTCGATTTTCCCGGGTAAGTACTCATGAATCTCAATTCCTGCCTTTTCAGCACTTATGATTTTTAATATAGTCTCTGAAATTCCCTCAACAGTCTTCTCAGTTGTATCTATTTCGTAAACGTTTATATTGAGCTCCTCCGCGATCTCAATAGATTCAATAAGGATGGAATCGACGAGTTCAGCCTCTAAATTCTCCAGCAATTTCTCTTCGCTCCACCCCTTCGTCTTCAACCTATCTTTTAGTACAAGTGGATTGCACCTCAGCACTATTATCAGATCGGGATTGACCAGGTGTGAAAGGTGACCCTCCAGTAATACATCTCTCCTGCCCCCTCTGAAATCCCTCAACAGTCTGTTCACCTCATATGGAAGCCTTTCAGTATCCACGATGATGGAATCGGCATCTTCTCCTATGATGCAGCCTGTCTCCACAACAAGATCATTCAGGGATCTGGTCGGGAAACCCTTACTGGATAGATGCTTGCTTGCAGACGTTTTCCCGGTTCCGGGGGTTCCTGTCAGGGCAACGATCATTATATCATCCCCATATTTACCTTAAAACTTCTCCAACCGCGTTTAGAAAGATATCGTTCTCCTCTCTTTTGCCTATGCTGACCCTGATATCTCCATCTTTGCATCCTGAGAAAGTGCTGCAGTCCCGGACAATAACACCCCTCCTCATCATCTTCTCACAGAATTCTTTTGAACGCATTTTGAGCCTTATGAGGATGAAATTGGCCTCAGAAGGGAACACCGCTACCCCCATCGCTTTCAGCTCTTTTGAAACCCTCTCCCTCTCACCTACAATCTTTTTTACTGTCTCCTTCATGTACTCCAGATCGTCAAGTGCAGCTTCAGCTGCTTTAATGGATGGTGTGGAAAGGGGAAATGGCGTATTAACTTTCATATATTCTTTTTTCATCCACTCAGGCACAACAGCATATCCAATTCTGAGATTGGCAAGTCCAAAAGCCTTGGAAAATGTTCTGGCTATCACAACATTATCCAGATCACCCAGACTTAAGAGGTCGCGAGATGAAAACTCCACGTATGCTTCATCTACGAAAAGTATACCTCTAATACTCTCTGCAATCTCCCTGGCTGTATCGTACTTCTCTGTATTTCCCGTTGGGTTATTTGGTGAGCATAAAATGACAAGTTTCCCGTCGAAAGCTGAAATTGATGAATCAACACTGAAATCATCATTCCTTCCAGCCTCCACAATCCTTGCCCCGGAGATTGTCGCAAGTGTGTAATAGTAGGGAAAAGTTGGAGCCGGAATCAAAACCCTGTCTCCCTGTTCGATAAACATCCTGAACAGATTTTCAAGAACCCCATCAATTCCCGCGCCAAGCACTATCCTCTCAGGGTCGAATCCAGTATAACTGGATATTTTTTCAAGAAGGCTCTCCGGCCTTGGAGGGGGATAGAGGTGTAAATCCTTAAAACTGCAAAAAGCCTCAACCGCCTTTGGACTTGGACCATAGGAGTTCTCATTGGAGGCAAGCTTCACAACTCTCTGCAAACCATACTTTCTTCTCACGTATTCGATATCTTTTCCCGGAACGTATTCTCTCACTTTTTTTATGGACTCTTTGAGAAGATTCGTATACTCTCTGTTTGAATCTTCTTTTTTCAAGCATATCACCTGTTCACCTGTCCAGAATGATCTCCGCATGATTCCAGTTCTCGTCAACACCCTTCAGAGTTGAAATCAGACCAGAAATAATAACTCCAAACACATTCTGAACGTAAGGATTCATGGGTATTTCTTTTCCATCAATAACGAGTTTTACATCGATTTTCGGCTCCATTTTATCACCTCCGGTTCAATTTTATTTTTAATTCAAACATCGCAGGGTCCCTTGAAGTAAGGCTCCCTTAAATTGATCGCCTTCATAATTCTGTTTCTAAGTTCTTTTCCTTTAACACCTCTTATATCTACCAGATTATCATTCCTCAGCAGACATGGTTTAATTTTTCCGTCGGCAGTAACTCTGATCCTGTTACAATTAAAGCAGAATTCTGTGTTATCTACTGGTCTGACGAACTCAATTATCCCCCCATCCATATAATATTGTTTTCTCCTCTGCATACTTCTGATCCTGACCTCGTTTGCCTCTCTGGCAACTTCTCTCTCAATAATTCCGATATCAAAATAATGTTTTTTAAGCCCTGGCAGCTTCAAAAGCTCGATTAGTTGCAGGATTACATTTATTCCGTTTTTATTGAGTTTGAATATGAATTTTATCATGTCTCTGACTTCATTCTCGTTAATCTCTTTCATTATAACCATATTAAGCTTAATCGGTGTTAAACCCGCATCTATGGCACATGCGAGCCCGGAAAAGACCTTTTCAATATCTCCACCTGTCAAGCTCTTGAATTTTTCTCCATTTAGTGTATCCAGGCTGATATTCACTCTGCTTAACCCGCTCTCTTTTAAATCAAAGGCATATTTTTCGAGAAGAATTCCGTTCGTAGTCATTGAAACCTCATCGAACTTGGGTATTTTCTGAACTATCTCAACAATGTCATTTCTCAAAAGGGGTTCTCCACCCGTTATTTTGACCTTTTTTATTCCGAGCTCTTTAAAAGCTGTGGTAATCTCCTTGATTTCATCAGATGTGAGTTCATTTTCGGATCTCTGAAAGATTCCCTCCTTATGACAGTAAAAACAGTTCAGATTACATCTGTCAGTGACTGAGATTCTCAGGTTCGTTATTTTTCTGTTAAATCTATCAATCAACATAAATATACTCCTTCAGTTTTTACATCTTTTTGCGTACCTTAAATTCTCCTCAGCCAGTTCTTCGGCTTTTTTCAAATCTTCAGGTGTATTGATATTTGTAAATGATATGAGTTCGGGATCGAAGCTCCTCAATTCATCGATTGGATAGAACTTAACGTTCTTAAGTCTTTTTAGGGGCATTATAACTTTTCTCTCTCCACGTACATAACTTTTCTCTATTTCAACGATCAGAGCAGGCGAGTATGCTGAAAAAGTGGGTTCAAATCTGCCGTCTGGCCATACTGGCACAACCGCATCATACCCTTTTACACATTCCCTGTAAAGCAATGTGCATACATCTCCAACAATAAAGGGCATATCTACGCACGTTATGACAACAGGTCTCTTAAAATAGTTTAAAGCAGCGTGTATTCCGCCAAGAGGACCCATATTTTTCAGAATATCGCATATAACCTCACATCCCAGACCTTCATATTTCTCGGCCTGCTCCTCATCCCTGCACACGATAACTTTCTCAAATGTTCTCAAAGCCTCGATGATATACTCAATCACCTTTTTCTCCCCTATCTCAATAAAGCCCTTTTCAACACCACTCAATCGTGCCCCTCTGCCTCCCGCAAGTATGGCTGCAAACACAATTCACATTAAACAGATATCTATATAAGACCATTGTTTAACTGCTGAGTGATGCATGCTCGACTCATCGAGGAATTGAAAAAATACAGAGAGCGGGATATACCTTACTCTCAAGTTTTGAGTTCGATGTGCACTCCACCACATCCCTTAGCTCTTGTGGCCCACGAAATGTTTGTTGAAACGAATCTCGGCGATCCGGGCATATTTGTCGGTACAAAAGACCTGGAAGAACGTTTGATGAAAATGCTCGGCGAATTGCTTCACAATCCTGAAGTTGCAGGATATATATGTTCGGGTGGGACAGAGGCCAACATTCAGGGCATCAGGGCAGCAAGGAACATCTCAAGGCATAAAATAGATGATTCTAAGCGACCAAACATAGTAATCCCGGATTCAGCTCACTTTTCTTTCGAAAAGATTGGAGACATCTTAGGTGTTGAAATAAGGAGATCTGCTCTCGATGAAGAATACAGAGTTGATGTCTCTCATGTCGAGTCTCTTATTGACTCCAACACGATTGCGATTGTTGGAATAGCCGGCACTACCGAACTTGGACAGATAGATCCCATAGATGAATTGTCGGAGCTTGCAGTGGAGAAAGAGATCGAGATGCATGTTGATGCAGCTTTTGGGGGGCTTGTGATTCCATTCATGGATGATCCAGTTCCATTTGATTTTCAGCTTGATGGAGTTTCTTCGATCACAATCGACCCGCACAAGATGGGTATGGCAACCATTCCGTCTGGAGGAATACTTTTCAGAAATGAAAATTATTTCAAGTCTCTTGAGGTTGAAACACCCTATCTAACCACCAGAACTCAGTTCACGCTTACTGGAACGAGACCGGGGACGGGAGTCGCTTCAGCCTTCGCTGTCCTTTATTCCCTGGGTTTTGAGGGAATGAAAAAAATTGTTGATGAATGCCTTCGGATCACTCAAATTCTTGTCGATGAGATGGTAGATCTCGGTTTTGAGCCTGTGATTGAACCTGTGATGAATGTTGTAAGCTTTAAGACGAAAAAATCGGAGGAAATAAAGGAAGAGTTACTCAGGAGAAAATGGGTAATATCCACTATAAGAAATCCAGAGGCAATAAGGTTCGTTGTCATGCCCCATGTTACAGAGGAGGTTGTAGAGAAATTTATTTCTGAGCTTAAAAGGGTTATTTCGGTGGTTTGAAGCCTCGAGTGCTTTGAAGCTCTGTATGTTCTTTCGGTTAATTTAGAATCTCTCACGGATTTAACAGGGAATCCGAATGGACTATATATCCATGCATCTTTGCGATCTCGCACATCACAGGATCCGGGCCGAGAATATCTCCGAATGAACTCGCCCTAAATCTGCATCCTCCTTTACAGGATTCTAAAACTGAACATGAACATTTTAGCTCGTTTAATCTCCAGAGATATTCTCTATTCAGTTTTTCCCAGCATTTCATCAGTCCTTCTCTTACATTTCCAACTGGTTCAAAAAATCCACATCGCGAGATATTACCTGTGGTATCTGAAGAGCACATATGTGAACCACAGCTATACTCTCCGTGGCTTTTATGTCCGGTCTCACCATAGCTGAATTTAGATATTATCCCGGCAGCCCTTTTCACATCTGCAAGAAGCTCCAGGTTATTCTGCAACTCTCCCGTAATCGACGGGTAGTCGATCAACCATCTTTTAACTCCGATTTCTCTAAAAAGCCTGTCCATATCCTCGAACTCATCTATATTGGAACTGTGAACCATCGTTGCCACTGTAACAGTCATCCCCCGTTCCACCAGAATTTTCACAGCATCAATCGCTTTCTCAAAACTCCCTTCCCCCCTTATCTTATCGTTCGAATCAATCCCATCAATGCTGATCTGCACCTCATCAACTTTATCAAGTTTTTCAGCCGTTTTTTGATCTATCAGGGTGCCATTGGTTATGAGAACCCTCCTGAAATCATAATCTGAAGCTAAATCAAGCATTTTCCATATGTGGGGGTTGAGCAATGGTTCCCCTCCTGAAATCATAATCTTAAGGCCGCCAGCCCTGTCAAATTCCCTGATCAGCAATTTAAAGGTCTCCAGCTTCATATCTGATTTTTCCTTGCTCAGATAACAGTGTTTGCATCTCAAATTGCATCTTTTTGTTACGTGAATGAGCATGTGTCTGAGAGAGGGGGCTGGTGATTCCGGAATTTTTATATCATTTGGTTCAGGGTTCTTCAAAACTTCTATCAATCCCTCCTCGAGAGATATCCTGACAGCATCTTCGCCAAATTTCTGTATAATCGAAGATATCGCATTCTCCCCATCACACGATGAGAGAAATTCCAGCGCTTCATCATCAAGTTCGTAAAGTTCATCATCTTTTGCTTTGTATGCAAGTGGAACCTCAAACCTTCTGAGGAGAACTCTCTCAGATATCTTCAGATACCCTTCTGGCAGCAAGAACTACATCCTCCAACTTTACTTTTCTCTCCTCAAGTAAGATCCTCAGAATTTTAAAGGCTCCACATTCTAACCGTTCTTCAGATTCCTTGTAAAATTCACAGCATAGACAGATCGAATCAACAAGTTCTCTCTGAGAAAATCTCAAATTTATCACCTATAAATTAAAAAAATAGTTAAGCACATGAAGCGTTACACTTGCAAACTCCACTCGACTCTTTTCTTATTTTCTTAATCTTCATTCCTTCTCACCTCACTTCTCCTCTCTGCAATCTTCAATATAATAATTAATAAGTTTTTCGCCCTGAAAACTGATTTTATTAAAAAAATAACTTCACTTCTCTTTTAATAACTAAAAAAATAACTTTTTTGTTATAGAGTAATAAAAATAACATGTATTTTGATACCGGAGCCAAAATTATTTATCTTCGGTGGAAAACTGCAATTATGAAACTGCTTGTATGCCCGGTTTGCAAATCAACAGACGTTGAACCTGATGCTGGTGGTTATACCGGAAAATACTACTGTAAGAAATGCGGATATCTTGGCTCATTTATCATGGAAATGTCCGAAGGTGAACTCAAGGAAATAATGGAATCCCAGATGCTGGAAGACTCTGAAAAAGTTGAAAAAGAAAAATCGAAAGACCAAGATTTCTCAAAATGAAAATTTAAATTATCATGAATTACCACTATTGAGAAACTTCTCAAAAATTATAAATACTCAGCAAACAGCTCGGAAATCATGGATAAGATTATCAATCTAATACAATCCGGGAAGATAACTGTTATAATTGATGATCAAAAGGCTGTACTCTCCGTTCCTGCTGAAATAGCCGATTCAAAGGCGATTACCTTTATAATGAAGAATTGCGACGAAATAAGAGTTGCAATTCCCTGGAAAATGATCTCAAAGATTGGGCTGAACAGGTTGAGGTTTTACGGTGAAAATTTCATACCTGTAGATTTTAAGACAAATGGCCTATCTGCTGAAGAAAGGGCATGGTTCATAAGAAATCTAGTCAGGGGAAATCTCTCACTTGATGACATCATATATCCTGGCAGGATATTTGTTGAGGAAGCAAAGGAAGGAGGAGTGCTGGAGAGACCGGGATTTGGTGAAGCATGTCTTGATATTTCAAGAATGTCCGGTTATCTTCCGGCAAGTGTTTATTCCGTGCTGATGACACCTGATGGAAACCTTGCGAACCCGGATTATGCGATCAGGTTTGCAAAGGAGCATGACCTTCCATACATTTATGTAAAGGACCTGATTCTCCACAGGCTGAAAAGTGAAAAGCTTGTTGAAAAGGTAGTTGAAGCTACCCTCCCTACGAAATTCTATGGAGTTCTTAAGGCAGTTGGCTACCGAACCCCAATAGGTGAAATAATCGCATTGGTAAAGGGGGAAGTCTCTTTGGGGGAGACTCTCGTCAGAATTCACTCCGAATGCTTAACGGGTGATGTGTTTCACTCACTCAGATGTGATTGCGGAGATCAGCTGGAAAATGCCCTAAAAACAATTGATAGGGCTGGTAAAGGAGTTCTTATTTACATGAGGGGTCATGAAGGCAGAGGAATCGGGTTAATTAATAAGCTGATAGCGTATAAGCTTCAGGAAGAGGGCAAAGATACTGTGGAGGCAAATATCGAGCTCGGATTCCCCCCAGATATGAGGAGTTACGGGATTGCAGCACAGATATTAATGGATCTGGGCGTTAAGAACATTCTTTTAATGACGAACAACCCGCTGAAAATAGAAGAGCTCAGGAAGTATAATTTCAATGTAAAAAGAAAGCCAATTGAAGTTGAACCATCCTGCGAAAACCTCGAATATCTGAAAACCAAAAAAGAAAAGATGGGACACCTGATTTGCAAAATTAACTTCTGAAATATTTTGAATTAATCTGGTGAAGTAGTTTTAACTCTGAGTTTGGTCTGACTCTCTTCAGTTCTCAGAATTATTTTTATTTTTCTGACTCAACCACTGGAGGTAGTTGCAGTAGGGACATCCGAGATTCCAGTATCCCTTTTTTGTTCTCAATTTTATTTTTCTGATTTCATGCTTCTCACAATTCTTATCCGTCAGATATATTGAGCCATTCTGTGGGAGGGGGAGTGTAAAGCTGCATTCAGGGTATCCTGAGCAACCAATGAACCTTTTCGCATTCTTTCCTCTGGACTTCCTGATAACGAGGTCTTTACCACACTCTGGGCATTTACCAATTGTTTTATCCTTCTTTACACCATCTTTTAGACTTTTTGAGAGTGCTTCCATATCAACTTCGTTGAGAAGATCCTCCAGAAACTTAACGGACTCTTCAATGACCTCTTCATCATCCATTCTGCCTTCAGCAATCTCATCCATATCCTTTTCAAGTTTCGAGGTCATTTCAGGTTTTGTTATGGTCTCAGCATTGTTTTTTAACGCCTCAATCACAGCAATAGCGATCTCTGAAGGTCTGAGGGGATTACCAAAAACGTATTTTCTGCTGTAGAGCTTGTTGATGATCTCATGTCTTGTTGACTTCGTCCCCAGACCGTATTTCTCCATAAGTTTGATGAGATTTCCGGCAGTGTATCTGGGTGGAGGTCGAGTCTCCTTCTCTTCAAGCCTTTTATCCAGAACTGCTAAAATCTCACCTTCAATCAGATCGGGGATAAAGATCTCCTCAACTTTATAATATGTGTATATTGCTCTCCATCCACTCTCAATGAGTTTTTTAGCAGAAAATCTGAATTTTTCTTTGTTTGACTCGATCTCACCAGACTTCGTCTCCCAGATCGCATCCGGAGCTAATGTTGCGAGAAATCTTCTCACAACGAGCTCATAGATAACCCACTCATCTCTGCTCAGCTTCTCCTTTGAAGCGACTGAAGTCGGGTAGATGGGAGGATGATCCTTCGTCTCCGTTTTACCCCTTGTGGGGGTTATTCTCTTCTGAGAAAGCACAAGATTCGCTTCTTTCTCAAATGAGCTCTGGGCGAAAGATCTGACAATAGATTTG
Organism: Archaeoglobus sp. JdFR-24; assembly: GCA_002011215.1. Next base: position 75,671 of record MTML01000102.1, read on the forward strand.
AGGTTTAAAGTTGTGGGGTAGACGGTGTTATCCGTTCTTGGATAGGATATGTATCCGCTCATGTAGAGGGATTCAGCGATGTTCATTGCTTTGTTCGGGCTCATGAATCGTGAAGCCTCTCTGAGAAACTCAGTTGTGTTAAAGGGGATGGGTGGACGTTCTCTAACCTTTTTTTTCTCAAATCTGATAACAACTGCCCTATCCGTTATGTTGTTGAATGCCTTCTCTGCTTCTTCCCTTTTGTCAAATCTTTTAATATGCTTGCAGGTGAAAACATCTTTACCCTCAATTTTCCTGAAATCGGCAAAAATTTCCCAGTATTTTTCTGGTTTGAAGTTCTTAATCTCATTCTCTCTCTCGACAATGAGCCTCAGTGTTGGAGATTGAACCCTCCCAACGCTCAGGAATTCCTTACCCATCCTGCCTGAGGATAGAGAAATCAGTCTTGTGAGCACAGCCCCCCATATCAGGTCAATTTTCTGCCTGACTTCAGCTGATTTTGCAAGGTTAAAGTCAACATTCGTCAGCTCGGAAAATGCTTTTTTAATATCGGCAGGAGTTATTGCCGAATATTTTGCCCTGTCAACCACCACATCCGGATTTATTTTTTTGATTATGTTTAATGCCTCAACTCCGATAAGCTCTCCTTCTCTGTCATAGTCTGTTGCGATGGTGACATGCTTAACGTCTTTTGCGAGTTCCGAAAGAAGTTTTGCGATATTCTTCTCAGTAACTTCTTTGACGATCTCAGCCCTTAAAAGAGATTTTAATGGGATTTTGCTCCAGTTGTTATATTCACTTGGAAAATCAAGCTGTAATATATGTCCCTTTAAACCTATAACGTAGGCATCGTGGGAGGGGGAATGATAGAGCTTTACACCATACTTTTTTCTAACCTTCACATCGCTGAAGAGAATTGAAGATATCCTCCTCGCGGTGTTATCTTTTTCGGTTATAATCAACCATGGCGTGGGTTTGGATGACATCCTCTTCAGCCCTGTTTTCAGTTCTCGATCAGTTCTTTAATAATTCTTGAACAGTCTGCAGGATCGGCCCTTCCTTTAGTTATCTTCATTACCTGTCCCACGAGGAAGTTGATGGCTCCCTTTTTCCCGCTGAGATAATCCTCAACGGCCTTTGGGTTGCTCTTTATAACTTCATAACAGATTTTCCTTATCTCATCTTCCTGTGTAATTGCAAAAAGACCTTTAGCCTCTATGATCTCGTCTATTTCTCCCCCCTCATCAAGTTTCGTCCTGATAACCTCAACTGCACCTTTTTCAGTGATTTTCTCTTCATCCATGTATTTGATTAGTTTTATCATGTCTTCAGGCGGCAACCTCTCATATGCAAACCTAAAATCCTGACTTCTGTAATTCAGCTCACCTCTGAGAACATCAACTATCCAGCTTGCAGCCTTCTTTGCCTCTATTTCTGTTGCAACATCCTCGAAGTAATCAGCCATCTTTGGATCGAGCACGAGAACTTTTGCAGAAGCCTCACCGATTCCATACTGCTTTATGAACCTTTCCCTTTTCTCCTCAGGCATTTCGGGAATGGACTTCCTTGCATCCTCTAAAAGATCGGAAGTATAAACCGGTACGAGGTCGGGTTCAGGGAAGTATCTGTAGTCCTGCTCCTCCTCTTTGCTCCTCAGTGATACTGTGATGTTGTTTAACTCGTCGAAGTGTCTGGTCTCTCTTGTGACTTCCCTTCCCCTCCTCAACAAATTCTTCTGTCTTGTTATTTCGTAGGTGAGTGCTCTCTCTACACCCTTGAAGGATGAGATATTCTTGATCTCAACTCTTCCTCCACCTCTCAGAGATATGTTGGCATCAACCCTCATTGCTCCCTCCAGTGAACCATCAAAAACGTCCAGATATTCGAGTATTATTCTGAGTTTGTTGAGGAACTGTCTCGCCTCTTTAGGCGAGTTCATAACAGGCTCAGTGACTATTTCCAGCAGAGGAACTCCAGACCTGTTGTAATCTATGAGGGAGTATTTTGCGGCAGTAATTGAGCCCTTGTAGGTGAGTTTCCCCGGATCCTCTTCCATGTGTATTCGTTTCAACACAACCTTTTTTTCTCCACTTTCGGTTTCGATCGTTACAAAACCTCCCCATGCAAGCGGTCTATCATACTGGCTGATCTGAAAACCCTTTGGCAAATCCGGGTAGAAGTAATTTTTTCTATCAAAAACAGTAAATGGCTGAACATCTGCATTTAGGGCTAATGCTACTTTTATAGCGGCTTTTATAGCTTCTCGATTAATAACCGGCATCGCCCCAGGCATGCCAAGGCAGACAGGGCATACATGTGTATTCGGTTCACTATCATGGTAGGCTGTTGAACAGGAGCAGAAAAGTTTTGTTTTTAATTTATTAAGCTGAACATGAACTTCAAGCCCGATTACCACATCACCAGATTTTTCAGGTTTATTCTTTTGAAGTATCGTCTGCATGAGGTGAGGTATGCAGGGTTGTGTAAAAAAATTTTCCCCGTTTTTTCTTGGATAACCGAAAAATTATTGACAGAATGCTTTTTGAATTTTTAGCGCTATACTGGCACGGTATTTTATTATTCGAAAAATTTAAATATTTTTTCACCAAAATTTTGATTAATTATATGAAAGCCATATCTGTTTAAAACCTCTCAAAAACATGGAAAAACAAGAGTTCTCAATAGGGCCAGTTTTGATATCAGTAGGGGTGGGATATTTGCAATTCTCAGGTCAAATGGTGCGGGCAAAACAACACTTGTGGAGATCTTGCAGGGGATGAGGAGACCGCAAGGGAAGTGGAAGGATCTTGGAGATTGGATGTTATGGGCGAAAGAGTCTCAAAAAAGAATTGGGACTCTTCCACAAGAGTTTACAGCCTTTGACAGGTTAAATGTTGGAGAAAACATCTCTTTTCTGCATCTCTTTAACGATGAAAATCTGGATGTTGGAGAGGTGATCTCTCTTACAGGTCTCGAAGCCTGCAGAAAAAATTTCAGGAGCTGTTGGGGAATTGAAACAGCGTGTTGGGATCACATGTAGACTTGTTGAGAATCCCGAGGTGGTATTATTGGATGGAACCACCACAGGATCCGGATGCCAGGAGAGAAACCTGGAAGGTAATAAAGGGCTATGGGAAGCTACATGAATTGCTGGTGTTAATTCCGTTCTTTAATTTAACCTCTCATTTAATCTTAATCGTCGATTTCCCTGAACTCGAGCATTTCTACTATATCTACTTATTCAGCTTTAAGGAAGCAACTTTTGCGGCTATAAAATCTGATTTTGTTCTTTCGATTGCAAATCTAAGCATATCTAACTTGCTTTTTAATCCGGGGACGAGTTTATCCGGGAAGCTAAAGGTAATGAGATTAAAGTAGATTTTCTCCATCATCCCAAGCATTTTTTCTGCATCTTCAAATTTCTCCATTCTCAAGAGGTCTAATGTGTATCTTCTCAGCTCACCGGCCATATCTGCAATTCCTGTGAGTACTGATGATAGCTGAACGTCTAAATCCGGCAATCTGAGTTCTCCTGTTCTGACAACTTCGAAGAACGAAATAGCCTCAACAAGTTCCTGCATCGAATCTCTTGTCAGGGGATAGTAAATTTCAGGAGCATCTCTATACTCATTAACTTTCTCCAGAATTTCCAGCGCATCATTCAGACTCTTTTCAGCTCGATTCACATCTCCAGTATGGATGTATGCGATTGCTGAAGTTGAATATCTCCTCATCTCTCTTGTCAGCTTTAAAATATCCTCTCTTGCGCTATCAAGTTCAGTTAACTTCAACCTGATTTTCTCAAATGCTTCTTCAAGTTCAATTCCATGCAATCTGGATTTTTCAGATTTTTCAGAATCAGGTTTCATGAATCGATTCTGTCTGATGGCTTAATTAATCTTTTCAGCATTGAATTAAAAAAGCGAAATTGAAACTCTTTATTTCCTTCTCAGCAGAACAACTCTGCTTATGGGCGACTCATTAGCGATCTCATACTCTGAAACTTTCTCCAATTTTCTGGAAAACTCAATTATGTCTTTATGTTCCGGCATGGCATCTCGCTGAAGCCTCATCCTGGAATATCCAAGATGCATGTATGCCTTTGCCTCGATAAAAGTGGGAGATGCCTTCTCGATAAGGGGTGCAAATTTCTCGGCGTTCATGTTCACACCCTTGATGAGTGTGAGCCTCAAAACAGTTCTTCCATCTTTTTGTGACATTATTTCGATGGATCTGTTTATTTCCTCCCAGAAGCTTTTCTTTGGCCTATTCAGATACAAATGGGTTACCTCACTGTAGGCAATAAGGCTGATATAGAGCTGATATGGTTCTATTTTTTCAACCATCTCGGGAACTGTGCCATTTGTAACAACAAAAGTAGTCATGTTTCTTTTTTTAAACTCCTCTACCAGATCGTCCAGGTAAGGGTAGAGTGCCGGTTCGCCTATGAGACTTATTGCGACCTGGTCTGGTGTGTAAGCTTCTTCAAGCTTTCTGGGATTGACACCTTCGGTTCCCTTAAATCCGCTAAGAAGCCTGTGTTGAGCTTTGATACTTTCTTCAACTATGAATTCTGGCTCATCCCATCTACCAATTTTGGGAAGCAGTTCTAAGGGCCTCCAGCAGTGAATACAGCTGAGATTACATATGAGAGCTGGAGTCATCTGCAGACATCTATGACTCGATATGCCATAGAATTTTTGCTTGTAGCACACTCCAGAGTCTCTCATTGATTTTTTAAGCCACAGACAACTTCTAACGGCTGAATGATTTCCGACAATCTGGTATCCTTTCAGATCCTTCAGCAATTTACCCTCAACACTCAAGTCCATCACTTCTTCTCAATAATTCTGACATGATTTGATTCATTTCGGTACTTAATCCTTTTTCCAAAAATTTTTTCTATTCAAACCTGCCTCTCCCCTCAATGGATAGAAAGATAATGCTGGCGTTACTGCTGATAGCCATAATAACCAGATTCGTTTTTTTGGATGCAAGACCTATGGATCACGATGAAAGTATTCATGCATTTCTTTCATACGATCTCTTAAAAAATCAGAGGTATACATATAATCCTGCATTTCATGGGCCATTTCTCTATTTCTCAACGGCAGGAATTTTCTGGCTCTTCGGCGATTCAGATTTCACTTCGAGAATAGTTCCAGCAGTTTTCAGTCTTATTGCGTTATTTATTGCCTTTAAATTTGAAAGATGGTTAAATTCGGGAGCATATTTCTTTGCATTTTTTATGATTTTTTCAACCTCAATTCTATATTATTCGCGGTACCTCAGAAATGATATAATTGTTCTGGCTTCTTTCCTTGTACTCATATACTGCTATTTCAGGTTTGGTGAAGAAATCGATGAGCGCAGAAAAGAGCGTTATGCTTATGTAGGTGCATTATTCCTTGCAGTAATGATCACTTCCAAAGAAAACTCCTATATATATGTTTTTATTATCGTATCTTTCATCTTATTTTACGGGCTTTACGAAAAGAGAATAGAGTATTTGCGGGAATTACTTTTGCGCTGGAACCTCAAAAAATTGAAGGTCATTCTCATTTCATCTCTGATTTTCTCTGTGATTTTTTCATCCCTTTATACTTCAGGTTTTTCAGATCTTGAAGGGCTTAGAAGAGCGACCATCGGAGCGTTAGAACACTGGTTCACAATGCACTCCGCCAATGATCACTCAAAACCGTTGCCATATTACATGGCCTTACTTTTAAGATATGAATTTCTTCCTCTGGCACTTGCGATCTCATCAATTCCTCTCTTTTACCGGAAACTTAAAGAGGGAGAGCTGACAAAACTCGAAGTTTTCTCTGTGTACTGGCTATTAATGAGTCTTCTTGCTTATCACGTCCTATCACACAAAGTTCCATGGCTTTTGACTCACCTTGTTGCACCAATTGCCTTTTTCTCATCTATCTACTCAAAAGAAAGTTTCTTTGAATGGTCAAAGAGGGGTTTCAGGGTTGCTATTGTTGTTGTGGGGATAATCTATCTCGCCGCATCATTGCATATCACCTATATCAATTACAATGACGCATCAGAAGGTTTGATCTACATTCAGGTTCAGCCCACAGCGGTAGAGCTTTCGGAAAAAATAATTTATAGGATCGAGAATGGGGAACATGGCATTATTGTTGAACCCAATAATGATTACTGGCCGTTACCCTGGTACCTCAGAAAAATTACAGTTCCCTTTTCGAGAACATACTATGGCAATTTTGATTTTGTAGTGACATCTGAAACAAATTTAGCATCGTTTAAGGGATGGCAGATGGAGGGCAGATACGAGATAAGGCCCGGTTATTATTTGGTTTTACTTGAAAAGTGAAAATAGATTTGAAGTGATAGATCGCTGAATAATCTACTTGAAAAATGTAGAAACCGGAAAACGACATAAAACCAAAAAAATGAATAGGATACCAGATTTATATCGATTACATCAGGCCAAGTGCAGAAAGCTCATCAGCGATCTTCTCTACAGCTACTCTTGCATCTTCAGGCCCTTTACCTCCAGTAACCACCATTTTTCCAGACCCAAATATCAGAACCACAACACGAGGTTTGTTTAATCTGTATACGAGCCCTGGAAACTGTTCAGGTTCATACTCAATGTTCTCTAATCCCAGTCCTATAGCTATAGCGTTTAAATTCAAATCAACTCCGAGATCAGCCGAAGCGACTATGTTCTGGACTTTTACCTCGGGCTCGAGGATAACATCGATACCGAGTTTGTTGATGATCTTTACAACCTGTCTGACTGCTCTATTGGCATCTTCTACACTCTTAGATCCGGTACAGACGACCTTTCCACTTCTAAATACTAAAGCTGCAGCTTTAGGCTCTTTGGTTCTTAAAACAAGCCCTGGAAACTGCTTGGGTTTGTATTCTGCATCTTTTATTTCTCTTGCAATTTTGTTGAGATCGATATTTTCGCCAATTTGAGTTGATGCTACAACATTCTCTATTTTAATTTTGTAATCTTTCATTTTATTTCCCCCAAATAAGAGCTTTATATACTATATAAATACCTTTGCCCACTTGGTAAACTCCTTTGTTGCACACTTTGCAATCCTCACTCATTTGCCCCATCTTTTAAGTTTCACATCACATCTCTGCTTTCTTCATAACCGCATTTACCTCAAACCTTTCTGACTCTAAATCTGTTTTTTACTGCTCATTAACTGCTTAAGCTTAATCTAATCTGGGATTTAGAACCAATGAACCAATAAATCATTTTGCTTAATTCCCTGTTTAATTAACTCAATCGATCTAATCTGTACCATCCCAAAATTTATAAATATATTTGAGTTTAGTTCCGGAGTGTTGATAAAAAACAGAATTCTTGATTTGATGTTTCTTTTTCGCGAAATGAAGTTGAAGTGGTTAATATATTTTGCACTTTTTGTTAATTTAGCCGGTACTGTTTATGGCTGGTATTATTACAAGGCTCAGCTTATTGAGAACAGCCCACTTCTGTGGCCCATTATAACCGACAGTCCTAACTCAACGTTCTTTTTTGTTATTTCAGTAATACTTATGCTAAAAGGGAAAAAAAGTGATTTTATATCTTATTTTGCGGGAGCCAATCTCATTAAATATGGTTTGTGGACAGTCTCGGTTCTTATTTATCACTCAGATTTCTTCTTTGCTCCGGGGAGATATTTGCTCTATTCAGGAATATTCATCACACATTCACTTCTCGTCTTAGAATCGATTCCGTTAATCCTTTCTGTAAACAAGCTAAAGTCAAAAACCGTAATTCTCACCTTTTTATGGTTAGGTTTAAACGATTTTTTTGACTATGTTTTAGATACGCACCCATATATACCTGAAAGGAATATTGAGATTATTGCTGCATACACCGTTTTCTTGACATTTTTCTCAATTTTGCTCGGCATCCTCATTCATAAAGCTTCAAAGGTTTTTGAGAGGTATCAATCTTAAGAGGTATCAATCAATTTGATATTATATCTCTGGGCATTTTGTGATTTTGCTACTTCATTCAGTCTCTTAATTTTCTGATCACTCTAATTGGAACACCGCCGGCGAGAACATTTGGTGGAATGTTTCTGTTTACCAGGCTGTGAGCCGACACGATGGAGTTATCTCCTATCCTGATCCCGGGAAGTATTGTACAGTTGGCACCTATGGTCACGTTTTTACCTATTTTAACTTTACCTACTCTCAACTCCCTGACAAGGAATTCATGGGCGAGTATTACAGAGTTGAATCCTATTATTGTGTTATCTCCGATCTCGATCAGTTCGGGAAAAAATATATCGACTGTGGATTCAAGCCCGAAAGAAACGTTTTTCCCAACCTTTATGCCCGTTCTTCGAAGTAACCAGCATTTGATCGATAGAGATGGCAAAACTCTACATATAGCGATTATTAGATAGTTAAAAGCAACTCTGAAAGGGTTTTTAACCTCTGTCCAGTATCTTAATGTATTTTTATCTCGAGATTTTATGAGGATCTTTATTTTCCTCTCTACGTCATGGTGTTCTTCTCTTTCAGATCTTTCTTTTTCGTGCATTTTTTCACCCGGATTTTGTTTATTGGTTTCTTATTTACTGTTGATTATGTGGGTGCATTTATATGGGTATTTCATGTTGTATAATTCGCGATGAACTCCAATCTGAGCTTTATTCAGGTTTCTATATGTATTCTGTATTGGATTAATATAATTGACTCAGTCAAAATTTGATGTATCCGTATTTTTCCATATCCTCTCTCTTACCCAAGTAAAGCAGGTGTTTTATCAGCGCTAAGTTGAGAAACATTATGAAAAATACTGCTAATCCATAAATAAAGTTTTCAGAGGACTTGAAAGCAAAATAATTCCATGAGAAGTGTAGGATAATTGCTGCGATAAAAAAGAGAGTGAGGCTCTTAGCTTTTCCCTCAGATTTAAGTCCGTAGCCGACACCTATAACGGCGCTCCATATCGCGTGGGCAAGTGGTGTTAGAAGGACTCTCATCAGGGTTACCTCGATTCCAAATCCGATTCCATACAGAAGGTTTTCTGTCGCAGCAAACCCGAGACCTGCCGCAACTCCATAAACCACCCCATCCATCACGCCATCCATCTGTTTCGCATTATATGGGATTCTGATTGCAAGAGCTTTTGAGGGCTCTTCAACCACTGCGGCAATTAAAGCCATCGTAAAAAAGGTTTTTGGGATAATGTTTCCTGTTAGACTCTCAAAAAACAGAGAAATACCTACGGACATTATTGCTCCATAAATAAAAGTCAAAACAACAAATTTTTTTGGTTCAGGCTCAAGTTTATCCTGATGATAAAAATACCAGAGGAGTGCTAAAGCTGGGCCATATGCAAAGAAGAGTAAAAGATAAATCAAGTCCGAAACTGACCCGTCCACGTTTTTTTATGTACATATTCTACTTTATATTTTTTTGGATTTTTGAATTTATGCTTATGTTGTTTGGTATGGATCGATATTGATCATTTGTAAGGTGTTGTGTTAGGGGGTGAATGAAGAGAGGTAGAATAAGGTTCAAATGTTTCTTAAAACATTGATGTGAAAGTCATTCATCTTCCAAAATCATCATCGAACCTCTCAATGTCATCCTCATCCAGATATTCTCCGATCTGAACTTCGATAACTTCTAAGGGTATTAATCCCGGGTTTTCAAGCCTGTGAATCACTCCAGCCGGAATAAATGTGCTCTCTCCATTTCTCAAAAGCCTCTCTTCACCATCAACAGTAATCTTAGCGGTACCTTTAACAACTACCCAGTGTTCACTTCTGTGAAAGTGCGTCTGCAGACTTAGCCTTTTTTTGGGTTTTACTGTCAGTCTTTTGATCTTGTAAAATTGATTCTCTTCAAGGACGGTGTATGACCCCCAAGGTCGGTGAGCGGTTCTGTGTATTTCCGCTCTCTTATCCCCTCTTGCTCTGAGCATGTTCACAATATCTTTGACCTTCTGTGCATCTTTTCTCGAGCATACGAGTACAGCATCCTTTGTATCCACCACGATTATATCTTTCAATCCAATTGCAGCAGTCAGTCTTCCACTGTAAATAAGGTTATTTCTTGAGTCTATGGCGATACATTCTCCCTTTACAGCATTTCCATTTTCGTCCTTATCAAATATTTCATATAGGGAATCAAAACTGCCAACGTCGCTCCAGAATGTATCGAGTTCAACAACAGCAGCCCTATCGGTTTTCTCCATTATTCCATAGTCAACCGATATATCAGGCAATCTGTCGTAGGCATCTTTGATATCCATCTCAAATGCGTTAACAATCCCTGGCTGGTGGATTCTACACTCTTCGATAAATATGCTGGATTTGAACATGAACATCCCGCTGTTCCACAGGAACCCATTTTCAACGTATTTTATCGCCTTCTCATAATCTGGTTTCTCCACAAAAGTTTCGATTCTGTAACCCCCTTCCAGCTTTTTCCCGGGTTTAATGTAACCATAACCTGTATGTGGTTTTGAGGGTTTAATGCCAAAGGTGACGAGAAATTCTTCGGAGAGCTTGATGGCCATATTAAATGCCTTCTTGTAGTTCTCACCACCATCCACGAGATGATCTGATGGTAAAACAGCGATTGTTGAATCTCCGTCTCTTTCAATAATTGTTTTAATTCCATAGTATATTGCTGGGAGGGTATTTTTTGCTTTTGGCTCTATTAAAATGTTCTCGGCAGGCACATCAGCTTCTATTTCAGTTATATCGTCTATAACTCTGAATCTGTACCTTTCATTTGTCACAATGAATATTTCATCTGTTCTGGAAAAAATTAAAGCCCTTTCAAGAGTTTTCTGGAAAAGAGATTTGTCGAATATATTGTAAAACTGTTTTGGATAATCTTCTCTGCTCAGGGGCCATAAACGGGTTCCACTTCCACCGGCTAGAATAATGGTATGCATAATATCACCCTGATTTGTGAATAACTGAAGTTTATATCTTTTTTAAATTTTTGGGAGATTATAATCGGGATGCGGGTATTCTTGGGCTGGATGAATATGTTGGATAGATATATATGATCCAGGTAGTTTAATTTTTCGTGATAAGTCTATCAGATTTCCCGATCCGGTCTAAGCTGGGAAAATCGGCAGTTTGTGCTGTATGAGGTGAAATTTCACAAACATGTGGTTCTTTTTATTCGATCATTGCTTCTAACTCAGAAGCGATAAATTTATTTAACTTTGTTAGGCGGTTAATGTGACATTACAGAACATCACTTTACGGGAAAAATATTTATTTATCACGAGTGAAATGAAAGTGATAGGGAAGTGGTTTTAAGTCTGACTGGCCCGGGTAGGGTAGCGGTCATCCTCTGGGACTGTGGATCCCAGGAGCCGGGTTCGAGTCCCGGTCCGGGCCCTGTCTATTCTGTTCAAGAAACATGATGATGTTGTACGGTCTCGATTGAAAGAGCCAGCATCACCCCTCTAATAGATCATTCACCCTCGAGTAGATTATTCTATAGTAGATTATTCTATAACAGAAATCGGAACAACATTGCATAATCCAATCTTATCGTTGTAGCTGACTTCAGCCTCAATACCGTAAACCCTCTGTATGTTCTCATCAATAAGAACTTCTCGAGGTTTGCCCGTCGCATATATTCTACCAGCACTCAGAAGTACGAGTCTGTCACAGTATCTACTCGCCAAGTTGAGATCATGAGAAACTAGAATTACAATCAGATTCCTTTCTTTCGCCAGTCTCCTCACGAGTTCCATTATCTCAAGCTGGTGCTTTAAGTCGAGGTTGCTTGTGGGTTCATCCAGGAGGAGGATTTTGGGATCCTGTGCTAAAGCTCTTGCAATAAGGACTTTTTGCCGTTCGCCACCACTAAGCTCATTAAAATTTCGCATACCCAGATCATCAAGCCTCATTAAAGAGAGAATATCTGAGACTACTTCCAGATCTTTTGAGCCAACACTCCAGCTCAAATAGGGTCTTCTTCCGAGAAGCACAACATCAAAGACTGTAGTGGGGAAGGAATAGCTATGAATAGCCTGAGGAACATAACCTATAATTCTTGCGATCTCGTTCAGTCCCATTCTCTTTAAATCAATCTCATCTAGAAGAATCTGACCCTCAGGTTTCAGTATTGTGTTTATACACTTGAGCAGTGTGCTCTTCCCGGAACCATTCGGACCAACTATGCCGAGCAGTTCACTCTCATCAACACCAATATTAATATCTCTCAATACGGACATGTCTTTGTAATTAAAAGATATATTCTTTAACTCGAGCCTCATTTGAGCTTCCTCCTCAGGAAATCTATCAGTGCTTCGAAGTATTCTCGCCTGTAAGGTCGTTTAAAGCTTTTCAGCGACATCCTCTCTTTAAGTCTAGTCTCCTCATCTTCTGCAACCTCCTGAAAGCTGTGATCGGAGTTTGGAATTACAGCAAGCTCAACATCTACACCGTTAATCCTTAACTCCCTTTCTATCATGTATGCATCCTCAACAGGAACGTTGAGATCACACTCTCCATGTACGATAAATGTCGGCCTTCTGATGTATCTGAACTGTCTCGATGGAGCGTATTCGGGTGTGTAGAGTAATGGATCCAGTGGAATCCTCCAGCTTCTATCCTTGTATGACACTTTACATTCTGTTCTACCCTCTCTCGCATGCTTTTCTATGACGTGCAGGTTAAGCCCAATAACAAGACTCCAGAGGTCGTTCTCCTCTACCCATCTGAGGTTTTTGGGACTGCTCTCAGCATATTTCTTGACTCTCAAATAATTGAACGCCATTATCTCGCTGTAATCTCTGTAAAGTCCACCCTGAAGAACGTATGCTTTAGCTCTGTCATCCTCTTTTGCAAGTAGGCATGCGGTGTATACTCCTGCACTCTGTCCGAGCACAGCAATTCTATCTGAGTCGACAACGTTCTGAGAGCAGAGCACATCCAGTGCTGCGATTGCATCTTTGACCGTTGAGAAAACATCTCCTCTTGGCCCATTGCTCTCCCCAAAACCTCGCCTGTCCCACGAAAATGTTGCAAAACCGGCTTTGCAAAGATGCTTCGATATTTCCAGAAAGAAGTTCTTCCTGTAAAGCTTCCTGCCGTCGGGATGTTCAATCATATTACCATCTCTGTCCTGCTCGAGGGTGCCGTGAATCAACAGGACAGCAGGAACACAATTTCCTTCAGAGTATCTTAAAACACCTGCAAGCTTCACGTCGCTTTCGAATATGATTTTTCTCTCCATCATCTCCAGTATTCCTCCTTTCTTGTCATCAGAAGATAAATGAACATGGGAACACCAATAAAGGAGATCACAATTCCTATCGGGAGTATAATCGGTGGGAGTATAGTTCTTCCAACCGTATCTGCTGCAATAATCAGTATTGCGCCCGAGATGCATGAGGCTGGCAGCAGAAATCTGTGGTCTCCTCCAATTACGAATCTTGTCAGGTGAGGTGCCACTAATCCAACAAATCCAATTATTCCTGTAAAGCAAATTATGGTGGCAGTAATGAACGCGGAGAGTATTAGCGAGACTGTCCTTACAAATGTCGTGTTCACCCCAAGGCTTTTTGCCGTCTCATCATCTGCCAGAACCATCGCATTTAAATCCCATGAGAAGCGCATCAAAACAGGTAGTGTAATGATAAATACAGCGGTAACAATAAGTATTGCTTCCCAGTTAGCCCTCGTGAGCGAACCGAAAGTCCAGTGTACCATCATCATGAGCTCTTCTTCCGATGCGAAGAACTGGAGTATCGCTGTTAGAGCGCTGAAGAAGTATGAAAGGGCAATTCCGGCAAGGATGAGGGTTTCTGGAGAAGTCCCTCTCAACCTCGCAAGTCCGAAAACCGTGAACGTACATACCAGCGCAAGAATAAATGCATTTGTTATTATCAGGAGCGTTCCCGTTCCTATAAACCCCACTCCAATCATTATCGCTACCGAAGCTCCGAAGGCTGCAGCAGAGGAAACACCAATTGTAAAGGGACTGACGAGAGGGTTTCTCGTTATACCCTGCATCACCGCTCCCGACAGAGCGAGCCCGGCTCCAGCAACAACTCCCATAATCACGCGGGGAAGTCTGAGATGCCACACTACTGCATATTTGAAAAAGTCTGTTTTAACAGAAAAAAATCTGGCAGCTATTGCTGAGAAAACGTCCAGCATACTTAGGTTTGCGGCCCCTACAGAAGTTGCGAAGATAACTAAAGCTATTAAAACCGTAGACCCAAAAATTAAAAAAAGGATTTTTCTTGCAATAAAGCTGGAATATGCTTCGTAAATCCTGCTCATGCTACTGTGATATCGGTTGATACACGTACACTCCCTGATATTTCAGCCCCTGATACTTTTCGAGATACTCCTTAAGAACTGCATATGGATCGAGATCCTCGAACTTCTCCGGATACAGAATCTTGGCAAGGAATATCGGTCCAAACTTTTTCCTCGCCCCTCCTGCAACGTCCCAGCTTATTATATATACATCACCATTCTTTACTGCGGTTGTGTTAGCAAGCTCTAATCTGCTCATGATCTCTTTCCAGAGTCCCTCGAATTTGGATGAATTGTCTAAGAAATAGCCTCCGGGAGTGCCCTTTATTATCACATCTGGATTTTTCTCAGCAATTTCCTCCGGATCAACCTCAAAGTAATATGCTGAAATCTCCGGGAAGAGATCTATTCCACCAGCGGCACGGATCATGCCTGGAATCCCACATCCATAGTCTGCACCACCGTAAGTCTTGTACTTGTCTCCCCCTTCGAAGTAAACTTTCTTTCTCTCCTCGTCAGGTATATCCTTTACCCTCTCTTTGATCAAACTCCATTTCTCCTTAAAGAAGTTTATGTACTCATCAGCTCTTTCCTCGCAACCGAGCATGAATCCAAGGGTTTTGACCTCTCTATCCCATACTTCAACCCTGTAGAAGTCCAGAGCCACTACAGCAATGCCAAAAGGTTCAAGGCGCTTCTGAACCTCGTCTGGGGATGGGCCATAAGTAGACAACATGATAACAACATCAGGCTTCACTTCTGCTATCTTTTCGTAATTGGGCTCATCCCAGCTACCAACAACCGGCACATCTGCAAGTTCGGGAAATAGCCCGTCATCTACTTTCTTCTTTGTTTCGGTATCTATACCGACTATTTTATTTACGGCTCCCAGTGCTCTGAGTTCTTCAGCCGGGTTATCCCACAGAATCACTATCCTCTTGACAGGATACGGAACCTCCACGTACCTTCCGGCGGAATCCTGAACGGTAACTTTTTTGACCACTTCTGGAGTCGGTGTTGGAGTCGGTGTGATTTTCTCGGACGGGGTCTCAGGCTGCATCCCTGTACATCCGCTAATGCTTGTCGCCAGTAATACTGTTATTAAAATTATAGCTCCAAAATGTCTCCACATTTTTCTCATATTTAACACCTTATGTTATTTTTTCTCAATTTGGTGTTACAACCATTAAAAATATTTTTCGATATACCTCGATTTCACGGAACTATAGTCAATTCTTTCTTCTGTTCAATCTTCTATTAACAATGAATCACCCCCCGCTCACGCAGCGGGCTTCTGGACGGGTTTGCTAAGAAAGTCATCCGTCAGGAAGCTCTTTTACATCTATCGGGGGTGTACAAGCTCAGGGTTGATGAGTGACATACTTCGGAGATGCTGAAGAAGACGAGGGATGTTGTGGAGAGGCTGAGAGTGGATTATGTAAGATGGGCGAGTTGGGGCTAAACTGTTAAAATAGTTAAAAAAGATTCAGTAATTCAATATATATTATACAATAAAAATTTAACGGCTTCTTCTGAAAACCAGGAAGTCCTGTTGAAAAATTAAATTTTAGAAAAATGGCTCCTCATCTTTTATCTTCTTTGGCTTCTTTGCTCTTCTCACCATCATCACAGGAAATACATTAATAACTCCAAGCAGGTCTCCTTTTCTGATTTTACCATCCTCAAGTGCCTTAAAAATTACATAGTTTAATTCTCGTTCAACTTCTACTGGTTGGGGCTCTCCAGATTTTCCAAGTGAGGTAATATAGCCAAGTGCATGTCTTGTAACGGGGCATCTCAACATTATTGACTCTCTTGGAAGAATTGCCTTCTTAATTTTGACTGGTTTTACTTCTCCAGATTCGAATTCAACGTCCTCGTCTGCAATAAGCATCTTCCACATCCCTCGTGTGGCAATTGTAAATTCGTAGTCCTCAGTATCGACCACTTCTGCCCTCATCTCACCCGTTTTTCCATCTTTATATACTATTCTTATTTCAACCATTCTGCCACCTCACAACTCCTTTTTTGGAGAATAATGTTTGGAAATTAATTTTCCACAACTACCGCAAAATACCATAACCCACTCTCCATGTTTTTCAATCTGGAGACATTCCTTAGAAAAGTCTGCTCCACAGCCCTCACATTTTTTGAAATTGTCCAGAATTATTCGCTCGAAATGTTCTCTATTTTTCTCCAGCCATTCAAGAACAATTCTGAATCTTTGGTAATACTTTTCATCAGATGAAAATTCTTCGAGATCTTCAAAATATTCGACCCAGTCAACGATCTCATCAAGATATTTCAGAATTGTATCAAAGGTCATTTCATCAAAACTTTCCTCAGAACATTTTCTTGCAACCATCTCAAGGTATTTTGCAATGATGTCATCGACAATATCCCCACAAACGGGACAAATCCCATATTCCTCATAAGGCCCTCCTGCAAGCTCTTCCTTACATATCAAGCAAATCTGCAACTCCATTCATGGGACACCCCGCATCATAGCTTTCGTTCAATACTAAATTTTTAATCATTACCAAATTGTAGTTATTAATTATTTACAAAATATCCTTTAAATAGTTTTCTAAAATGTTAGTTGTCATTATTTTATTTTCTGAATTTTTATAACATTTAGTCTTGTGGAAAAATAAAAATTGTATGAAGTTAAATTCTACAATAATTATGTTATCACTAGTTGTTACTGAACAGATACTTTAGTTTTTCTTATTTTTCCAAAAATAATTGATTAATCGTTTAAAATTGGAAATACAAAAACAACAAAGCAGAAAAAACCAAAAGATTTATTAATTATAGTTCTTAGCAACGTGGCATGGGACTTGAGTCTTATGTTTTGTTAGTCCTCTCAGCCTTTGCAATTCTCTTCTCAGTAGGTGTACTTCTGACTAAAGATAATTTCTATTCGGCCCTTTTCATGTCATTTGCACTACTGACGATTGGAACCATCTATGCTCTTGCAGATCTCCAGCCTGTCTTTGTTCTGATAGCTTTCATCTTTGTTGGAGCAGTAGGTATGGTCACGGTAGCACTTGCAGCAGTATACAAGTTCAAACCATCAACGCAGCTCTCAAAATACTGGGTTATTCCATCAACCATAACGGCAATAATTTTATCTTATACACTGTACACGTTCGCGGGGGTTGGAGCAGATATCAAAGCAATTGAGATTGGGAACTTCACTTCCGAATATTTAATCCTCATTGTATTTCTGATATCTCTGATGGTTCTCCTTATGCTTGCAGTCATTGGAATTGCTAGGAGGGGAGAGACTTGATCGATGTTGCTGTTGTATTGATCTCTTCAGTAATCATTTTAATGGTAGGTTATCTGACGGCTATTTCGAGCAGAGATCTAATCAGACTGCTAATCTCTCTTGAACTGATGTTTGGTGCAGTTTTTCTCTCACTGATACCCCTTTTCTCTGTGGCGCATCTTGGTTATGAGAGTCTGGGTATCGCAGTTGTTACAATCTTTACAAGCAGCAGTGAACTCCTGGTCCTGATCGCAACTATAGTCTCGTTAGAAAAGACTAAGGGAGACATCATGACAGATTCAATCTCTGCCGGGGGGGATATGGTATGAATTTGCTGTTGTACAGTATTTTGATGCCTCTGATAGTATCCTTTGTCTCACCTTTCCTCAATCCTAAAAGGGCGACGTATCTGACTTCTATATCGTTCATAGTACCATTTTTTGCTGGCCTGTACTATCTCTTCCAGGGCACTCAGACTCAGATAACACTTGCACACCTGTTTCCACCAATCGGTGAATTTTACGTTCTTGTTGATCCCATCTCCAATGCCTTTGGAATTACAGTATGTATTATTTCTGCGATGGTGGCTTTTTATTCATTCCCATATATGAAACACAGATTTGAAGAAATGGAGCTCGATGTCAAAAGTGAGTTCAGGAAGTACATTTTATTCTATGGCCTGTATGCAGCCTCAATGCTCTGGCTGGTATACAGCGGGAATTTTATAATGCTATATATATTTCTGGAGATCTCATTGATAACGTCGTTTCTTCTGATTTACATGTATGGATACGGTAACAGAAGGTGGGTTGCAATTCTTTACTTCATCTGGACGAATGTTGCTGGAGTTTTAACTCTGATAGGATTTTTGATAATAGCTCTTGATAACTCGACACTTGCTATCAAAGGAATCTCTGCTATAAGCATGCTTGCATGGTTGTTGATTTTCATCGGGATGTTGATTAAACTTCCCGGGCTTGGCCCTCATATATGGCTCCCCTGGGCTCATGCTGAAGCTCCAACACCCGTCAGTGCGCTTTTGAGCCCCTTGACTGTCGGTCTCGCAGGATACATTCTTTTGAGAGTGTACCTTATCGATCCATCTTTTGTGGAAGCGTACAGAAATCCAATTCTTGTTTATGCAATAATCTCAAGCATTTATGCTGGTTTTGCAGTCTTCAAACAGACCGATTACAAAAGACTTCTGGCGTATTCGACTGTATCACAGATGGGTTACATTCTGATAGGTCTCTGCCTGGGAACATACGGGTTGCTCGGAGTGGTCATTCAATATATGTCACATGCCTTCGGGAAGTCCATTCTCTTCATGTCTGCTGGGGGAATTATTGCAGTGTTTCATGGACTCAGGGATATCAGAAAAATGGGAGGTTTGCATGAGTACATACCATCCATATCCAACGCAGCTCTCATCGGATTTATGAATCTCGGAGGAATTCTTGCTATAGGGATGTTTGGGGAGTTTTTCATTCTCAAGGGCGTGGTTGATGTTTACGGGATGAATCTGGCTGTAATACTTTCGCTGGTCTTTATTTTCATTCTTTCTGGGTGGTACAGTTTTTACACCCTGAAACGAATCTTCTACGGGAAGCCAAAAGGGATGGAAACTCCCAGATTCAGCAGATATATTGATGTCCCTCTATATATGATAGGTATCCTGTCTATATTGTTCCTTTTCCCGCCTTTGATCACTGCACTTCTCGATGGGCTTAAGATTATCATATTTGGAGGTGCATTGCCATGACTGCAGAAATATTGCAATTTGTCATCTTATTCATAGTTCCCGTTTTGAGCAGCTTACCCGTTGCCATTGCTTGGATATACAGACCTGGAGAATCATGGGCGAGAAAACTACCATATTTATCTGTTACAGGCTTATTCGTTTCTTTATTGATAACTTTGAACATTCTGTTCAATTTTGAGGAAGGATTTTATTCTTATCCATGGGTTCAGGGTTTCAACATAAACTTCGTATTCGTTGTTGATTATCTGAGCAGATACATGGGGACTCTCACAGCCTTGATCGCCTTTCTTATCGGTGTTTATGGTCTAGAATATATGAAAGATGATTACAGGCTTGGATGGTACTGGTTCTTTTTCAACACCTTTACCGCTTCAATGTTGCTGGTGGTTTACAGTGATAACCTCTTCATGCTCTTGATTGGATGGGAAGGGCTCGGCCTTGCATCATGGGGTTTGATTGGACACTGGTTCAGGGATGACGACGACATCGCCTATGTTGGTAAGGCTGGTAGAAAGGTTGGGCCTCTCGAGATGAGCTGGTCTCCGAGTTTTGGAGGATGGAGAGCGATCTCAACAATCAGGTTTGGAGACATGCCGATGTTTTTTGCAATAGCAGCAATATATGCTCTGACAGGGTCTCTGGACATCTCTCAGATCCCTTGGGCAGAACTGTTTGAAAGGATTGGTTATGCGGGAACTGTTGTTCTTCTCTTGATGTTTCTGATGGGTCCGTTTACGAAATCTGCACAACTCCCATTCAGCGAATGGTTAATGACTGCCATGACAGGTCCCACCACTGTCAGTGCTTTGCTCCACAGTGCAACGATGGTCGCAGCAGGAACGTATCTTTTCATGCGTATAAGCTGGTACATAGAACCATGGCATCACCATATTGCTGGACTTGAAACCATATATGTTCTGATTTTGTTTCTGGGTTTGATCTCATCACTTTACGGAGCTACTGTTGCACTGGGGCTGAGAGAGAGAAAAGTTTTACTTGCAGCATCAACGATGTCTAGCCTTGGCCTTATGTTTGCAGCATCAGCAACCTCGTTTTGGCTGGGAGAGATCGCAATAATTGTGGCTTTCTGGTATTTAATCGTGCATGCTTTTGCCAAAGCATCGCTTTTCCTGGTGGCTGGACACCTCATCCACGCAACCCATGACAGATTTTGCAGCGGGAATCTGGAATTCTCGAAGAAAATGAAGGTAGCCTTTGCTGTAACAGTCTTTGCAACAATATCTCTGGCAGGCATTCCACCTTTTACAGCGTACTGGGTCAAATCAGGAATGGATGGTCTAATGGAACACCTGATGGAAGATGGAATGATGTTGCCCATCTATCTTCTGATTCTAATTTCCGTTATTTATGCGGCATTTCTTGCAAAGTTTCTGAGTCTTAACTTCATAAAAGGGAAAAAGCCACATCACGAGCATACTGAGGGCGGTACGTTGATGAAAACAGCATATTCGGTAATGGTATCCATGCTCGTGGTTTTGCTTGCTGTGATTATTTTCTCTGTTGATGAACATGCCGGAGATTTTGTTGAAGAAGGCTTTTTGCGCCTGTCGTTCATTGTAGGTCTGCTTGTTACTATCTCATACTTGGTTGCGATTTACAAACCGAGCATCAGTTCGCTGTCTGCAGTGGGAACATTCCTGACGGACAGGATGTATCTTCCCTTCCTGAATGATCTCATAGTGCCGAAAGCTGGATGGGCAATTGCAAGAGGTGTGGATGTTTGTAATCAGGGGATAGACTACTTTTTCCACAGAGCAATACCCTCCTCCTTTGATTTTGTGTCAAGAATGATCAGGATGGTTCAGAGTGGTTACCTGAAGACCTACATGAAAATTGTGATAGGGTCGATCATGGCGTTTCTTGTAATATTTTCGATCGTGGGGTGGTAGGATGTTCATGCTGATATCTCTGATTTTACTGACAATTGGGGCTGCAATATCTATCAGGAATGATAAGGCAGGGTTTTTCATCAGTATCGGTTCGGTTTTGATTGCACTGCTCTCTCTCACACAATCAACATTTTTCTTCGGGATTTTTGTCGTGACAATCGGTTTGTTGAACATATTCTCTCTTGCCGCCATGAAGAGTCAGATAAGGGGTGTGGATTTCGCTCTCACGGCTTTGATAGTTCTGGCAACGATTTTTGTGATTCAGACGAACAATCTGGCTCTCGTCATAGGAACCTTCGTTCTCGTCTCTGTTCCAACCTATATGCTCGTGATGCTCAGTGATGATCGACTTAACCTCGAAATCGGTATCAAATATATTACATTCATGGTAATAGCTACTGTCCTTTTCATAATCGGGGCGATTCTCCTTGTATACTCACATTCCACGTCAAACACAACCCTCTATATCCTGGGTTATGTTATGCTGGTGCTTGGATTGGGTCTTGAGGTAGGTATTGCCCCGCTGCACGAATGGGTACCCGATGTTTTTGCAGCATCCGATCCTATACCAGTCTCAATAATAGCATCCATAGCGAAAATAGTTCCTTTCGTTGTTGCATTCAAGCTTTTAATTGCAACTGCTAACCCGATAACACCAACAATTACGATGCTTTCTGCATTTCTTGCAGTACTCTCCATGTTTGCTGGAAATATAGGTGCACTGACGAGCAAGGAGCCGGGAAGGGTATTAGGTTATTCCACAGTTGCCAATATGGGTTATATACTTTCAACCTTTGTGGCAATCATCAATCTTGAATTCATTTATCTTGCAATTGCAGGAGCTTTGCTTCAGTTATTTGCAAATTCTGCTGGTAAAATCGGATTCTTTACAGCCATTAAAAGAGATGGTGCTGCCTCGCCGATAACATACCTTCTTGCACTCTCTTTTATAGGTATGCCACCATTAATGGGCTTCTGGAGTAAGCTATTCATCACTCTCTCACTGATAAACTCAGGGTATGTCTGGTTAGCAGTTCTTCTGGTCATTAACTCGGCAATCTCTGTTCCATATTACATGAGGCTGGCGAGGGAACTTGGAAAAAGCTGGAGTGCTAACATTGCCAACTTTGTTGGAGTAATCGCAGTAGTGATCACAATGGTTACAATTTACCCACCAGACTGGTTTGCTCAGTCTGTGAAGTTAATCATGAATGTATTTGGGCTTGAAATTTAAGAGGGGCGGAAAAATGGGCAAAAAAATGGATAGGATGAAAGAAAAATTAAAAATGTGCACGAAATCAATTTCAGGAGGTGTAAGGGGTGTCAGTGGATAATATTATTGTTATTGGAGCCCTGATATTCATAAGCCTGTTTATAGATGTGGCGATTCTGATTCTTGCAAAAATACTTCCTAAAGCTAACCCGACTGAGATAAAAATTTCGAGATATGAGGCAGGGAACATCCCCATCAGAAATCCAAAGTACAAGCTTCCAATGCAGTATTTCGGTTTCATGTTCATGTTCATGGCAGCAGAACCTGTCATTGTGTTGCTTCTACTTTTCTCGGTTTATCCAGGCACAAGCTTCTATATCCTTCTTGCAATCTCGTTTGTACTGCTTTTTCCGGCAATCTATGCAGGATACAGGATGACGCTTGAGATTACATATGGTAAGGAGATGAAGGAGAGGAGGGAATCCTTATGGATGAGCAGGTAAGTTTTCTCAAATCAGGGCCACTTGCACCTGTGAAAAAATGGGGAACTAAGTGGAGCCTCTGGCCAGTTCATCTCGTTACAGCATGTTGTGGAGTTGAACTTGCTCATGCCTATGCGAGTGGTTATGATGGTGAAAGAATAGGTTCACTGAATTATGGTATTGCCAGACAGACAAATCTGATCGTGGTTGAAGGAGCTATTTCAAGAAAAATGGCGAGGGTTTTAAAGATAACATATGAGCAGATGCCCGATCCCAAATTCGTCATAGTGATGGGTGCCTGTGGGTTGAAGGGTGGTCTGTTCTGGAATGGATATCATATGGTAAGACCTTCTGATGTGGTTCCGGTGGACTTCTATATACCTGGATGCCCTCCAACACCCGAAGCTCTGTTGAGAGGTATAAGGGCATTACAGGACAAAATAAGTAGGGGAGAAGCGAGAACAACAATTGAATTTGAAAAAGCAGACCTTTCAGGTGTGAAGGGAAGAACGTCTCCATCGCGAACACCTTCTACTCCCAAATACATTGCTCCAACTCCATCAATAAGGGTTGATGTTCCTAAGGAAGTGGACTGGGAATTCGGCCTCACTCTTGTCGAAAAGCTGAAATCTGATCTTGCAAATCTATATGAATCGATAACAATCACAGGGAAGAACAGAATAGCTATCAGGGCAAATAAAAAGAATGTGGTTGCTATTGCAAGCAAACTCAGAGAAAAGTTCGATCATGTTAAAAGCGTTAACGTTATTGACATTCCGCATGAGTACTGTTTTGTTGTTGAATATGTTCTGTCAAGTTATACTGAAAAAGAACTAATGCCAGTTCTCATCAATCTTTTCGCCCGGATACCCAGAGATAATCCAAGGTTTCCGAGTCTGACAGCGTTCTGGCCCAGTGCAGATAATATGGAGAGAGAGATGTACGATCTTTTCGGAGTATGGTTTGAAGGAAATTCGGGGATGGGTGAGAAATTCCTGATAGCTCCCGACACCCCTGATTTCCCCCTGAGGAAGAACTACCGCCTTCTGGATGAGCAATACTGCTTTGAATGCTCCAAATGTGCCGGGGGTGAATATGATGAGTGAAAATGTTGAAGAGATGCTTCTCGAAGTGCCAGTTCAGCCCCCAACGGATCTTTTCCTCCCCGTTTCGAAGAAGTTCTTAGAGGAAGCTTACAGGAATGACGAGTATGTTGTTCTTGTCGGTCCTCAGCACCCTGGTAGCGGCCACATGAGGATAATTCTTCGAATCAGGGGAGATATTATTGTCGAGGCTATTCCGGATCCCGGTTACGTTCACAGATCAATGGAAAAACTGGCTGAAAACAGGCTTTATATCCAGAACATACCTCTCTTCGAAAGACCCGCCATAATGGATACCGGAAACATGACCCTTGGATATGTCAGGGCAATCGAATCCGCCCTCGACATTGAGGTTCCCGAGAGGGCAAAGTATATCAGAACTATAATTGCCGAACTCGGAAGAATAGGAACCCATTTGTATGATGCCGGTATTCTTGCCATCTTCCTTGGTCATACTACTGGATTTATGTGGCCTTTTGCAATACGAGAACTGATCGTAGAGGCCTTAACCAGAATCAGCGGTACGAGAATAACAGCCTCTTTTCTGGTTCCCGGAGGGATAAGAAGAGATGTTCCATGGGAAACTCTTGAATTCGTTAGAAAGACCACATTTGCGGTGGAGAGGCGGCTGAAGGGATTTGAAAAGATTTTCATCAGGAATCCATCGGTAATGGCAAGATTGCAGGATGTAGGGGTTCTGACGAAGGAGGAAGCAATCAAATTCGGGCTTGTGGGGCCTTTTCTCAGGGCAAGCGGGGTTGAGTATGATGTGAGAAAGGTTGAACCATACGAAGCTTACGATATGCTTGACTGGGAAGTTCCCGTTGCTGATGAGGGAGATTCATATTCAAGATTTCTTGTCAGAGTTGAGGAGATAGCACAGAGCATTTCTATGGTGAGACAAGCAATTAATGCTCTCAAAAACATCCCAGAGGGTAATGTGATCAGTGAAGACGTCCTGGGTGAATATAGGGATGTTGCATCCTCAGATATTCGCGGTTATTTCTACAAGGTTTTTGGCAGTATAGTTCCTCCTGCAGGGGAATTCACAACCCTGACTGAGGCATCTCGAGGGTCTCTACTCTATACTGTAGTGAGTGACGGGGAATCAAATGTTCCCTACAGGGTGAGGATAATAACACCAGGGTGGTACTATCTCAAAGGGTTTATGGAATCGCTCAGAGGTGAGAGGGTTGCGGATCTCCAGGCAATTTACGGTAGTTTTGGTTACTTCCCGCCGGAGGCGGACAGATAAGGTGTAAAGGTGATATTATGGTATCCGATGCAATGATACTGTCAAAGGAATATTTTATGGGCAATATGGTGAACATACCACTCATTCAGCCCATTGTTGATTATCTTCTGAATGTTCCTTTTGTTGGATATATCGTGGCCATTCTGCTATGGAAACCCATGTTCGCTCTCCTGTTCATTCCCGGGTTGACGGCACTCATGATTGTCTTGCTCTTCATAATCTGGTTTGAAAGGAAGCTTACTGCAAGAATTCAGTGGAGAGTTGGACCCCTCGAGGTTTCCAGACCGATAGGCGGGATCATCCAGCCAATGGCAGACGGCTTGAGGTATTTCTTCCAGGAAGTCATAGTTCACAGGGATTCCCACAGACCATATTTCCTGCAGTTCCCGATTCTGATTTTCATTCCCGTTTTACTGCCGATACTGTTTATACCGGCGGGTAGCATAATTGCAATTAACACACCCTATGCTCTTCCAGTTATTGTGGCAATCGTATCGCTCATTCCTGTGTTCATTATTGCAATAGGGTGGGCATCCAACAGCAGGTTTGCATATATCGGGTCTGTCAGAGAAGCATTCATGTATTTTGCCTACGAAATTCCATTTATATTTGCTGTTCTTGCCATGATTCTTGTTTATGGAACCGCCGACACCACATTAATTGTTGAAAGGCAGACAATTCCTGGGATAATTCTCAATCCGGTTGCTGCACTTGTATTCTTCATAGCAATGGCAATGGCCACATCAAGATTACCTTTTGAGATTCCAGAAGCAGATCAGGAGATAGCTTTCGGGCCTTTTGTCGAATATAGCGGTATTTTGTTCGGCCTTGTCATGACAATTGCCTATGAAAAAATGTATATACTCTCACTTCTTATGACGATCCTTTTCCTTGGAGGGGGTAATGGGCCAGCAATACTCCTGCTTGGAGATTTATCGGGTGCGATATGGTTGTTCATAAAGACACTTGTGGTTATGATGGTGCTTGCGTTCCTCAGATCGATCTATGCAAGACTGAGGCTTGATCAGGCATTGAGGTTTGGCTGGACAACGATGATCGAGATTTCTCTGGTTGCCTTGGTTATTGGAGTGATAATCAATATTCTGGGGTGGTATGCATGATCAGGATTAAGGCTCCCAAACCGGACCTGATCGGGAATATAAAACTTCACATTGATGCTCTGTTAACGGGAGTGAAAGAGGCAGTATTGCCATCCACAATGACCATACACTATCCCCGGGAGAGGAGAAAACTGCCGGATAACTTCAGGGGCTACATTCTGTTCGTTCCTGAAAACTGCATAAGTTGTTTTCAGTGCTCATTTGTTTGCCCGGCAAATGCAATAACAATGAAGAAAGCAGATAATGAGAGGAACTATCCCACAATTGACTATGCTAAATGCATTTTCTGCCATTTCTGCGTTGATACCTGTCCGGGAAATGCTTTGCAACCTACTAAAATCCATGATGTTGCATATAAGGATATGGAAGAAATGCTTACACAGACTGAGGAGATGGTTAAGTCTCCCGAAATACAGAGGGAGGATACAATCACGGTTGAGTATGTAATCGAGGATGTCGATCTTTTATTCAGGAGAATTGCAGAAAAAGACGAACTTGTGGTAAAAACACCTCCTCATGAAAAAGTAAGAGAGATCAGTAGCTGTATCGAGCCTGAGAGCTGTTTGGCCTGTGCCATCTGCGTTGGAGTATGTCCGAATGAGGCGATCTCAATTGAGAGCAGTGATGTGGAAAAGGTTATCAAAATTGATTCCAATAATTGTACTGGTTGTGGGTTGTGTGTGAAGGAATGTCCCGTGCAGATTTTGAGGCTTACCAGAGTAAGTGAGGATGAGAGTGAGGGTGAGTAAAATGGCAATCGAATCAGGAAGCCTGGAATGGAAAGTTAAGCTTCCAGAAAAGCCGATAGAGGACAAATTCTGGATAAATCTTAAGGCAAAGGTTATTGATACTGGTATTTGCAGTCACTGCTCAACCTGTGCATCCATCTGTCCTGTGAATGGCATTCTTTCATGGGATAAGGAGATAGATTTTCCGGACTGGGAGGAAAACTGCGTTGACTGTGGAGCATGTGTGAGGGTATGCCCCAGATGGAATTATGTTCCTCTCTGTGATATTGGTGAATATATCGAGATTACCGCAGCGAGATCGAAAAGGTTCTCAGGTCAGGATGGGGCGATGGCTACTGAATTCATGGCATCAGCTCTTGAGATGGGCCTGATAGACAGAGCAATCTTCGTCGGGAGAGATGAGGAATGGAAAACAAACATATATCACATCAGAAGTGCGGATCAGCTCAGGGATACTAAAATTACAGGCACCAAATATTCCTTTGCAAATGTCCTTCCCGAATTGAAGAAGGCCGTGAAGGTAACAAAGAAGGGTGTTGGAGTGATAGGAACACCGTGTATGGTGAGCGGAATCAGAAAACTTCAGGAAGAATTCAGCATTTTCAGAAACAGGGTAAAGCTTGTATGTGGACTTTTCTGCACTGAAAATTTCTATCACTATCAGATCTCAGCGTTTTTGAAAGAGAGGGGTGTTGATTTCAGCAAATTGATTAAAACAGATATTACGAGAGGAAAATTCATCGCTACTATGACAGATTCAGAGGTCAGCTTTCCGGTAAGGGAGCTTGAAGAGATAGTTCCCACAGGGTGCAAGGTTTGTATCGATTTCTCTGCTGTGGAAAGTGACTTCAGTGTGGGGAGTGTTGGAAGCGATCCGGGATATTCAACGATAGTGATCAGAAAGGAGGTTGCAAAAAACGTTCTTGACTACATCAGGGAGCAGAATTATGCTGATTTTGAGAAGGTTATAATTGATGTTGTGAAAAAGCTGAGCAACCTCAAAAAGAAGAGGAAGAAAAACATCCCGCCGGAGTACAAAAGTCCATGCCTGGAGACAAAAGAATCAAAGGAATCCAAGCCGGGATGATTTTTAATCTATTTTTTATTTGTTTGTTTATTATATTTACTGAATTAAGAACCTGATGAATTGAGGTCTGTATAAATGCTAAACACCCGAAAAGTCATGAATGTGCTCTCTTATTATGTTTACAGCGACCTTTTCTCTCTCACTTCCACACTTCTCTGCCAGATTCAGGTAATAATTCACTTTTTCCATCAATTTTTCATCTTTTAAAGAGATCATTCTAGTCGAATGAACAAGAGCCTCTATAATTGCGTTAAATCCACGGTTAACGGGTCTCAGGTTATACCTGACTATTTCACCTTCCTTTAGTGTGAGATGAGCATACATTCCCTTCAATTCCGCATGGAATCTGCACCAGACCAGTGAATTATGAATTATAGGGGGGTTTAAACTCTCAAAATAACTTTCATCAAGGTCTTTAAAGGCTGAAAGCGCAAAAATGACGGGATCTCTTGTGACATTAATCCATATCTCACTCTTCTTTCTCAGATTCTCTCTCGTGTGGTTTGAATATAGTCTTATCTTTGCAAATCTTGTGTCAGCATCTTCGACAATCAGTCCGAGAGGTGTGGTATTAATCCATTCTCCAAATGTTATACCTATTATTTCGTTTATTCCTTCCGTGAAACCGAAATCTGCAAGCTTCATGTGATCACCCCACCCCATTCATTTCGATTTCATTCCCCATTTCAACCTCACTTCAGAATCTCAACCCCTCAAGTAATGCAAGGTAAAGGGAGGAAATGGTGAGATCTGCTATTGTTCCGGGGTTTATTCTCCTTTCCAGTAACTTCCTATCAAGCTCTGAAAACCTTTTCATATCTGCATCTGGATCGTTATTTGATCTTTCAAGTATTTTTCGAGCAAGATTCTGGACTTCAAACCCCACGTCCTTACCGTATTTTGATATCACAAGGGCATCGGGAACTTCTGAGAGAAGTGTATGGTAGGTAAGAACTGTGGCGTAATTTATGTCCTCATATTTTTCAAATACATTCCTTATCCTTCTTGAGTTTCTGATGCTTAAAGGATAACCTTCTGTAACCTCTTTTGCAATAGCATTTTCTTCAGGAGCCATCTTCATCCACAAATACAGATTTATTTTTCTCTCCCTGAGAAATCTTTCAGTCTCCTGTGATCCAAGACTCAAATTATCCGCTCTCATGACTCTTGCTGAGGAAAGTTGATGTCCTTTTAGGAGGTATATTGAATCCATGTAAGTTGTTTTTTTCAACTCTTGTGAGGCTAAAAACCCGGCACTGAAAGCAGAACTGGAGTTCCAGCGCCTTAGTAATGGTATAAGGAGGATATAAGCTCCAAAATGAACATTTTGAGCTTTATGCCATCCGGAAGATACTTCAATCGATTTGAAAATAAGATACCCTATGCCAGCCTTTTTCTTGTTTCTCTCGGCTCCATTCTTGCCATACCAACTCTTTCCGGTGGCCTCGAGGAAAACAGGATAGGATGAGACTGAAGATGCCAGAAAGTGTTCATATCTCAGGTCGGGGAAGTTATGTTCTCTGTCCACATTGCCTGCCTTTGGATTTCCTGAAACCTCCAAAAGCATCGAAATAACCGCTGCGATTGCTGCATCCTCTGGAGTTCTGAACATCATCAACAGTTGTCCTCCAGGATTTAAATTTTTTATTTATACCTTACTGAGTGTTGCACCTGGATTCGTTCAATATTATCTCTCACAAAACTCTCAAAATCTGTTTCGCATTTCTGACAGTCCAGATCGATTCGTTCTTCAATCATTGAAATGAACACCTTTGGCAGATCCGGATCGTCTTTCAGCTCACTGAGATGTGAATATACTTTCAGAAAGAAAACCGGGATGGGCAATCTTATTCTTTTTATGCCCGCTGCATCGGCAATAATCTGAAAGACCTCAGGTATGCTGTATGTTTGAGGTCCACAGAGAGGTTTTATTTCTTTGATGGGCTTTATTTTGCCAGTCTCATCAACTCCATTAAGTTTTTCGAGCAATCTCATTATTTCCTTTGCAACATCTCCTGCAAAAACAGGAGATACCATACCTTTGATTAGCGGAATAAACGGGTATGATTTTATTATCTTATAAATTCGATGTATGAATCCATCTCCGATTCCAAACATTACAGAGGGCCTTAAAATGACATAATTTTCTGCCATTTGCCTTATAGCCTGCTCACCAAGCCACTTACTCACCTGATAGGGATTACCATCCGGTTTTGCCCACAGTGCTGAAACATGTATGATTGAACCGGAAATCTCAAGAAGGTTTTTAACTCCAGTATAGTGTACCTCAATAAAACTTTGTTCTTTCTCATGGATTATCCCGGCCAGATTGACAATTGCGTCGAATTTGTAATCTTTCAAGGCTTTAAGACTCTCCCTATCACTTATATCTCCTTTTAAGATAGATACACCTTTTTTTGATTTATTATTCAATGGGGCATCTTCGATAAGATCTATGCTATTCCCGACTTTTCTCTTATCCCTTACAAGCAAATAAAGATCAAATTTTTTGTTGAGCAGTGGTAGGACATAGCTACCAAGAAATCCTGAACCACCAACGAGAAGCACCCTCATAATCTATTTTTGGGTTTCAGGATTATATCCTTTTGGTAATCATTGATTGATGTTTTTCACCATTACAAACAAAAAGTTAATTTTCATTGATGAGGTCGATTGGTTGTGAGTTGCGGGAATAAATTTTTGGAGTATATGGATTTCATAAAAATCGAGCACACCCTCTTTGCACTTCCCTTTGCTTATACTGGTGCTTTTCTGGCATCAGGAGGGTGGTTTGACCTCAGAACTTTTATTTTAATCCTGACAGCCTTTACTGGACTGAGGATTGCAGCAATGTCACTGAATCGAATAATCGACAGAGAGATAGATGCTTTAAATCCCAGGACATCTATGAGACATTTACCCGCTGGAAAAATTTCTCTAAAGGAAGCCTATGCTATAACCTTCATTGCCCTTCTCATTTATTTCATATCTGCTTTTTTAATCAATCGAACAGCCTTCCTTCTCTCACCAATTCCAGCGATAACAGCATACGTCTACCCATATCTGAAGAGGTTTACCTGTCTTTCACATTTTGTTCTCGGTTTAAGTCTGGCATATGCGCCAGGGGGAGGATGGGTGGCAATAACAAACTCCTTTGATCCGTTTGGAAGTGAATTCATTCCCCTTATGATTGGGCTGGCCCTCATATTCTGGGTGGCGGGTTTTGATATTATCTACGCTCTTCAGGACCTCCAGTTCGATAGAGAACAGGGTTTACACTCCATTGGAGCCCATTTCGGAGTCAAAACAGCGAAAATTATATCAGCATTATGTCACTTTCTTTTTTTCCTGATATCAACATACACGCTGGTCTTCGTCTCTTCTGGGGGTAAAATAATCATCACAGGTTTGATTGCCATTGGAATCATCCTTGTATTCGAACATTACATAATCAGATATAGACATGATGAACAGCGAATCCAGATAGCCTTTTTTTACTCAAACGCCATAATAAGTTCAATATTCCTTGGGATCATACTTCTGAACATCTTCTTTGGAGTTTAGATCGGGGACTAATCTAATTTAACTTCTCACCTTACAGTCTGTTGATGTTATCTGTATCCACGTCTGTATCCACATCTGTATCCATATAAAACCCGTGAATGGTTGGGAGGATTAAGCTAATTTTCTTTAACCTTTAGTATTTCAAGAATGCTCTTTTTTATATCCTCGAACGAAGAAATTTCGCATCCAAGTTCGTAGGGTGGGACATTTTCAACATCGGATTGAACAAAACACTGGTTGTAGGGAATTTTGCCGATTATGGGGTGTGTGATACTTTCAATCAACCTTTTTGCCCCTTCTGTTTCGATATATTTATTGATAACAACTCCTATCTTCTCGATTCCTATGTCTCCTGCCAGTTTTTCAATTCTTTTCAGGGTCTCTATGGATCTCATTCCGGGTTCAACAACCGCTATGAGCATATCTACGCCCTTTGCGGTACCTCTACCTAGATGTTCAATTCCCGCCTCCATATCCAGAAGTAGGACATCCCGTTCTCTGAAAATGGCATGTCTCAGAATTGCCCTTAAAAAGGCATTCTGGGGACAGAAGCAACCCTCACCACCCTTCTCTATCGTTCCCAGTGCAAGAACTCTCACTCCAAACCTGTTTCTTTTTGAATAAATTTCAAAAATATCATCTACTTTAGGGTTGTATCTGAAAGTTCCAAGAGGCCCTTTAACCCTCTCTTCAATTACTTCTTCCAGCTCGGCCAGCGGCTTGATTTTCTCTTTTATACCCAGGACAGAGGGAAGGTTTATGGATGAGTCGCAATCAATTGCAGTCACACTAAATCCATCTTTTGCGAATAGATATGCGAGCATTGCCGTCAGAGTCGTCTTACCAACTCCACCCTTCCCCGAAACTGCTATTTTGACCATAAGTGGTGGGAGTTCTCCCGGGTTATTATTTTTTATTCTTTTCTTCCGTATGTCTATGTATCGATTCAGTCTATTTGGTTATTTGATCCATCAGTTATCCTATATATGTATATTCCGTCACAAGTTTATCTTTCAATCATAAAGTTTAAAAATTGTTTTGAATTTCTGAATTGGTTACATTTAAATCTCAAGATGAAAGAAAAAATTTAAATACCAGTCAAACATATTAACTTCATGTCGCATCATGGGGATCTGATCGATATATATACAAAAGAACTCACGAAGAGGACACAAAAGTCAATGGCTCTGCATGAGGAAAGCTTGAATTTCACACCACTTGGGGTGCACAGTAACTGGAGAATATTCGACCCCTATCCGATTTTCATGTCGAAAGCAAAGGGATCGAGAATATGGGATGTGGATGGAAATGAGTATTTGGATTATAACATGGCTTTTGGTGCGTTAACTGCAGGCCATGCCCATCCTGTTCTTGTTGAAGCTGTTATTGATCGGGTACAGAATGGAACGATATTTGGATTTGAGGCGGAAGAGGTGGTTAAGCTTTCAAAAGTTGTAACGGAGAGATTCGGCTTTGATATGTGTCGTTTCTCCTCTACAGGTCTTGAAGCTACGCAATTGGCTATCAGACTTGCAAGAGCCTTTACGGGAAGATCAAAAATTTTGAAGTTTGAGGGATGCTATCACGGCTCTCATGACGGCCTTCTTGTTAGTATAAAGCCTGAAAAATATAAAGCGGGACATCCAAAAGCACCGGTCAATGTTCCTGCTGGAAATGGAATACCTGAGAGTATGGTTGATAATGTTGTAATTGCTCCATTTAACGATATAAACGCTGTTGAAGAGCTCATGGGGAAATACGGGAACGAGATAGCGGGCATAATTCTTGAAACAATTCCAATGAATATGGGTGTAATACTGCCTGAAGATGGATTTCTTGAAGGTCTTAGAGAGCTTGCCGATGAATACAACTGCATGTTAATATTCGACGATGTGAAGCTCTGTGGCAAGTTCTATGGTGGTAGCCCTGAATTCTTCGGAGTTAAACCGGACATCTTAACAGTGGGCAAATCAGTTGCAGGCGGTTATCCGCTATCTGCAGTTCTGGCAGATGAGGAGGTAATGGAAATTGTTGGGCCAGGGAAGGTTGCACATGGCGGTACATTCAATTCAAATCCCTTAGCTGTTAGGGCTGCCTACGTAACTCTCACAGACATACTCACGAAAGAGGCCATGCAATATACTCACAGACTGAGCGATAAACTTGCAAAGGGCTACAGCGACATACTGGAAGATAGAAATATAAACGCACATCTCGTTACTGCTGGTAACAGCGGTTTGATCTACTTCTGCGAGAACAGGGTCAGAAACTGGCGAGACTTTTTGAACTATGTGGACTTTGGCTCTTGGTTTGCATGGGCACTCAAAATGATCTTGGAGGGAATCATTCCGCAGGCTCTGGGATTCGACGAACAGTGGACAGTTTCAGTACAGCATACTGAGGAAGAAATACAGAAGACAGTTGAAGTTGCGGATGGAGTTTTCAGGGAAATTAAAGAACACATAGGCAAAATCCAGCAGTTGAAGGTTGAAGAAGCAATATAAATTTCTTTTTTATCCATTTTCTGGCTGTTTTTCGGTTTAATTCCTGTTGAGTAGTTTTGAAGTAAAATTCTCACGGCAATAGTGGTCAGAATATATTAAAATCTCATGCTTGGATATTCTACTGGAAAATATTCTATACAAAATAATTTGGGGGTGCCTAAAAGCAGCAATTACGGTGACGGCGGGAAAGCTGCGATAATTATCACTGGCACCCCTTTTCATCAATATTTGTATTTAAACTTGTAGATAAGTGTTACGGTCAAATTAAATTAGGAGGTTTAGAGAATAATATTAATCAATCAAATAATTTAATGCAGATGAAAAAATTTATATCTTCGAAGTTATCACCTCTTGACATGCGCATCAAGTTCCTGATCACTCTGATATTCATTTTCATTATATTAGTCATATTGCCTGTAAGTGCCCTCAATCTAAAGTCGAATCTGGAAATTAAGGAAGTAACTGTGGACTTGGTTAATAATTCAGCCATCATTAAATTTAATTTCGAATTAGATCCCGTACAGAAAATTCGAATATTCCTTTTTGGAGCAGAGCCAGTTAAAAAAGAACTTGAATCAATTATTATTTACTCTGGAGACGTTATATTTGAAAAGGTAAACATAGATGAGGCTGTAGTTCTAATTGAACTCCAGAAACAGGAAGATACACTCTTCTTCCCCGGAATTGAGTTCAAAATCCCGGCTGGTCACGTATCCATCAATCTTTCGGGTAATAATTTTGAATTTTATGAAACATATGAAATACCAAGGTTCTATTATACCTAACGGATGACTGGTTTATGTAGTGTTTGTGCTAATCTCCCCCCACAGATATCTTATCTCACATTTGAAACAATCTTTTGTTTCCAGCCATCTTTTGCGAGTTGAAGTTTTAAGTTTGATTCAACAACTTTATGTACTTGGGCGGAACTTCCTCGGAAAGGACGATGAACTCATTCGCCTTGATGAATCTTATACCCTCCTCTCTTGCTTTTTTTGCATCTATGATTAATATAATCGGGTCATCTGTTCTGAGCATTGCTACCTCTATTCCCTTTTCAATTGACGTTGAGAGGTGGACGAACTTCTGATTTACGGGTTTTATGCCAATCTCTATAAGTCTGTGTGCCTCCTCTTCACCTGTACCGTAGTAAAGCACATCGTTATCAGCAATCTCATAATCACTGAGCTCGACATCAACACTGTGGCCGTATCTGGCTCTTATCTTGTTATTTGAAAGTTCGTATCTGTTTTTTCTGTCAGAGTAGATCATTGCTTTGATTAGCCACTGATTTGCCCATTTGTACTTTCTCGATACAACTCTGCTGAGCGCATCAAAATCAACCCAGCCGTTTTTATCCATCTTCAACCTGAATCTTTCAGGAAAATGCCTCAGTATTCCAGAAACGAACCTTCCCAATTTCTCCACTCTTTCTTTCTCAAGAACGAGTTCTCCTTTAAAATTACAAATTTCGCATTTATCTCCTCGGTAGTATCCGTGTTCTGGACAGAATCTTATGTCTTCCATTCAATCACCTGTTTAACCAGTGAAGTGATGATGCAATAACACCAATGGCACTGCAGGTTTCAAGACTCACACCTCTCCAGGTGATATCCAAATGGTGTTTTGCTCTCTTCATTAAATCTTTTGGTAAACCCCTTCTACCAAGACCTATCAAGAAAGTTGTTGACTCGTATTTTAAAAGTTTTCTCAATTCCTCCTCGCTTAGTTTTTTTACAGGATCTGGTTTTGATGTTGTGGCTATGATCTCCCCAAAATGGGCAGGGATCTTTTTAATCAGGTGGATTTTTCCTGTTTCCAGCAATTC
The DNA here is from genome assembly GCA_002011215.1 of Archaeoglobus sp. JdFR-24. Next base: position 111,784 of record MTML01000102.1, read on the forward strand.
AATGGCATATTTTCCATGTTCACCAATGGTTGTGTATTCAGTGACAGACCTAACCATTTCTCCCTCATTTTTCCAGAAATCGAAATCGAGGAGCGCAAGGTGAAATCTAAATGCATAACATAAGGGGACTGCTCTTGCAATAGATCTCAGATGAATTTCGTGAAGTATCAGTTTATCGTAGGTATTTACGAGGCAGAGTGTAATCATAACATTGGGTGGACGGGTGGTATAAAAAACAAACCCGAGAAAGAATAAACCAAGATTATTAAAACTGAAGAATCAATTTAATAGTATATAAATATATATTTCCTAATGACTTCTGACTTCTAACATGATAGGTAGTGGTTTTAAATATTGGCGTTTTGCTAATCCTTAACATACAATAATTAAAAATAGGGGTGGAAAATTGTGGCTTTAACGACGTCTGTAATAATTGGTTTGGGACTGTTGATATATGTGGTTCTGTACCTGACATACGGAAAAAAACTGGAACGAGAGATCGTCAAAGCTGATTCGAGCCGTGAAACTCCAGCTAAAAAGCTTTACGATGGTGTAGACTTTGTACCTGCTGAAAGACCGGTGCTTTTCGGTCACCACTTTGCCTCCATCGCCGGTGCTGCACCAATCGTTGGACCCGTTCTGGCTATGGCCTGGGGCTGGCTGATGAGTCTCGCGTGGATTTGGCTGGGCAATGTGCTTATCGGAGCTGTACATGACTATCTATCTCTCATGGCTTCTGTAAGATACGATGGTCGGAGCATTCAGTGGATCTCCGGTAAGGTTATGAGCAGAAGGACTTCCCTGACATTTCAGGTGTTCATATATTTCGTTCTGATTCTTGTTGTTGCTGCCTTTGCTGCAGTTATAACTTCTATATTCGTAAAGACACCGCAAGTAGCGACTGCATCCATACTTTTCATACTGTCTGCACTTGTAGTGGGTTACCTGATGTACAGAGTCAGAATAGGGATGACTCCAGCAACGGCTGTAGGTTTGGCTATGCTGGTGGTAAGCATATGGTTGGGCTTCCAGTATCCACTTTCACTCTCAGCAAATCAGTGGTATGGAATTCTGTTCATGTACATAATCATCGCCGCCTCACTTCCCGTATGGATTCTTTTGCAACCGCGAGACTACTTAAATGCATGGTTACTCTGGTTTGGTCTCCTTGCAGGCGGTCTGGCGTTTATCATCGTTAACAAAGAGATAACTTGGCCCGCATACACAATGTTCTCTGCAACGGTTGTAGGTGGTAAACCCTCTCCTTTCTGGCCCGTGATTCCTTTGGTTATAGCCTGCGGTTCTCTCTCAGGCTTCCACTCTATCGTTGCATCAGGTACAACCTCCAAGCAGCTTGCCAACGAACTTCATGGTCTCACAATTGGATATGGAGGAATGCTGACCGAAGGTTTTCTTTCAACCCTTGTTGTTACATCCATAGCCGCATATGGGATGTCCCTACTTTCACAGGCAGCATCAAAGCTAGCAGGAGCGGGAATAGAGGTTGCTAGGCTGACTGATCCCACTTATATGGGGACAACGTATGTTGCAGCGATGCTGAATAGCTTTGGCAAAGTGGGTATTTTCGCTCAGAGTTACGGTATGGGGTGGCATGATGCCTTTGGTGTGGATGTAACAGTGGGTGCAGTCTTTGCCGGTCTATGGGTTTCGGCTTTTGCACTGACTACACTGGACACAACAAACAGATTAGCGAGGTTCACTTGGAGTGAGCTGGTCGAAGAACTTGTCTCTGATGGTGCGACGAAGTCTGCATTAACCAACAGATGGGTTGCTTCAGTAGTGGCAGCTACAATAGGTATTGGACTGGCCATGACAGGTAACTGGACGATTATCTGGCCTGCATTTGGAGGGGCAAATCAAATGCTGGCTGCAATAGCTCTCATGACTGCAGGCCTGTGGGTCAGGAATATACTTAAAGTGAAAGGAATTATGAGGCATCTCGTCATCGTACCAGCTCTATTCTTGTGGGTGACAGTTACGCTGGCGTACATATGGTTCATAGTGGTCGTAACTCCATCGCCACCAGTACTCGCTGTAGTGACGATAGAACTTTTGCTCGCTCTAATGCTGATCTACGAATTTGCGGTTGCTGTGAAGAGGGAAACACCGGAAGTTGTTCCTTCATGATAAAATTATTAAATAATATTTTAAAATTTTTTAAAGGAATTCAAGAGGGATTTAAGGGTAAATCAATAGAATATATACGTATAGAAGAAAGAGAACTTGAAAATGTCTTTTCACTGCTTTTGTTTGGGAGCTACATCGGTTTGCCCTCACCACCAGCGTTCTTAAGTCTTGAACTCCTGCCATACGTTGCAAGAGAGCTTTATATACTTGGAATAGCTGCGGAAAGGTCAGACGATCCGTTAGGGCAGATTGCAGAATTTTTTGAACTGTGAGATCATGGAGAATGGATACATATTCATCGGAAAAGGCGGAGTTGGAAAAACCACATGTTCGGCTGCTATGGCCCTTGGGCTTGCACAAAAAGGAAAAACACTCATCGCATCTCTCGATCCAGCTCACAATCTTGGTGATGTATACGGGGTGAGACTTTCCGGAACTCCAAAAAAAATCAACCAAAGTCTCTATGCCATGGAGGTTGACATCGATGAGCTAGCGAGGAAATACATAGAAAGAACAGTGAACAGGATAAAGGATATGTACACCTATCTTAAAGTGCTGAACCTCGACAAATATGTGGAATCGTTGAAATATTCCCCGGGCATCGAGGAATACAGCATTCTTGAGGCCCTTATTGATTTATTTTCAGCAAATTATGACTATGTCATCCTTGATATGCCTCCGACAGGTCTTACGGTGAAAACTCTAACACTACCCTATACCACATTAATCTGGATCGAAAAACTCATCAGACTGAGAAAGGATATACTCAGCAGAAGGATGACAATTGAGAGTATAACCGGTAAGAAATGTGTTGTAATTGACGGTAAAGAAGTCGAGATTCCTGTTTCAGAAGAGGAGGATCCGATCTTCAGAGAGTTAAAGCAGAAAAAAGAAAAAATGGAGTTTATAAAGAACTTTCTGACAGGAGATAAGTGTTCCTTTATTCTTGTAACAAACCCAGAAGCTCTCTCACTGTTTGAAGGGGAGCGGGCAATTAAGACACTGAAGAATTTTGGAATAAATGTCTCGAAAATAATTATAAATAAGTTCGTGGAGCATAACGATGTGACAAAGAAAATAAGTCAACTTGGATCGACTCTTAAAATACCTCTTTTTGACAGAGAACCTCGGGGAATGGATGAACTGACTAAAATATTCCAGCTGGTGGAAGTATTATGAAGGCAGAAGATCTCCTCGGACTTTTAAGGAATGTAAAAGACCCAGAAACTGGGGCAAGTATTCTTGAACTCGGTATAGTCAGTGGAGTTGAGGTTGAAAATGATGTAGCGACAGTATATGTAACTTTCAACAGAACTGTGCCAAACTGTAAAGCCTGCGTTCCTATTGCTTGGTTGATAATTAATTCGATTATCAGAAAAATAGAGAAATGTTTGAGGGATTCTGGGTTCAGTTATAAAATTGTGGAAAGTTCGACAGGTCAAATTCACGCGGAGGGTTGATTTTGGTCTTGGATCTTTCTAATCTGTTTCCACTCATAGTAATTCTCGCTGGAGTTGCAACACTCCAGTTTTTTTACGGAAGAAAGCTGAATCTGGCGCTGATGAAAAACATCGTGATAACGCTTGAAGAAAATTTAAAGCCAAAAGACCAACTTTACACGTGGCTTGGTGGGTACATTGGATTTAAAGCTGAATACGATGTTGAAGATGTGACAATTGAAAAAATTGAGGCCACTCTAACACTTCTACCGAGACACAGCATCTTCTATCTACCCATATCCAAAGCCACACTAAGAGGAGATCGCCTCTTTATCGTCTTCAGAAGCCGTTATCCAATCAAAGGAGATGTGCACATAATCAGAAAGGGGCTGTATAGATTTGGGAAAGGTATCGATGACCCAATGGAATACTTTAGTGAGATTGTGCTGTTGAACGGGGTGGAGTACGAGATATTTTTCAAGAAGAGGGAAGATAAGGATAGACTGATCAACCTGCTCAGCGGACTTCCAGCGGAGAAAATCAAGCATTTTTCAATCACACCCTCAACCAGGGTTGTGTATGCGTTCATAACTCCTGATAGGAGGTTAATTCAGGAGTTGATACCCAGGATGTTTAAAATAACAAAAGAGTTTGCTTAAGGTCTTACCAAATTACATTTCAGCTAACCTCTGCAAAGCTCTTTTTTCTCTAAATCCAGGAGCTGTAACGGCCCTCCACCAGCACACTCTTTTTGATTAATGAGTTAGAATCTTTAGAATCATGTTAAAAAGCTGTTTAAATTGAATCTTTTAACCTTTCATTTTCCCTTTTTAATTCTTCAATCTTATTCTTCCATTTTTCTGCTTTCTTGCTTCCAATTGGGAAGATGCTTGCCGCAAATATGAATTTCTCACCATTCTCTTCGTATGTTATCTTTAAAATTGTTTTTGATATCATCACTCTGCCTCCCCAGAATCTACTTAGCTCTACATTTCTTATTTTTTCTATTGGAATGAAAACATCTGGCAAACCAGTGATATAAACAAACGTACTTCTTTTGCGGAATGATGATTTTTTGGATGATGGTGCCGGTATCAAGGCGCTCTCAAATTTCTTGAAATACACGCCACTTTCAGTCAACCTAAGAATTCCATTACCTCTCACACGTAGGAAAATAGATCTCAATAATGCAAATTTATCTGCTTTCACGATTCCGTAATAGTTTGCAAATTTATTTTCTAATATAACTCCCTCTTCCATTTTTCTATCCCTAAATCGTCGTTTCTAAAGAGTTGATTTTTAAATCTTTTTATTTTTGAGGTTTTGAGATATATATAATGTTATATCGAATATGAAATTGTTGAACATTTTCAAGAGCAGTGGAGATGTCTACCTCTTGCTTTAAAGTTGTTGGGGAGAAGATGTTATTCATATGATGAAAAATGCCAGAATGTTAGCTTGAGTTATTATCAATATCTTCCCCACAATTAAATGTCTTCAATTTTTACTTTAAAAGATCTCGCTATTTTAAAACTCCGGAGATGGACCGTGCTCTCACCTCTCTATTGGCTATTAATGTCTGTCTTGTTACTCCAAACTTCTCCGCAAGTGCCCCCCGCGTCAAATTGTGTATAACCATAAACCTTGAGTTTGTTCTTCATCCTGTTTAGCATCTATATTTCTTGCTATAATATCTATAGGAAATTATATATAGCAAGATTAAAGTACTGACCGAGCAACCTAACGCAAAGCCAGCTTGTGCAACCCCGATGCTCCCGCTTTTACCCAATACAATCAAAATGACACTTACAACTGCAATTAGTGGTAACATCATATTTCCAATCGAGACAGACAACCCAACTACTGCACCAACAGCCATTGTTATTGCTAGTTGAATTCGGGATAGTGTGAATATGCTGGACTTTTCCCACTCACAATAATTTCATGACTCTCCTTTAAACTTCTTGATCAATTCTGAACATATAATTCAGTATCCTTTCATCTTATCCACCACGTTGATGAGTTCTTCACCTTTCAAAAACCTCCTGAGATTCTTCATAAAAATTGAGAGTGCCCTCTCCCAGTAGCGAGGAGTTGAGCCAGCCACATGGGGTGTTATTATCACATTATCCAGCTCCCAAAGCTCTGATGTTTCTGGCAATGGTTCTGTTGTCACAACATCTAAAGCGGCACCAGCGATCCACCGCTCTCGAAGAGCCTTAATCAAAGCCTTCTCGTCCACGACCTCACCTCTGGCGATGTTTATAAGATATGCTGTCTTCTTCATTTTTCTCAGCTCACGCTCTCCAATCAAATTCTCCGTTTCAAGTGTGAGGGGAACGCAGAGGACGAGGTAGTCAGACTCCGCAAGCACCGTATCAATGTCATCTATACCATAAACTTCATCTACGTGTTCCACCTTTGATGGGCTTCTTTTGGCACCTATAACTCTCATGCTGAAGCACTTCCCCTTCCTTGCAATTTCCCTGCCTATTGAGCCAAACCCGATGATGCCCAGAGTTTTCCCCTTCAGCTCATCAAGGGGTTCGAAGGGGATAGGATGTCTCACCTTCCAGACCTTTCTTTTCTGGTCTTCCAAGAGTTCGGGAAGTTTTCGGGCGAAGGCCAAAATCAGTGCAAAAACGTGGTCTGAGGCTTGGGATGCATGGATTCCTCTGGCACAGGTTACAATGACATTACTGTTTCTGACTTCATCTATCAACAGCGAATCTACTCCAACAAAGGGAGATTGAATCCACATGAGTTTTTTTGCTTTATTGAATATTTCAGAAGTTATTTTATTGCTGAATAGAACTTCGGCATCTTCTATTTCCTTCAAAATTTCGTCATGCTCAGTGGCCTTTACAGCTTGGACACCTTCTATCGCTCTGATTTGCGCTATATATCTCTCATCCAGAGGGAAGGCAACAAGAACCTTAACCATATTTTCTTATCTCTTATTTTTTAATTTTAAATCTTGTGTTGATTTTGCATGTTTCGTTTGAGATTAGATTGAGGCTTGGCCTATTTAATGTCAATTAAGTTTGTATTCATCAATTTCTGCCTCTGCCATCATCTTCTCTGATAACCTGCGGAGATAGAAAAGAAAGGACAGTATAAGTGGTAATGGCATCAGAAGTGTTGCAGGCGTGAACCAGTAGGGCAAGCGCCCTGTCAGGTTTCCCACATATATCCCCCACTCCAGGAGCAAGAGGTAGTATGTAATGAAGACGCCAAGGACTATCAACGCCTTGAAATACCTGTTAACCCATAAACTTCTTCTTTCTGACGGGATTTTAGTGATATGCGTAAAGAATGCTGGAAGATTTATGAGGTATGGATACTTGTTTAGGAGTGTGAAGCGGTATCTGATTATTATTAGAAAGATTATTGGGGCTGGACTGAATGCTGCTGGTAATAGCAAAAATACTTCCCTTCTACCGTAGGAAGTCGGTTCTCCACTGAAGCCAAAGTGAGTTGGAATTCTTTCAGGCAGGGTAAAATATGCATAAACTCCTAGAATCCATAAAGCAATAAAACCTAAGAAAAGCAATCCTATCATCATTCTGCCTTTAGTACTTATTGGTTCTGGTGTAATCAGGTCTTCCATCCTCGACCCCTCTTTAGTTTATCTGTTAAACATTTATTTTATCTAACGTATCGCAAATAAAAAAGTTCGTTTAGCAAATTTCCCTTTTATCTATTGTTGAGTGACCGAGCAAAACGAAGGCAAGACGGGAAGTGCTGCAGAGTTGCTCGTCCGTCAAGAGTCATCCGTCAAGAGTCATATTGCATACAATATTATAGTAAATAATGCAACAAATTAATGCAACAAATAATTAATCGCTAAGCACCAGTATAACAGTTTATCACATTTTGATGGCCTTTTGTAATAGGATAAACCTTTTGTAATAGGATAAACGATGAATAAACAGGAAGATGCAATGTTAGTCGAAGTCATCCATCAGCCTCAAATCCTGCTCACTTTCCCCCGACGAAGATGAAGAAATCCATTACGATTTAGGTGGTTTTACAGCAATAACGATCTCCCCCGGCAGTCCAAACAACTTTACTTTTTCTTTGTACTTTATCTCGAATCCAGCTTCTCGTATTGATTGCTCAACATAAATTGGTCTGCAGTCAACATATTGAGGAAATTTTTTGTGCATCCATTCGTACAACTTCAATAAGATTGAATCTCCATCTTTTTTTGACATGCTGACAACTCCAAGCCTTCCATTTGGTTTTAAGACCCTTTTAATCTCGTTAAGAATTTTCGGGATTTCGGGTGTATCAAAAAGTTCAAGAGTGAAGCTCATAAAAACAGCATCGAATTTGTTATCCTCATAGGGTAATTTTGAGGCGTCCCCACAGTATAGCTCAACCATATCTAAAAGCCCAGCTTTTTCGAGTCTTTGCCTGCTAACATCCAACATCCCAGATGAAATGTCGATACCGTAAACCTTGCCCTCTTCACCTACTAACTCCGCCATTTTCTTTAAGCAGTGCCCGGTTCCAAAACCAATCTCCAGAACAATTTCTCCTTTTTTAATGTCCAACAGCTCCAACGCTCTATTTCTATATTTTTTCTCAAAGACTCCGGCAAAATAATCATAAAATCGGCTAATCTTATCGTAAGCCTTTTTTGCCTGAGCCTTGCTCCTATCCACTCGTAATACTTTGTGGTTTTGTGAAGTCATTTTGTCCACCTTTTGTAGTTTATCTTTTAAATTATTTATAACCTGTCTGTATTCGAATTCCTTCCTTTGAACAATCCAAAATATCTTGAGGTGCTTTCTTTGTACCATCTATACTCCTCTCCAAATATGCGCTCCAAGTATGGCTCCTCAAGCTTAACGGTATATATGTAAAATCCAGTGATGAATACTGCTGTAAGCAGAAGTGCAAGAAGTGAGCGGCCCATGATGGATATTCCAACAAGAGCTAAGAACCACCCTATATTCTGGGGATTTCTGCTGTAGCGGTATATGCCTGTGGTTATGAGCTTCGAAGCATCTAACCCCGACATCCTCTTGAACGAGCGGAACTCCAAGATACCTACAATCATCATAGTGAGTCCCGTTAGGATAAATATCACTCCAGTAACCAAAGCAACAGTTATATTAATCGGAATTGGCCAGAATCCCTTTACCGACGTCCACAGCACCAGAATGATGTGAAGTATATATAAAGCCCATACTGAAGCTGAAACGTGGTGTGGCAGTATCTCTCCTCTTTCATAGATTTTCTTTATTTCGAACCAGCAGTAGATTACCAAGAGGAAAAATAAGAAGAGGTCAAGTGCGTAGAGCACCACATCACCTCAAAATTCTCATCGAATTGAGGACTGCAATAAGAGTGACACCAACATCTGCAAACACAGCTTCCCACATAGTTGCCATCCCAAGTGATCCGAGAGCTATGAAAAATCCTTTCACAGCCAGAGCAAAGCTTATATTTTGCCAGACAATGCGCTGCGTTCGCTGCGAAAGCTTGATAGATCTTGGCACTTTTAATGGTTTATCATCCATGATGACGATATCAGCCACCTCTATTGCCGCCTCACTCCCAAGTCCTCCCATCGCAATGCCCACATCTGCTCTAGCTATAACCGGAGCATCGTTTATACCATCTCCGGCGAAAGCCACGTTATCTTTTTCTCTCACCTTAAGTTTCTCTATAACTCCCACTTTATCTTCAGGTAGCAGTTCAGCATAATATTCATCTATGCCAAGCTGAGAAGCAACTCTTTCGGCAATTTCTTTGCTGTCTCCAGTGACCATCACCACCTTGCATCGAAGCTTCTTTAACTCTTCTACTGCCTTCTTCGCATCATCTTTCAGCTGATCTGCTACCACTATGTAACCAGCATAAACCTCATTGACTGCTACATGAACAACAGTCCCTTCAACATCACATGAGTCGTGCTCTATACCCATTTCATGCATCAGAGCATCGTTACCGGCTATTATCGTATAGCCATCAATTTCTGCCCTGACACCTCTTCCTGCGAGTTCCTGGTAACTCTTCACTGTGCCATTAGTCATTCCATATGCCTCGATTATCGATTTGGCGATGGGGTGATTTGAATGTGTCTCGGCGAGGGCAGCGAACTTCAGAACCTCTCTATCATCAAATCCGTTCTTTGCCACAACTTCTGCAACTCTGAAACTGCCTTGCGTAAGCGTTCCGGTTTTATCAAAAGCGACAATTTTTGTAGATTTTAGTGCATCGATAAAGTTGGCTCCCTTAATTAATATCCCCTCTCTTGCCGCCTTCCCAATAGAGGCAAAGTAGCTAAGAGGGATTGATAGTACGAGTGCACAGGGGCATGCAATAACGAGTAAAACGAGGGCTCGATAAAGCCATGGAGCAAATGCTTCGCCGAACATTATTGGTGGCAGAGTTGCAATTCCTGCTGCCATGGCTATAATTGCAGGTGTGTAGTAGCGGGCAAAGCGGGTTATGAACTTCTCCGCCCTCGCCTTTCTGCCCCCCGCCTCTTCTACCAGCTGGAGTATTCTTGAGACAGTTGAATCGCTGAAGGGCTTTGTAACTCTCACTGTAAGCAGACCGCTCATGTTCACCATGCCTGAAAGAACTTCATCTCCTTCAACAACACTCCTTGGCTTTGACTCGCCGGTCAAAGTAGAGGTATCGACCACCGACAAACCCTCAACTACTACACCATCCAGCGGTATTTTCTCACCAGGCTTGACAACAATGAAACTCCCAACTTCTACTTCTTCTGGCTTTACCCTTACTGTTTCCCCATCAACTTTCAGGTTTGCATATGTGGGCTTAATCTCCAGCAAGGCCTTTATTGATCGGCGGGATTTCCCCACTGCAAGATCTTGGAAGAATTCTCCAACTCTAAAGAAGAGCATCACACCAACAGCCTCGGGCATTTCGTGTATTGCGATAGCACCTATTGTTGCTACGCTCAGAAGGAAGTTCTCATCAAATACGATTCCCCTTGTAAGATTTCTGACAGCTTTCCAGATGATTTTGGAACCAGCTATCAGGTAGGCAGAGAGGAACACAGTGTATTCAGCTGCAGGAATTGAGTGGAGGGGTTGCTCTAAAATTATTCCTGCAGCTAATAGAATTGCAGAGGCGATAATCGAAATTATCTCTTTTTTAGGGTCTTTTCCCCTCTCCTCCTCTTTTTCATCTTTGCTATCAACTTCCAGAACCTCTACTTCTGGTTCCACTTTTTTGATAGTTTTGAGTACTTTTTCGATGTTTTTTGCATCAACAACAAGCTCAGATGTGGAGAAGTTTACAGCAGCGAACTTTACATCCTCTTGTTTTTTCAACTCTTTCTCTATTTTAATTGCACAGTTTGCACAGTCAAGATTCTTCAGCTTGTATTTCTTCATCTCCTTAAACCT